>JAUVHW010000222.1 GCA_030593075.1 Ardenticatenales bacterium
GGACTCCCTACCGGGAACCATCGGCCCCAAGGCGTACGAATACAAGTCGGTTCGCTCTGACATGCTGAGCCGGTGCACCGTCCTGAAGGCGATGCACTGCTGGCTCTACCAGTGCTCGGAAGGCACCGCGTCAGACCAGCCAGTATTCAAAGCAATCGAGGAAGTCAGCCACGAGCTGGCCTACGCCATCGTGAGCGACCTCCCCGAGTACGAGAAAGCCGAGTGGCACTAGCGCCCACAACACCCCGTAGCGCCACGGAGAGCACGCTGAGCCGCCGCAACCAGGGGCGCCCCTATCCAACGGGGGCGTTCCTTTTTGCCCGCGCTGACGCGCATCTGAGGGCGATGGGTTTCTCGCAGAGCGTGCCACCAGGCGTATCCTTCGGGGGGTCGTCCTGGTGCTTGCGGAGCGCCGGGATTGGTGGTATGGTGGTGGGCATGAGATAAGCGAGAAGGAGGATTGCACATGAACATGAGACAGATGGTTGGATGGGTCGTGGTCGTGGCGCTGATGGTGCCCGTGGTGCTGATGGGTGAGGGCGGGCGGCTGGGGGCGGCCGCGCCGCAAGACGTGAGGATTGACCTCAGCCAGCTAAGCGAGCGGTGTACATACTCCGCGCCGGCCCCGCCGTGGGAAGGGAGCGGGGACATCGAGCACTTCGGGTTGCGGGCCCGGGTGATTGTCGATAAGCCGGGCGTTGTGAGCGGGCATTTCGCGTGTACGGACAGTCCGGAACCCGGCGAGCTCCCGTGCCGGACTAGAGAATGCTTCCTCAGGGGCGAGCACTACATCACGCTTGAGATGGCTGACCCGTCCGAGGTGTCACTGGGATGCATCCGATACAACATCAAGGGCCTTCGGGGCGGAGTCGGCGCTGTGTCGGTCGATGGAGGGCCGCGCTGGTTCTACGCCCTCAATGCCCAGGACGATGCTGTGCGCACGGTCTGCGGACTCGAGGGCGGCCAAGTGCTCGAGCTGAGGCTGATGGCCTGCCCGGACCTGAACAACGACCAGGTTATCGACCTGTTCGGGGACGTCATGGCCACTGCGCTGGTGATGGGACAGACCAGGGATGGCCCGGAGTGGAACCACCTGGCCGACCACAACGAGGATGGGATAGTGGACTTTTTCGGGGACATCTTCATAGTGCTGTACCGGTTCGGGCTGACCTGCGCGGACTTCCATTACTAGGATGCGGTGAGGGGGCCCCGCCCATGACAGGCGTACTCGCGGACCTGGACAGGCTGATAGCGGCGGCGAGCCCGCAGGAGTGGAGGCTTAGCCTCGATGTAAGATGGATATGGGATGCTGGCGAAGGCAGCGACATCCGCCCCGTCTTGGTGCCGCACCACGACAGCGGGCTGAGTGCGGAGCAAGAACGCGCCAACGCCGCCCTCACCGTCCATGCCGTCAACCACCTGCGCCCGCTGGTGGCGGCGACACTTGCTGAGCGGAAATTCCACGATCACATGGCTGGGCATGGTTGTGGGTACTGGTCCTGCACGGAGGCGGGCCGACTCAAGAACCATGCAGACGGACTGCGAACGGAAGCCCTCGCCGCGTTGCAGCGCGACATGGCCAAGCTGAAGGAGGGGGCCGCAGATGCTGGTGCTGCACAGGAAGATTAAGCAGGAGGTGCTGATCCGGGTGCCGGGCCGCGATGAGCCGATCGTCGTCGCTGTCATCGACGCGGGCCAGGGCTGGGTGAAGCTGGGGTTTGCGGCGGGCGCCGATGTGCGGATCTTGAGGAAAGAGCTGGACAAGTGAGATACCGCGCACCGACGGAACAGACGCGCCGGGAGATCGAAGACGAGTTCAGGAAGTGGCGGGCGCATTCGTGGTCAGACTCGGACGTGTCTGATTACGAGATCCCGTTGAGGCTGGACCGTTCACAGACCAACGCGTTCGTGCGGTTCGTGTTGCGCGGCATCCCCGTCACCGTCGAGTGCTCGAGCCAAGAGAGTTACGGGGGCAACCTGCGCTGCATTTTCTACGCCATCGAAGCGATGCGGATGAACGAGGTCCGCGGGATCGCGGACACGATGAAGAACGCCTATCTGCAGCTCGCCGGGCCGGCGCAAGGCAGAGACCCCTACGAGGTGCTGGGCGTGCGGCCGGACGCGGACCCCGAGATCATCGGGGCCGCCTACCGGGCCCTGGCGAAGAAGCTCCACCCCGACGCTGGGGGGGACGCCGACGAGTTCAAGGAAATCGACGAGGCGTACAGCAAGATCGTCAAGGAGAGGACCGCCCAGTAGTTACCCCCCACCGAGTATATTATTGTGAGGTACACATGAGCGACCCAAAGTTCCAAACAGGCGAGATCGTTCAGTTTGAGGGCCACGGCGAGGAAGCGAAGATCCTTTCCGGCCCACTGAGGCCGATAAGACGTGCGAGCGGTGATGCGCATTTTCTGATACAGCCAGACGAGTACTGTTACCTGCTGGACAGCGGCCCAGCGCGGCGCCGCCTTGTCCCCGAGGGCGCACTTACCCGCGTCGAGCGCTGGGCGCCCTGCCCCGGCAGTCATCGCCTCATAGGAAGCACAGGGGGCAAGGGTAGCTATGAGCGCCTGGTAGGGAGCGAGGAATGAGAATCCACGAGCTGAAGAGCTGGGCTGGCGAGTTCTACCTCATCAGGAACGGGGAGAAGCGCGCGACGTTGCGCGTGGATGATCGCGCCTTCAAGGTGGGCGACATTCTCGATCTGCGCGAGTTCAACCCAGAGCTGCCGGAGTATGAACGCCTACACCTCCACGCCCAGATCACGCACACCCAGCGCTGCGGGGAGCCGCCGCTAGACGAGCTCCCGGAGGGCTGGGTGATGCTGTCGCTTCACGTGCTCCCGGCGTGATGGCTGAGACGATTTCGGCTGACACGGCAGAGCTTATCCAGGGCTACCTGCAACACATCGTCGCCCTAGAGGCGGAGAAGTTGCGGCTCCTGGTGACGCTACAAATGTTCCGCATGGGCGATGGTTGTGCCATTGGCTGTCCGAGGATGCACCCTGCCTCCCACGCACCGTCATGTGCAGCCCTTCGCGCCGCGCTTGACACGCCGCCAACTTAGTGGTATGGTGGCATTGGTTGGCCGGGCGCGATTGGGTTGGTGGGGATAGCCGCCACTGTCCCCAACTCCGCCGAGCGCCCCGGCCGGCCGCTCCAATAGGTGGTCCGCTGAGGGGTACGCCCAGCGCAAGGATGCCCTGCACAAAGCAAGGGATGTGCGCCCCGGCTCTCTGGCACGGATGCCCGGGCTACAGAGGCGCCGGCAAGGGTCCCCGCCCCGCCGGCGCCTCGCTCTTTCGCCCGCCTGCCGCACGGCCCCGCAATAAGAGCCGTTCGGCACGTGACGCGATGAGTGGAGGCGTGCAGAATATTGAGGCGAATATTTGCCTGGCAGGCCTTCAGGACCGCAACGCCGGCGCCGATGATAGCGTTAGGAGGGACAGAGAGCGGTGGAGAGGAGCGAGAGCATGAGCGAAGAGACTATGCTGGCGGCCATCAAGCAGCAGCACCATGTGCTACGGATTGCCCAGCAGGACTACACGCGTGCGCATGAGGAACTGAAGCGGGCAACTACAGCTTGTATCGGTGCGCACCGTCGGGCAGAGAAGGCAGCCACAATCCTTGACTACGAACATGAGAACCTAGCGGCGCTGGTTCAAGAAGGCATCGTAGAGGGCGCGCCATGACCATCATCACGATACGTGCGGAGGCGGCGGTAGCGGCGCTAGAGCGGAGCCGGGTCGCGGAGTGGCTGAACGAGAACATCTGCCCGTGCAAGAGGTGCCGCTGCCTGGTGACCGCGACGAGGGTAGCCGGCCAAGAGTACACCTGGCGTGTGCAGGCCGCGTAGAGAGGAGCGACTCTAGGCCAGCGAGGGTGCCGGCAGTAGTCCGTAATGCCACCAGCAGTCAGCAACCTCCCGCGGGCTGATTGCCGGCACCCTGATTGACCTAAGAGGGAGAGGAGAAACATGACCGCCCCAACATTGGAGGACATCACCAAGCAGACGGACCGGGAACTCCGAGCCCGGCGCTTCCTTGACGATCACGGGCTGAAGCTCGCGGTCAAGTACGAGGCGCCGAGCCGATACCGGGCGACCATCCGCCGAGGGCACAAGTCGTTCTCGCTCAGCCTGCCGGCCGACAACGGGCACCCTAGGCCAACGGCCTACGATGCCCTGGCCGCTCTCCTCATTCGGGCAGCATTCAACCCGCACTTCGAGCGGCGGGCGCGCACGTTCTTCGGGAACCGCGAGATCGAGGAGATGGAGAAGGTACTATGACCATCGCACTCACCGGCTTCTTGGCCTGCGCCTGCTATGTCTGGCTGGCCCGCCGAGCCGTAGGGCTCAGCCTGCCGGGCGCATCCTACCACCCGAGGTGTCACCACTGCGGCCTAGCCGTAGGGGCGCAGAATCCAGCCACACAGCCCTTGGGCGGGGTTGCAGTGGGGTGCGCAACCTGCGATCCGTAGTGAGACATACGGCCCGAGGCGTTCGGGACAACTTTGCAGGTCTGACCGGGCGCCTCGGACCCGCCAGCATGGGCAGCGGGGCGTTGGGCGACTTCCCCCCGTCCGGCGCCCCCGCCCGCCAAGAGAGGAGACCAAGCGTGGCAGAAGACACAAGCAAGCTGACGAGCGACGACCTCACGGTACTGGGCGAGGCCCTGGACTCCTGGATTGTCAAGGACGCTGCAGGCAGCATAATGTCCGAGTTGATCGTGGGGTTGGTGGCCCGCGACGGCCAAGAGGCGGCAGCACAGAAGCTGGAAGAGCAGAAGCAGCGACTGGCCATAGAGAAGCAGCAGCGCAAGGACAGAGCCATCCTCCTTCAGGCCAAGCTGATCCAAATGCGGGACCGCCTGCTGGCCGAGTCCCTCGTTCCGCCCGCCGGCCAATGAGCGACCTAACACCGTGCAACCGCTGCACCTACTCCCGCATCACGAAGCAGGCCGAGCAGGCCGGCCAAGATGTCGAGCTACGCAACCAGGACGGCCTGCTTGTCGTGCACGTCGACGGGAAGTGGAAGGCGTCGTTCATGGAGCTGCCTGACCGCTGCTGCTGCGGGCAAGAGCAATGAGCGGGAGCAACGGCCACCGCGCCGAGCGAGACGGGTGCGGCTGCCCGCCGTGGGCTAGGTGCGTCCACTTCGATGGCCAGGTGCTCACGCTGTGTGACGAGTTCGCAGCTAAGGCGCTTCATGATGCCGATTGTTTGTTGCAGCATTGGCCCAAGCAATACTCCGTTGCAATCGTCGGGGGCGTGAGCCCTGCCCAATGTGGCTGCAACATGGAGTGCTTCTGGAACTCGCAGGGGATGGCCACCTTCGACGACCTCGCGGCCGCAGAGGCGGAGTTCCACCGACGCGCCGAAGAATTGCGAGCCAGTCCATGACCTCCACCATCCTCGCCCTCGAAGACGCGCGCCTCGAGCGAGACGACTTCGGCTCGCGCCTGGACTCCTTCGTCCTGCATCTCCGCGCCGGCAACAAGGCGCAGAACACGATCGAGACCTACGCCTTCGCCATCCGGGACCTGGCCACCTTCTGCGAGAGCCAGGGCGTCAGCCAGACGGCCGACGTCAGGCGCCAGCTATGCGAGGCCTACCTGCGCGACGTGGCCGAGCGCCACTCGCCGAGCACGGCGCGCAACCGGCTCAAGCAGCTCTGGGGC
>JAUVHW010000338.1 GCA_030593075.1 Ardenticatenales bacterium
TCAGATAGTGCACATCGCGGATAGTCTCCCCAGCAGGCAGTACACTAGTGGGCCGATGCTGGTCGGCGGGCCAGCCGTCGTGCTCCGCCAATAGCCGACCGTCCGCACCCAGCAGGTGCACGAACACTGAGTAGTTGTGGCCCATCTGCTTCTCCACGCGCCAGAAAAGGGAGACGCGCACAGTCGACCCTGCGGGCAAGGCCTCCGGGTTCCGCTGGAAAGCCTCGTCGGGCAGGGCGGCCGCCAGACTATACCCGGTCAATGTCAGCGACTCACCCCATGTGTTCCAACACGACACCTGGGGCGACAAGGTCGCAACGTGCCGAAAGATGTACAGTCCACCCGTCTGATCGGCGAGCTCGTACTCTGTTCCCGCCAGCACGTCGTAGAACAGAGTGCGATATGCTTCAATCGGGACCGGATAGGTGCCCATCTCCCGGTCGAATACAACATAGTCGGTCTGAACATCCCCGAATATCCAGGGAAACAGGTATATCTCCTCGCGGTGGGAAAGGTGGGGTAAAAGAGCATCCTGGGCAGCCACGGTGGCGCCTGGTGGTATCTGCCGCAGCGCGGACTCTACTTGGCGATGGTGGGCGGTCACCTGGTAGCGGCCGCTGTCGAATCTGGCGCCCGGCCATAGAGGGCTGTACAGGAGCCAGCCAGCCGCGCTGGACAGCAGCAGCCCAGCCATCGCCGCTCTGCGCCAACGCGCCGGTACACGGGATGCCCCGGTAGCCACCGCCCAGAACAGCACCGGTACCAACACGGTAGGATACCAACCCCGCAGCTCGCCCAGTGCGTCCGACGTGCTCAACAGCAGAAGCCCCAGATGAGGCAGGAGCAAGAAAGCGATCTCCGGAGCGAGCAGGAAGAGAAAAGCCGTAGGCCAAACGAACCGCAGCACGGCCGCCAATCGCTCCTGATGTCCTGCGTAGCGGAGCAGCAGGCCCGGGTTCCCGATCAGGTTGCGTACCATGCTCCCGGGGGTCTTGCCGAGGTAGGAGAGATAGGCACCGGCCTGCCCGTACCCCCTACTCAAGCTGCTCGACGCAGGACTCAGGGCGGGCAGGATAACGAAAGGGACCAACAGCAGCCATCCCAACCCAGTCAGCAATGTGGCCAGGCCCACTTTGCGATTGCGCTGGATCACAATCAGGTACAAGCCAACGGCCACGGCTGTGAGCGCCTGGTCCTCCTTGCTGAGCAGAGCCAAGGCCAGACCGAGCGCCATCAATCCCCAGCGGCGCCGGAGCATGCCGAACATCACGAGCGAGGTGGCAAAACCAGCCAACGTCAGCCGGCGGAACTCGACCAAATTCACCTGATGAAGCACCGGATGCATTAGATAGGCGGCGAACACAGCCAGCGCCAACCAGGGATCTTCCTTGCGGGCAAACCAGTAGATCAGAAACCCCGCGGTGCCCGAGAGGATGGATTGGGCTATGAACAGCAGGCGAATGTCAGGCCAGATCCAGTACAGCGGCGCATACAGTGCCAGCGAGGGAGAAAAGTGGCTCTGAAGGACCGTATGCTCGGCCAGGGTGATCTGAAAGGGTCTGCCCTGTGCCGTGTTCCAGATGGCTTGATCGAACTTGCCCAGATCGAGTGCTCGGGTGTTGAAGCTCTGGTGCTGGCGGATGGTCAACCAGGAGAAGACGATGACGTATGTCACAAGTAGGGCGGACGCAATCCAGTCTGTCGGGCGCACTCTGTGGAGTATGGATCTCTCTTTCATTGCACCAGGTACCCACCCAGGCAACTGCCGCAACCCCAACGGGCCAGCGGTACTCGACTGGGCTGACAGGAGTATAAACCGTTCAGCCATCAACCACAAGTCTGCGTCGCCCCCCGCCCCTTTCGCCGCCGCGGTCTCGGAGGTGAGACACCCTCCTCACCCCGCAGTGAGTAGACCAGTGGAACCTGCGAGATCCACGTCATCCGTGCAATCCGCGGGTAATCCGTGTCCTCTGTGAAACCCCTCGTTCGTCTCCGCGCTCTCCGCGTGCTCTGCAGTGCAAGCTCTCCTTCACCGCGGAGAGCCCCCAACATCAGAACCCGTGAGACCCGCGTGTTCCCTGCAATCCGCAACCAATCCGTTTCTTCCCTGCAATCCGCCCCTAGTCCGTGCCATCCGTGAGATCCGTGGTTCCCCCTCATAACACGAATGGAACGAACATCCTCGTTCTCTTCACATAGGCCGCATACTCGGCGCCGAACTTTTCCCGGTTCTCCCGCTCCTCGACCTTGGCCGTAGCCACCAGAAAGCCGGTTGCCGCCAGCACCAGCGCTCCACTCTCCAGCGACGGCCGCTTGAGAAAGGCACCCCACGCCAGGTACAACAGCGAGCCATAGAGGGGATGGCGGATGTACTTGTAGGCGCCCACCTCCACCAGCACCGTCGTCTGCTCGATGGGGCCCTCCGGCCGGCCGACCACCCGCAGCAGACGGAATCCGTGCACAGCCAGGAAACCCGAGAGAACCAGCAGGACCCACGAGACGATCTGCCGCAGCACGAGGGGCTCCTGGAACCAGTGCTCCAGGTTCAGTAGCACCAGGGCCAGGACCGACTCAAAGGCAAAGAACCGGTAGAAACCGTGGGATCGGGGATCCCGCACTGCAGGCCACGATAGCAGCAGAATCCCGGCCGAAAGGACTGCAAAGACGATCACCCTGACGATGGCTCCGCCTCCCCTTCCAGCCGGTAGATCTTGCCGTTGGGATTGTTATACACCAGGCTCAGCTGCTCCAACAGATCGAACTCCTCCTTGAGAGGGGTTTAGTCGGCCCCCAGGGCATCCGACTCAAGCAGCAGATAGACCTCCGGCGCCGCGCGAGCGACCCGCGCCAACGCCTCTTCCTTTGGAGTGGAAAGCGTAAACAGCAGCTCGGCCGTCTGCCAGCGGTCGTTATACTCTGGGTTCTGGCGCAGCATGTACCCCAGGTGAAACGCCAAGACGTAGAGCATCCGCTGGGAGATCAACGGGAACAGCCGCCGCGCATTGTCCTGAGGCGCTTCTACAAATAGCGCTTCAGGGCTGGCGTGCTCCCGCGCCCAGGCATACGCCTGCCGGTAGTTCTCCAGCACCGGCGCAATGTCCACACTCATGCCGGTGCTCTCGACGGGCGCCGTGCCGGGCAGCTTGGCGCGCCGGCCTTGCCCAACGTAGCTCAGACTGCAGACCACCGCGTTGAGCAGGACCACAGCGCAGATCAGGCCGGCAACCGCGTTTGCCCCCCACGGTCTGCGAGCGCGTTCGCTCCACATCCGCAGCGCCCAGGCGGCCAGCAACCCCAGGGGCTGGATTCCAGGGTCGCTCTCTCGTTCATCAGGTTGCCTCCCGGTTTCAACAGCCGCCGCCCAGTGTTCCCACGCGCTCTCGCTTGCCTGCAGGACCCGGCAGGGCAGCGGCCGACGACTGCATTATAGCACGGTCCCGTGGTGGCTGCGAACCCTCGGTCTAACAAGCCAGTTACTCAAATTGATGTATGTCC
>JAUVHW010000281.1 GCA_030593075.1 Ardenticatenales bacterium
CGCCGCGGTTGTCACCGAGCTCCTCGGCCTTAGCGGAGATGATCAGCTTGCCTGGCGATAGCTCCTCGCCCGGGCTGACCTGGACGCGGATGATGCCGCTACCGTCGCGGGCGAAGATAGCGGCGATGCGCGTCTCCCGCAGGAACTCGGCCACATCGACAACGGCGCGGCAGGTGTGGTCCTTAGGGATTAGCTGGCTGTAGTTGGGGAAGGTGCCCTGGATAAGCTGGGCTACCAACTCCGCGTTCTTGAGGCGAAACAGAACCTGGCTGCGGCTGCTGTTGATCGTCATCTCGATGGGCTCTTCCTCATCGGCCAGGAGGCGGTTGACCTCTCGCATCGCCCGAGCAGGAATGATCACCTCAGTACGCTCGGACGCCTCCTCCTCCAGAGAGAGGGTGTGCACGGCCAGGCGGAAACCATCGGCAGCGGCCAGGGTGAGGTTGCGCTCCTCCCTGAGGAGATGAATGCCCGTAAGCACCGGACGGGTGTCGTCGGCAGCAGCGGCGAACTCCACCTGATTGATGGCTGTGCGCAGGCTCAGAGGATCGAGAGTAAGGGACACCCCTTCGCGGATGGCGGGAATGGGAGGGAAGTCGCTGGCATCCATGCCGGCCACGGCAGCCTCGTTGCGGGCGCAGACAATGCGCAGCTGCCTAGCCCTCGGCGCCAGGCTCATTTCGATGCTCTCGTTGGGCAACGAGTTGACGAAATCGCCCAGGAGGCGGGCAGGCACGGTAATCGCCCCTTCCTCCTCCACCTTGGCGCCAATCCAGGAGGTGATGGCGATCTCCAGATTGGTCGCCGCTAGCTTGAGCCGACCGTTGTCGGTGGCGATGAGGACATGAGAGGTCTGAGGCAGCGTGCTGCGAGCCGCCACCGCTCGGCCAACAATGGAGAGACCCTTGGAGAAATTCTCTTGCAGACAAGAAACATTCATGACAACCACCTATCGTCGTGTAGTCAGGTGAGTATACGGTTAGACAAAAGTATACACCAACCCCGACAGGCAAACAAGATGGGCTGAGCCCCCACGGCTATTGGCCCGGGAGTGCAGCCAAAAGGTCGCGCAGACTGCCAACCTGGAGGTCGGGCTCGGGCATGTCCTCAGGCAGGGGACGGCCAGAGCGATTCAGCCAGGCCACCAGAACCCCCGCCTGCCGCGCACCCACGATGTCGGGCATCGGACTGTCGCCAACGTAGAGGATCTGGTGCCGCTCCAGGCCCAGCACCCCCGCCAGATAGGCGAAGATGGCCGGGTCCGGCTTGAGGGCCTGAGCCACCTCCGAGGAGACCACGACGTCGAACTGCAGGCCGTTCCTGGCCAGGCAGGCGTGGAGGAAATCGCCATCGGCGTTGGAGAGGATGGCCAGCCGATAGCGGCCCCGCAGCGCTTCCATCACCTCGGCCACCTCCGCATAGGCCTCGGCCTCGGACAGCTTCTCCTTGAGGCGAAGTGCGGCCAGACCGCCATCGCCCTCGAAGCCCAGGTCCCGTGTTGCTCGCTCGAACTGGAAGGCCCAGGCCTCGTCGTAGCGGCGATAGGTAGGCTTGGCCACGTTCTCGCCCCGAAAGACGAAAGCCGCCTTCACGAACCGGTCCCAGAGGGCCTCCGAGTCGACCTCAAGGCCCTGGGCGCGGGCGATCTCGGCCATGGTGCGGATGAAATCGGAAGTGGTGAACCGAACGATGGTGCCGTAGCAGTCGAAGGCAACGGAGCGAATCGAATCGAGCATCTTGCGACCTGGCCGCCGGGGAGAGGCCTCCTAGGCCTGACAGCCCGGGCGACTACCGCCGATAGTATACACGTAGAGACGCCAGAGGGTGAGACCGGGCGGTGCGACCGTCTCCGAAACGGGAAAGGCTGCTAGCGCGCCGGAGCAGCCTGCGCGGGTCGCACGTCTTCGTAGGCGTCCGTCATCGCCAGGAGGATTTGGTCGGCCAGGCCGGCCATGAGTTCCCACACCTCCACCGCTTCCTCCGCCGATAGATTGCCACGATGCGCCAGCTCTATGGCCGCGTCATCCAGCCCCTTGCGGAAGAAAATGAAGGCCTCCACGGCGTCACGTACGGGGAGCTGCTTATCGACGAACTCTTTTCCGTACTGGTTGCCAATCTGGCGGGCCTCGTCCATGAGACGAGAGCGGCGGCTTCCCCGGCTCAGGTACTCGGACACTAGATTCACCAGGCGCTGGCCCAGGGAACGCAGTCGCTCCTTATCCCCCTCGGGCACGCCCGCGTACCAGTGGGCCTGGTGCTTCTTGCCTCGCTGAAGGCGGCGGCGAATGCGCATCAGAGCCAGGTGGCCCAGGGAGCCGTAGCTAGCGGGGCCCGGCCGCCCTTGACCGGCCATGAGAGCTCGTAGGTCGTCCTCGGCAAAGCGGCGATGACCACCCGGGGTGCGGAAGGAGCGAACATGGCCGGCATCAGCCCAGCGACGCAAGGTCGATTCGTTCACCCCCAAGAGATTGCACGCCCGGCTGAGGCTGATCCAGCGGCTAGGGCGACTCTGATCTTGCGTGGCCTCAAGAGCAGGCCGAGCTCGCATTCAAACCTCCCTAAAATTGCCCAAAGCTTCGAACACTTTCGACGCGCATGGCAGATTGTATAATGGACAAGCCTCAGTGTCAACAAGATAAGCACTGTTTTGCAGCATTTTCCCCACTTAAGGGCATGTCTGACAGACACAATGAACTATGCCATGTTTTGCCCCACAGACTATTGAAAACCTTGCCCACTAGTGGTAAATTCCCTTTCAAAGGGATGTGCTTGGCCAGGCGAATGGAGGTTGCCATGGCTGAAGAAGAAGAGATCGGTCGGGTAAGAGACTACTTCGCCCACATAGGTGTGGCGGGCATTGACCTCAGTGGCCGCCTCAAGGTGGGCGATACCATCCACATCAAGGGCCACACCACCGACCTCCAGCAGGCGGTGGACTCAATGCAGATCGAGCACGAGACCGTCGAGGAAGCCGGCCCAGGAGACTCGGTGGGGATCAAGGTGCAGGACCGCTGCCGAAGCGGTGACCACGTCTATCGGATGACCGAATAACCGCTAAGAGACCCAGCGCAGCACCCTGTCGAACACAAAGCTGACAATCGCCGCAGGGGCAACGCTCCCAGAGGCGGCGCCTAGTTGCCGGCCATCCCTCGCATCAGGTTGGCCATCTCGATGGCTGACACTGCCGCGTCGTAGCCTTTGTTGCCCATCTTCCCGCCCGCTCGCTCCAGGGCTTCCTCCAGGCCGTCGGCCGTGATGATGCCGAAGATAACGGGCACGCCCGTCTCCAGACCAGCCCGGGCGATGCCGCTGCTGACCTGGCCTGCTACGTACTCGAAGTGGGGCGTCTCGCCCCGGATGACCGCCCCCAGGCAGACCACCGCCTGGTAACGCCCACTCTCGGCGAGCTTGCGGGCGACCAAGGGGATCTCGAAGGAACCGGGCACCCAGGCCACGTCCACCCTCTCCTCCTCCACGTCATGGCGCCTCAGGCCATCCTGCGCGCCCGCCAGGAGCTGGCGGGTTATTAGATCGTTGAACCGCGAGACGACGATAGCTATGCTCAAGCCCTCGCCTCGCAGACGTCCTTCGAAGGTCGTGCCGGCCAAGAAATACCTCCTGTCAGGACATGATGTCCAGCAAGTGGCCCAACTTATCGCGCTTGGTCTCCAGGTAGCGCATGTTGTGGGGGTTCGGCGGGGCGATGATGGGGATTCGCTCCACCACCTCCAGGCCGTAGCCCTCCAGGCCCACCCGCTTCGAGGGGTTGTTGGTGAGCAGGCGGATCTGCTTGAGCTCTAGGTCCACCAGGATCTGCATGCCGATGCCGTAGTCGCGGCGGTCGGCGGGGAAGCCCAGGGCCTCGTTGGCCTCCACCGTGTCCAGACCCTGCCCATCCTGGAGAGCGTAGGCTCGGATCTTGTTGCAGAAGCCGATGCCCCGCCCTTCCTGGCGCATGTAGACGAAGACCCCTCTCCCCTCCTCCGCGATGCGTTCCATGGCCAGATCCACCTGCTCGCCGCAGTCGCAGCGCAGGCTGTGGAAAACGTCGCCCGTGACGCACTGGCTGTGCACGCGCACCAGCACCGGCTCCGGCGTGGAAATATCACCTAGCACCAGGGCGGCATGCTCATCGGGGTCTATGATGCTGCGGTAGGCGATGAGGCGAACCTCACCCCAGCGGGTGGGTATCGTAGTCTCGGCCATTCGGCGCACCAGCCTCTCCCGCTGGATGTGGTAGGCGATAAGCTGGTTGACGCTGATGATCGTTAGATGGTGGCGCCCAGCGAACCGCTTGAGGTCGGGCAGCCGAGCCATCGTGCCGTCGGCCTTCATGATCTCGCAGAGCACCGCCGCCGGATAGAGGCCAGCCAGAC
>JAUVHW010000114.1 GCA_030593075.1 Ardenticatenales bacterium
ATTGAGGCCGCGGCCGTCATCCGCGAGTGCACCGAGCGGGGCAAGGGGATTCCCACTCCGGCCGGCGGCGTTGGCGTTTGGCTCGATTCCCCGCTGATCGACCTCAAGAGAGGGGAGGGAACCATCGCGCGGGAGCTACCGGCCATGGTCCGCCAGTTTACGCGCTTTGGCATTGACATAACGCGCGAGCCGATGCTGGTCTACCCCACGCTCCACTTCCAGAACGGTGGGCTATCCATCGGCGTGAATGGGGAGACCGATGTGCAGGGACTTTTCGTGGCGGGCGAGGTAGCGGGCGGGGTGCACGGCCGCAACCGGCTGATGGGCAACAGCCTGCTGGAGATCACGGTGTTTGGCCGGCGCGCCGGCCGGGAGGCGGCCGACTATGCGGCCGGGGTAGAGCTAGGCGCCATCAGCCTGGAGCACGTGGAGGCCTGGACGGCCGAGCGAGCTGAGGCAGGCCTGGATGGCGGGCTGGTGGCTCCCATCCTGCTGCCCGATTACACGCGCCACGACCGGCTGCCCCTCGCCACTCCCATAGCGTAATAGGTATTCGTACCACGGATTTCGCGGATCGCACCGATTCGCACTACTGATGGTCGGCCGCTGGGGGGACGAGTCAGCTAGCCAAAGGTGCCAGGCACTTCTGAAGTGCCTGGCACCTCATTGTGTACCGGCCTTTGCTCAGGCTGGACGGCCACATCCAGCCGCGCGGCGCAGCCGCGCACCCTTCCGTGGCCTACATCACCCACTTCAGGTCTGCCGATGCTCGCCGCGCTGAGATCTCACAGGCGCTTGGGGCCTGGGAGATCGTGCCTGACATCCCTTCCACAAGCCTGGTACAATGGCCCTGTGCTGAAGGTGCATGATGAGAGTTGATGTCATGATAGATGATGACCTCATGGCACAGGCCCTCCGTCTCACCGGCTTGAAGACCGAGAAAGCGGTCGTTGAGGAAGGCTTGCGCACGCTGGTGCGGCTGGCATCGCAGGAGAAGGTCCGGCAGCTGCGGCGGAGGCTGCATTGGCAGGGGGTCTTGGCGGGATGCGGCAGGAGCGGTTCGCGGCTAGAGAAGGACTGGGGCAGACGGTGGGCGCCGCACAACCGCAGTTTGACAGCTCGCTGGCGATGTGGGATATTAGGCTCCGTCCGCCGGCCGGCACGGGCCGGCGTTTGTCGTGATAGGAGGCAAGACATGCCAGTTAAAACGATGACGGCACAGGAGTTCTTTGACCGGTGCGATCAGCCGCATCGTGCCTTTTTTGGCGACTTGATAGCCCGCTGGCGCCAGGCCGGCTGGGTCGTCAAGATGGGTCCCTCGGCCGCAGCCCTGCTGGCGGGCAAGACGACCCTCTGCAGCCTCTACCCCTCGTACAGGAAAAAGGGCGGGGCGGTCCGCTTCAACCTGACCAGCCTGAAGAGGGCCTTTGGCGCGGAGTGGACCAAAAGCCTGGCGGCCGACCTGGAGGGGATCCAGGAGCTGAACGTGAGCTCAGGGACCCGGGATCTGACGGTCTGGGCGCCGGCCGAGACCGACCTGGGTACCCACGAGGCGCTCAAGCAGCTGCTGCTCCGCCGGGGGTAGCTGGACAATAGCCCGGGGGCTAGGCCTCCGAGGTCCTTGGTCTCAGCACAAAGGCGTTGCGCGCTGGACGCCAGCAATGTGCTGGGCGATGAGCCGCTAGAGCAGACCTCGGAGGTCTGCACACCAGACTGCTGATTGGATCGGTGAGGCCTTGGTGCGCGCCCAGTGTTGGTGCTGGCGCGGCTCGGCTTTCTGTGGTAAGGTCCTCTGGCTGCGAAAACCAGCCGCTGGTTCTATCCTCTATCACCTCCAGGAGGTCACTGCATGCGAACAGTCTACGCCATTTCGGGCGGGGTCTCCAAGTTCGCCAAGGCGAAGCCCGACAAGACCTATCAGGCAGTCGTCAAAGAGGCCTATGACTACGCCATAGAGGACATTGGCCTTACCTTCAGCCAGTTCCGCGAGTTGGTGGACGGCTCGGTCGCCAGCTACTTTAGCGACCACTTTACCCGGCAGCTGATGGCCGCCATCATGGCCCAGGACTACCTGGGCCTCTGTCCCAAGCCCAGCCACCGCGTCGAGGGCGGCGGCGCCACCGGTGGCATCTGCTTCCAGGAGGCCTGGAAAGCCATCGCCAGTGGTTACATGGATATCTGCGTGGCCTATGGCTTTGAGACCATGAGCCACGTGGAGACCTGGAAGGGGAACGAGTTCATCGCCCTGGCCTCTGACGTCAGCTTTGACTACCCGGTGGGCGGCTTTTACTCGGGCTACTATGCTATGATGGTCACCCGCCACATGAAGGAGTTTGGCACCACCGTAGAGCAGCTGGCGCACGTGAGCGTCAAGAACCACGCCAACGCCTTTCACAACCCCTACGCTCAGAAGCGCCGGAGGCTAACGATAGAAGATGTGCGCAACGCTCCCATGGTCGCCTGGCCCCTCACCCGTCTGGACATCTGCGTCATGTCCGACGGCGCGGCCGCTGCCATTCTCTGCTCAGAAGAGGGCCTGTCCAGGTTGGAAGCGGCCGGAGCGGAGGTCCCGCGCCCCCTGGTGCGGGTGCCGGGGATCGGCCGGGGAACTGATGCAATGCGCATGGCGGACCGGCCGCGCCAGTCCTTTGACGATTTCGTCGAGTGTAACCTGCTCCCCAACGAGGATACGGCCGAAACGCTGGCCTACTACCGGGAACTCTGGGCCGACGGATTCCGCTATCCCGGAGTGCACAGCTTCCGGGCCGGCCGGATGGGCAGCAAGGAGGCCTACCGGAACGCCGGCATCACTGACCCGCTTACAGAGATCGACTTTGTCGAGCTTCACGACGCCTATACCAGCTCCGAGATTCAGACCTACGAGGACATGGGACTCTGCCGCTATGGCGAAGGCGGCGCGTTTGCCGCCAGCGGCAAAGCCTTCATGCCAGGTGTGGACTATGGGCTGGACCTGCCCGAAGAGCCGGCATGCCCCGTGAACCCCAGTGGCGGCCTCATCGCTTGCGGCCATCCCGTGGGGGCGACCGGACTGATGCAGGCCGTCTTTGCCATCTGGCAGCTGCAGGGGAGCATCAACAAGCACTTTGGCGACCCGGCGTTGCAGCTCTCAAACTCCCGGCGCGGCGCGATTCACAGCCATGCTGGAACCGGAACCTACGTGACAGTGTCCATTCTGGAGAGAGAGGAGTAGGAGCATGTCCAAGACTGACCCCGGCGCAAAACGACCCGAGACCTTGGGCGGCTACATCGTTCACAACCTCCCCTTCCCCAACCAGTTGACTGACGAGACTCTGGCGTCGCTGAGGGAGATGGCGCCGATCCAGATCGAGCAGCCGTACAGCGTGACGTATCTGCACAGCTACGCGCAGGACAGCCCTTTCTTTGCCGGGCTGACCAACAAGGTCCTCCTGGGCTGCCGCGAACCGGAGAGCGGATACACTTACGCGACGCCCCGCGGTCACGACATGCACAGCGGGGCCGAGACCGACTGGGTGGTCCTCCCCAATGAGGGTACTGTACACGCCTTCACCGTCTGCCACTTTGGCTCCGAGGAGTTCCTGCCAGAATGCCCCTTTGTTCTGGCGCTGGTCGAGTTCGAGGGAGCAGACACGCTCTTTCTGACCAGGCTTGTTGGCGTTGATCCAGACGAGGCTGCGCTTGACTGGATAGGGATGAAGGTCAAAGCCAAGTATCTGCGCAACGCCAAGCTCAAACCTACGGACGTCTATTTCGTCCCGGCCGAGTGAAGGGGCGATCAGTAAGAGAGAGGACGCTCTCATGGGGTTCCAGCTCAGCGAAGAACAGCAGATGTTTCGCAGCGCTGTGCGGGCTCTTGCCGAGAAGGAGCTCAAGCCGCGCGCGCGGGAGATCGACGAATCGGCCGAGTTCCCGGTTGACTTGATACCCAAGATGGCCGAGATGGGCTTGCTCAGCATGGCAATCCCGGAGGAGTGCGATGGGGCCGATGTGGGGGCGATCAGCATTGCGATTGCGATCGAGGAGATCGGCCGGGTGTGCGGCAGCACCGGTCTCTCGGTGGCAGCGCATACCAGCCTGGGCTGCTTCCCATTGGCGCGCTGGGGCACCCCGGAGCAAAAGGGGCGCTGGCTGCCCCTCCTGGGAAGCGGAGCCAGCATGGGGGCTCTCTGCCTGACGGAACCGGGCGCCGGCTCGGATCTCCGCGGCGTAAAGGCCCGGGGTGTGCGGGACAGAGGCGACTGGGTCATCAGCGGGACCAAGGCGTGGATCACCAACGCCAGCCTCGCCAAAGTGCTGGTCGTCTATTTGCAGACGGACCCAGAAGCCGGCAAGCGGGGGTACAGCATGTTGCTGGTAGAAACGGACCGGCCGGGCGTCACAATCCACCCGAAAGAAAAGAAGATGGGGGTGCGGGGCTCGCCTACCCACCAGGTCTCATTCGACGACGTGCGAGTCCCGGCCGAGAATCTGCTCGGCGAGGAGGGGCGCGGATTGCAGCAGACCCTTGAGACGCTAGACGGAGGACGGATCGGCATTGGTGCGCTGGCAGTGGGCATTGCCCAGGGCGCTCTGGAGGAGGCCGTGACCTATGCCAGGGAGCGGACTGCTTTCGGCCGGCCGGTAGCCGATTTCCAGGCAATCCAGTGGATGTTGGCGGATGCCGAGACGGAGATCGAAGCTGCGCGGCTGCTGGTCCGCCGCGCTGCCTGGCTGAAGGAGCACGGGCAGCGGTTCACGCGCGAAGCGGCGATGGCCAAGCTGTATGCCAGCGAGATGGCGGAACGGGTGACGCGCAATGCCATACAGATCCTTGGCAGCTATGGCTACAGCAGCGAGTATCCCGTGGAGCGTATGTACCGCGATGCGCGCCTGATGACGATTGGCGAGGGGACCAGCGAGGTGCAGCGGCTGGTGATCGCTCGGCAGGTATTGAAGAGGTATTAGGGGCTGGCCCCTGGACCTCCGGGATTCTCTGTCCTGGAGCAATGATGTTGCGGGCTCGACGCCGACCTCGTGCTGGGCGATGAGCAAGTAGAGCAAACCTCGGAGGTCTGGGGCGGGCTCAAGTGGGTGAGCAGCCGCAAGGTTTCTGTGCTATAATGTGCCACAGAACTGTGGCCACAGGACTGTGTTCACATGACCGTGTGGAAACGTCCCAACAGAGGAGGGTCAACTATGAAGATCAGTCGTATGTTCATTCTCGCGGCGCTTGTTGGCAGCCTCTTTGCCGCGCTGGGGGTCTCGGCCGACGCCGAGAGCGGCGGTGTTGAGGTATACAGCGCTGCTCCTTGCAAGGACACCACTACCATCGCCGTCTCCGGATGGTCTACCTACCGCAACAACCGGATCCATGCCGCCATCCGCTACCACGACGGTGATGGCAAGGAGGTGCTGCTACGCGAGGTCTACACGGCCGCGTTTGACGCCGGCCAGTTCTTCATGGCAATCACATTGCCATACGAAAAGCGCGCCGTGCCGGCCGGCACCGTCATGTGGGTTGACGTCCAGCTTCAGCGCCACAGCGGTAACGTCTACTTGAATCTGGGGCCTACTGCAAGGGCGTGGCTGACCGCGGCCGACAAGAGCTGCTCCGGCCTGTGCAGCGCGACGATCGATGCGACCGACATGGCGCCGGCCGACGGGACCATCACGCTACGCAGCCACTATGGCACCTGGTTCCGGCCTGAAGGGCGGCTTCAGGGAGCGATTCCGGTATCCGCAGGTAGAAAGGCCCGCATTACGTTCGTCGGCCTCGATTGTGGGTGGACCGTGCGCGCTTGGTACTATCCCAAGTCGGGCGACACAACCCCCAGGATGCTGCCCGCCCAGTACTGGCCCGGCGAATACCAGGTGACCGATGCCGACGGCACGAATCCATACACCACGTCCTTTGCCAGCGGGCTACGGCCGACAGACCCGCTAGAGGAGGACGATCCCTACGTCGTCCGCTGAGCTGCATGATGGACCTCCGAGGTTTTCCGTCTCAGCGCAGCGATCTCGCGGGCGGGACGCCACCAGCTGCTGGATGGTGAGCAGAGGGAGCAAACCTCGGAGGTCTAGCGTGGGGTTGCCCGCGGTTCGCGCAGCAGCAGCTTGACCACCCGAAGGGCGTCCAGCGTCAGCCACTTGTTAGGCTGGCCTGGTTCCCCTACAACGAAGGGGAGGCGCCGGGGGCTTTGATCCAGAGGCCAGGCGCCGTTCGGCAGCTGCCGGCTCAGCAGGTACTCCATCGCGCCAGCGATTCTGGGGTGCTCGACGGTGTAGCCGAGTTGGCCGAGGGCCTCCAGCGCGCTGATCACTCCGTAGTCTAAGTAGGGGTACTCTAGGACCTTCCACAACTCGGGGACGTGGTAACGGCTCATGCGCGGCTCCATCAGCAGCTCGCAGACAACGTCGGCGGCCCGGCCCATGGCGGGGTGCGCTGCAGTCTCGGGGTCCAGAACCGCGACCCGCAGGACATCCAGGGTGGCCCGGAGGCAGCCGTAGCGGCCGTCCGTCCGGCAGAGCCACATGCCGTCGTTCCGCTGGGTCGCCAGCATCCATTCCACCGCCGCGCGGACGCGCGGATCATCTCGGTAGCCAAACTGGAGGAGAAAGCGAACGATGCGGGCGTGGGTGCAGGGGCCGGGACCGGTATCCCAGATGACTCCCTTCCCAGCGACCCTGCGGCGCCGGCAAAAGGGGCCGTGCTCGCGCTGGAACGAGAACATGAACTGGCAGCCCCGCTCGATGTGCTCGTTCTTGGCGGTCAGCCCCAGGTCGCCCAGGACGCTCAACACCCAAAAGGTGCCGTCGTACTTGGGCAGGTAATAGTCGCGCTTGACCCAGTAGCCATCCCGCTTCTGGTCCGCCAGCAGCTGGGCCACGGGAGGGTAGGTGGGGATGGCTTCCTGGGCCGCACGGACCTCCGGAGCGCTTTCCGGCCGGTAGAGCAGGCCGGTCAGCGTCCGGTACCGAACTGAAGGGTTCCCGGGCTCTAGGAGCCAGGGGATTGGATCGCCGCGCAAGGCGTCAAGCCGCGTCATTGTAGTCTCCAGATGCCTGTTGCCGGCCGGGCTCCACTCCCTGGTGGAGTAGAGCGCGTATGTTTCTATGTGCCGGCCGGAGGAGAGTATTGTAGCCGGGAAGGCGGCGTCTGTCGAGCATCCCTGGGAGCCGGCGCCGTCTTGCCGCTTCGGCTGGCTCCCACCCCTTGTGGTACAATAGCTGCGCAATGCCAATCCGAGTCCTTCCCGAGACGGTCGCCGCGCAGATCGCGGCCGGCGAGGTCGTGGAGCGGCCGGCGTCGGTGGTCAAGGAGCTGCTGGAGAACGCGCTGGACGCCGGCGCGACTACCGTGAGCGTGGAGGTTCGCGAGGGGGGCCGGCGATTGATCCGGGTCGCCGACGACGGGTGCGGCATCCCGGCCGGAGAAGTGGCTCTCGCATTCCACCGGTACTCTACCAGCAAGCTGACCAGCGCGACCGACCTGGAGGCGGTCCTGACGCTGGGGTTCCGGGGCGAGGCGCTGGCCTCTATTGCGTCGGTTGCTCAGGTGACTCTGGTGACCCGCGTCCAGGGGGAGACGGCCGGCAGTCAGCTTCGTGTAGAGGGGGGCCAGATCACCTCCCAGGAGAGCGTGGGAGCGCCGCAGGGCACGATGGTGGGGGTGGAGAACCTCTTTTTCAACGTACCCGCCAGGCGCAAGTTTCTGCGCAGTGTGGGCACCGAGAAGCGCCACATCACCGCCCTGGTCACCCGTTATGCCATGGCCTATCCGGCCGTCCGCCTGCGGCTGACCCACGACGGCCGGATGGCCTTTCGTTCTCCCGGCACCGGCAAGCTCAAGGACGCGCTGATGGAGGTCTATGGGCTGGAGACCGTACGACAGATGCTGGCAGTGGGTGAGCCGGAGAGCCAGGAGGCGGCGCCGAGCGGGGCCCTCCGCGTCCGCGGTTACACCGGCGCACCGGGGCTCTCCCGCGCGAACCGTTCCCAGATCACGATCTTTGTCAATGGCCGCTGGGTGCAGGACCGGGGACTGACCTACGCCGTTATTCAAGCCTATCACACCCTCTTGATGACCGGCCGCTACCCGGTGTCGGTCATCCTGCTGGACCTGCCGCCCAGCGAGGTGGACGTCAACGTCCATCCCACCAAGGCCGAGATTCGGTTGCGGGACCGGGAGGCGGCCTTTGGGGCCGTGCAGCGGGCGGTGCGCCGCGCGCTGGTAGACTCGGCGCCACTGCAGACGGTGGCCGCCGTGGGCGCGTGGACGGCAGGCGGTGGATGGACGGCCGCGGGCGCCGATGCGCCCGCGGGTGCATCGACGCCCGGCGCGGGCGGGGAGCCAGGCCTCCACACAGCGTTGGCATCTCTCCAGCATGGGCCCCGGTTTCAGCCCGAGTTGGAGCTGCCGGGAGGCACGGCCGGTCAGCGACCGGCCGGTGCGCTGGAGTCACCCGATTCCCAGGGCAGGTTACCCATCCTCCGCATAGTGGGCCAGATCGGCGCGGCGTACATTGTGGCTGAGGGGCCCGGAGAGCTGGTGCTGGTGGATCAGCACGCCGCTCACGAGCGGGTGCTGTACGAGCAGTATCTGGACCAGCGGGAGAAGGGGGTCCCGACTCAGGGTCTGCTGCAGGCGATGCCGGTGGAGCTTTCTCCCGATCGGGCCGGGCTGCTGGAGGAGCATCTGCCGGTGCTGGCGGAGTTGGGATTCCAGGTGGAGCACTTTGGGGGCGCCACCTTTGTGGTGCGCGGGCTGCCGGCCCTGCTGGGGGAGATCAATCCGTCGGCCGCGTTGGAGGCGGTGACGGACGACCTGGAGGTGGGCAAGCAGCCGCTGGAGGGCACCATTGAGGAGCGTATGATCGCGCGGGTGTGCAAGACGGCCGCGGTCAAGGCGGGACAGGTGCTCACCCTGCAGGAGATGTCAGCACTGGTGCGCGAGTTGGAGGCCTGCGAGTCGCCTCATACCTGTCCCCACGGCCGGCCGACGATGATCCGGATGCCGGCCGTGGAGTTGGCCAAGCAGTTCGAGCGGACGTGACCTGGAGCTCCCAAGCCTTCGGGTTTCCCACGTGGACACCGGCGGCCGTATAGCCGTAGCCGACGGGCTGTTTTCTGACCGCTGAGCACGCAGAATGCGCGGAGAAGATGGGGCCCGAGGACCGCGGCTGAAGACCTCCGAGGTTTTCGTGTGTCGCACGCGGACGCCGAGGGCCTGACGGCGGATGAACAGTGCGTGACGACTGCTGCGAGGGAACCTCGGAGGTCTTGTGGTGGACAAGGCTGCCCAAATGGGGTATCATTCGCCGGTCTGCCAGGTCGGCAACAGAGCTGGAACACGAGCGGCCGGAACACGGCCGGCACGCGCAAGCGGTTAGCTGATAGAGGCGACGTTTCTCTCTAGGAGGTAGTGAATGGCACCGGGGTTGCTTGAGGAACTGACGGCCGGGCTGCAAGAGCGGATAGAGTCCTTTGAGCCGGCCATCAAGACCGCCGACGTCGGCGAGATCATGGAGGTCGGGGACGGCATCGCTCGCGCCAGGGGGTTGGCGGGCGTCAAGTCCATGGAACTGCTGCGGTTCGATACTGGGGCGATGGGCCTGGCGTTCAACCTGGACGCCGACAACGTGGGCATCGTCATCATGGGTGAGTACACCGACATTGAGGAGGGGGACCGGGTCTGGGGAACCGGCCGAGTAGCCTCGGTGCCGGTTGGGGCGGCGCTGGTAGGCAGGGTGGTGAACGCCCTGGGCCAGCCGGTGGACGGCAAAGGACCCATCATCACGGACCAATACCGCACCATCGAGCGCATCGCTTCTGGTGTGGTCGAGCGCAAAGACGTGGACACGCCGGTGCAGACCGGTGTCAAGGCGATCGACAGCATGACACCTATCGGCCGGGGACAGCGCGAGCTGATCATCGGCGACCGCCAGACCGGCAAGACCGCCATTGCGCTGGACGCCATCATCAACCAGAAGGGCCAGGGGATGGTCTGCATCTATGTCGCCATAGGCCAGAAAAAGTCCCAGGTCGCCCAGGTGGTTGTCACCCTGGAAAAGCACGACGCCATGGACTATACCACCATCGTCCTGGCTTCGGCCTCCGAGCCGGCCGCGCTGCAGTACCTGGCTCCCTACAGCGGCTGCGCCATGGGCGAGGAAGTGATGGAGAACGGTGTGGTGGTCAATGGGGAGCGGATTCAGGACGCGCTGGTGGTCTATGACGACCTCTCCAAGCACGCCTGGGCATACCGCCAGGTCTCTCTGTTGCTGCGCCGGCCGCCCGGCCGGGAAGCCTATCCGGGCGACATCTTTTATCTACATTCCCGCCTGCTGGAGCGGGCCTCCCGCCTGCGCGACGAGCTGGTCATCGTGAAAAAGGGCGCCGCGGTGTCGGCCTCGACGACTGGTGTGGACGGCAAGCGATACTTCGGCAACCTGGACTGGGCGCAGGCGGAAGAGGCCCGGCAGCAGCTCGAAAACCCGGACGACTGTGAGATTGTCAAGATCCCTGGAACAGGTGGCAGCCTCACCGCGCTTCCCATCATCGAAACCCTGCTGGGTGACGTCTCGGCCTACATTCCCACCAACGTGATCTCGATCACGGATGGACAGATCTATCTGG
>JAUVHW010000203.1 GCA_030593075.1 Ardenticatenales bacterium
CCAGAGTCCGAGATGGGCAGCGAGCCCGAATCCGCGCGGGTGAGCTATCCCCTGCGCATCGAACATCAGCAGGTCGGGTCTGGGGCTGAGCTTCTCCCATGCGGCCAGGATTGCCGGCGCCTCGCGGAAGCTGAGCAGTCCGGGGACGTAGGGGAACGTGAGGAGAACAGCAGCGGTGGCGGCCGCCAGCGGGAGCAGCTCCGGGTAGCGTAAGACTACGATGGCTGCGCGGGCGGTCTCTCTCTGGAGCGCCACATCCACTCCGGCTATTGTGGTGACGGTGCGGCCGTCCCACTTGAGCACCAGTTGGGAGCGATGCGCATTCTGCAGCTCAATGGCTTCAGACGGGGAGAGGTTCCATGAATGCCGCATGAGTTCAATGCTCCTGGCGGGAACGGGCTAGGACGCTGGCAGGCGATGATTTTACTCTCCTTCAGGGCGACTGCCCAACGTGACGCTTCCTCTGGTCTCCGGCGTCCGTCGTGGCTGGATAGGCGGCCGGAAGGGTGCCGCGGCAGCCGAGCTGGCCGAGTGCGTTGCTTGGCGCGGCTCCGGCTGCTAGCGGTGGCTGGTCGCCTCGTTGACATCCCTATCTTGCTCCGATATACTTTTCCGCTGTGATCCAGGTAAGCGACCTCACCAAGCGGTACGGGGCTGTCACTGCGCTGGAGCGCCTATCCCTGACGGTGCCGGCCGGAACAGTCTTTGGAGTATTGGGTCCGAACGGAGCCGGCAAAACCACATTGCTGCGCTTGATCGTGGGCCTCCTCTTTCCTGATGAGGGCCAGATCGAGCTTGGCTGTCTGCGGCACGAGCTTGGATACCTGCCCGAGCGACCCCATTTCCCTCCCCGCTTTCGGATCGGGGAGTACCTGCGGGTGGTCGGGCAGGCGAGTCGTCTGTCGGGAGGGGCGTTGGACCAGGCAGTAGCCGCGGCGCTGGCACAGACGGGGTTGGGCGAGTTCGCTGACCAGCGCATCTCTGCCTGCTCCAAGGGGATGTTGCAGCGGCTGGGTCTGGCGCAGGGGCTGCTGGCTGATCCTGATCTGGTGCTGCTCGACGAGCCCTTCTCCGGCCTGGACCCGGCTGCGCAGGCGGCCATGTGGGCTCTGGTGCGGGAGCTGCGGCACGCGGGCAAGACCATTGTGGTGAGCACCCACCGCCTGAACGAAGTGAGCCAGATCTGTTCGCACATTGGCATCCTGTCTCGCGGCAGGCTGGTGCGCAGCGGGCCCCTCAAGGAGGTGCTTGTTCCCCGTTCGCAGGTACTGATCAAGGTAGATCAGCTGCCAGACGAGGTCGCGGGCCAGCTCAGTGAACTCCACCCGGCGCTGAGAGTGAACGGCAGTGAGGTTCTGCTGCCGGATGATGCCATCCGGGTTAAGGCGGCTGCAGTGCGGCTGCTGATTGATGCTGGAGTTGACGTTCTGCATCTGGAGCAGCGGCGGGCGACCCTGGAGCAGGTGTATCTCGAGACGGTGGCGTTATGAAGCGCGTTGGTGTCTTGGTCAGCTACTTTTCGCGAGACCTGTTTCGCTCCTGGACCGGAGTGCTGGCGATTGCGGGCGCTCTGGTCTTCTACCTGGTTGCCATCGCCAGCGTTATCGGTGATCTGGACCGTGATTACTATGCGCTGGTGATAGGTGGTTTCTTTGGTTTCTGGAGCCTGCTGCTGACTGTCCTCCTCGCCGACCGTGCACACTGCTCGACTTCTTACATGATACTCTACCGGCTCCCGGCTCGTGCTGCCTTTCTGGCTGCTGTCACGCTCACAGCCGTCCTGGTGACCGGCATACTAGAAATCGCCGTGGCGCTGTTTTCGCTTCCCCGGCTGGAGGCGCCGGTGACCGCCAGTATGGCGATGGATCTGCTTCCCGTGTGGGTCGCGTGGCTAGCCCTGGGCGCTGGGCTGGGCCTGCACATGAGCGAGCTGGTGCGCCGTGGCTGGTCTCGCACTGCTCTCTATGGCCTGTTGGCCCTCGTTCTCTTTGTGCTCAGTGAACGCCAGGGTGGGGCGGCCGTTGGGCTGGTCGACCGCTTGAGTTGGATCCCCTCGTTCATCGTCGACCCTGGCCGGTGGGAATGGCTGTTCCGCGCGGTAGATGTGCTCATCTGGCCCCTGGCGGCCGCGGTGCGCGTGGCGCGTGCGGTACCCTACACGGTCTTGGAGAGCTTGTCGCCGGCGCTGACTCTGTTGCTGGCGGCCGTGTTCTACGGACTGGCCGCTTCTCTGTTCAACAGCAAAGACCTCATCCTCCCGGATGGGTAGCAGCGCGGCCAGGTGCTGTAGAAGCCATGCTGCACTCGCCTGTGGGTGACGCCCCGAGCAGCGACCGCGAATCGGAGTTCTCAGAACGAGGGTTCGTGGACCAGGCAGTGGTCGCCAGATGCCAGCGTCGTCTGCTGCCGGTTCTGTTTGCGGTAGCTCTGTTGGTCTATCTGCTCACGCGGGCGCCCGGGCTGACTTGGGCCCACAGAGGTGCAGACGGGGGTGATTTCCTGTCGGCGGCGGCGACTCTCGGTGTGCCGCACCCTGCCGGCTATCCCACATACACCCTACTGCTGCGCCTGTTCATGCTCTTGCCGGTAGACGAACCGGCCGCGGCCGGCAATCTGCTTTCCGTCGTGATGGGGGCGGCCGCAGCGAGCCTGTGTGGCGCGATCATCTTCGAGGTGGTGGATCGGCTGGCGGATAGTCACACCGAGCGGAGCTGGGCGCCGTGGGTGGCGGCAGCGGGAGCGCTGGGACTAGCCTTCGTGCCGCTGGTCTGGTCCCAAGCTCTCATCACGGAGGTGTATGCCTTCCACCTGGCGTTGGTTGCGGCCGCGTTCTGGGCGATTCTGCGCTGGCGCCGCACAGGGCGCGGCCTTACCTGGGCCGGCTGGTTGGCCGGCCTGGGGCTCACCAATCACCTCACGAGCGTGTTCCTGGCTCCGGCCTTCCTGGCTATTCTGGTGGACGGACGGAAGCGTCTTTCCTGGCGAGCCTTGCTGGCTGCTGGCGGGGCGTTCTGCGTGGGGCTGGCTCCCTACGCCTACCTGCCATGGGCTGCCCGACGCATGCCACCCATCAATTGGGAGAACCCGCAGACCTGGGAAGGGCTCAGGCGCTTGGTCCTCGGCGCTCGCTATCGCCACAACGTGCTAGAGTCTACGCCGGCCGAGGTCCTGAAGCGAGTGAGTGGCTGGCTGACCGATTTCCCGCTCACCTACTTTTGGCCCGCTTATGCCTTGATTGCCCTGGGTTTGCTCTGGTTGCTGCTCCGTGATCCGCCGGCCGGTGTCATGACCGGCACCTATGCTGTCCTGGTCGGCGGTTACGCGACGGGGTACGGCACGTCTGACTATTGGGTTATCCTGCTGCCGGCGCTGATGATGCTTGCCGTCTGGCTGGCCGTCGGCATCTGGCTGTTGCTGCGGTGGCTGGAACGGCTCTGGCGGCCGGCGCCGAGGATCGGTCTGGTGGCCGCGCTTGCCGTGCCGGTCGCTCTCTTGATCACTCAGTGGGAAGCCATGGACCTGAGCCATGACTCGGAAGCTAGGGAGTTTGTGAGTGGAGTGCTGGAGACGGCGGCGCCCGATTCCCTGGTCTTCACGCACGGGGACAAGCTGACCTTCGGCATGTGGTACGCCTGCTACGCTCTCGACGAGCGGCCGGATCTGGTGCCCATTATCCCCACCTTCTTGCGCTCTGTCTGGTATCGCGAGACTCTGGCTGCCAACCACCAAGGGCTCGACCTCCGGCCGGCTGGGCTGGGTGCCGATGCCCTGGAGACGATGATCAAGCGCCACATAAGGCAGCGCCCCATCTACGTCACCCACGAGGACGAGGATATCGCGGCCGGTTACTACCTGGTGCGGGAGGGTCCGCTATGGCGAGTGGAGCCGCCCGGGCCTGGCGAATTGCCTTAGGTTCTGTGGGGAGCGCTGGAGCGTAGTAGGATATGCGTAGGCGGCACCGGCCGCCAAGACGCACCTACGGCAGGCCTGTGGGTGACGGGATTGCTCTCTGGACGGTTCCCAGGATTGCGCGGACCGGCTGGCCCTGCCTCCCCTAGGACCCGACTGAGCCGGGAACGGGTACTCCGCGCTGCTGCCCGTCGGCGCCATCGGTGGGTCGGGCCAGACCCAGCTTGCGTTTGAGCTTTGCCCAGGTGAACCGGCGTCGTTGGCGACGCAGCCAACGCTTGACGCTGTTGAGCGGGGTCCGTCGCTGACTCTCCTCACGGGCCCACTTGAGGAACTCGTAATCCTGCCCTCGGATCTTTGGCTCGGTCGGGTTGCGCCGGTAGCTGTCGTAGCTTGAGATCCGGCTGAGGTTGTGCTCCACAACATAGTCAAAGAGATCCGTGCCGGGGTGGGGCGTAAAGAAAGCTGGGCTGTAGTAATCAGGGTCGATCTTTTTGAGCATCCGGACGGTATCCATTACCTCTTCTTTGGTCTCGGTGGGGATGCCCAGCATGTAGTTGGCCCAGATAGTGACGCCCTTTTTCCTGCATATCTCGGCGGCCTGGTAGTTCTGCTCGACCGTGGTTCCCTTGCGCAGCACCTTCATGAGAACGCGCGGATTGCCGCTCTCGAATCCGATGAAATAGCCCCCAAGTCCTGCCTCAATCATGCGGTCGACCATATCCTCGTGCTTTACGATGATGTCAGCACGGGACTGGCAAAAGAACGGCTGGTCAAAGGCTTCTTCCCGGTAGCGGCGCGTGAACTCGATCACCCACTCGCGGTCCTCAGTGAGGCAATCGTCGTGAAACATGAAACTGGCAAAGTGGTACTTGTCCCGCAGCAGAGCGAGTTCCTCAATCACGTTCTCCACCGACCGGCGGCGACTCTGCTTGCCAAAAATGTAATCCTCTCCCGGCTTGCAGAAAGCACAGTTGTACACGCAGCCGCGACCGGCAATGATGGTCAGAAACGGGGGCGGCAACTCGGCCACAAAGGGCACTTCGGGTGAGTCGAGGTCGTAGCCGAACTTGCGCCACTCGTCTAGGAACAGGTCGCGGTCAGTGAAGGGGATTGCATCTAGGTCGGGTGGTTCGCCTCGGACCACCTGATGCGGCGGCGCGCCGCCTCTCTCTATCGCCTCCAGCAGGCGCGGGAAAGTGATCTCTGCTTCGTGGGTGACCAGGTAGTCAACGTTGGGGAGGCGCAGCGAGTCTCCCAGTGCGATGGTCACGTGAGGGCCGCCGACTATGGTAGTGATGTTGGGGTTGAACTCCTTGACGATCTCGCACGAGCGCTGGACTGGATTATAGTCAACACTCATCATCGTGAGGCCGACCACGTCTGGGTTTCGTTCTGCGAGCAGCTCCCGGAAGTGATCCCATCCAGAGAGAGCGCGCAGGTCGATCAGGTTGACGTCGAACCCTCTGGCCTTGGCAGCAGCGGAGAGAGAAGCCAGGCCGTGCGAAATCCACCCCGCATCCATCCCCTGTTTCAGGCTGTTGAACCCCCGGCCGGCAACTCCAGGATAGACGAGGGTAACGTTCAAGTCAGACACTAGCCCTCAGCCGCACTGGCTGCCGCAACTACCGCAGGCCGCGGCCGCCATTGGGTTGGTGTTTTCAATGCGGAACCCCGCTCCCTGCGGTGTTTCCGCGTACTCTATCGAGGCCCCTTGCAGGTATACCATGCTGTTGGGGTCGACCAGGATCCTTATCCCATCGGATTCAACCACGGAATCGGAATCCTGAGGACCCTCGTCGAGCGCCAGCCCGTACTGCGGCCCTGCGCACCCAAAGCCAGCGACGTATACGCGCAGGCAGTGGTCTGGGAGGCCCCGGTCGATCAGAAGCTGGCGGACCTTGTCGGCCGCCGCTTCTGTAATGGTGATTGCTTCGCTCGTGTTCACTGTGTCGGTCATGTTCCTTTTCCCACTCTGTTTTCCTTCCTGAAGAGAGCTAACGGGAACGCTCTGCTCGGTACAGGTCGGAATTCTAGCACCGTTCCTGGACGCTGTCAAAACCAAGACGATGATCTTTGAAATCGATCCAGGAAGTTCTACTCCTCGCTAGAAAACGCCACCTGGTAGACGCAGGCGTGGGCTCCCTCTGTCATGTGTTGAACCCGGGTGAGCTTGAGGCCCGACAGCTGCTCAAACAGGAACAGGTCCATCGAGCAGAGTTCCGAGTGGCGCGTCGAGACATCGTGGTAAGGGCAGTTGCTGGCGCGAACATACAAACTACCGCCTTCTCGCTCCCATT
>JAUVHW010000330.1 GCA_030593075.1 Ardenticatenales bacterium
GCTTGGCTACAGCCCGAGCGGCTGGGATAGCCTCTGCCAGCACCTCCGGGAGCGTGGCTATCGCGATGAGGAGCTGGTGGCGGCTGGCCTGGCCGTGGAGGGCGAGCGGGGGTTGCGCGACCTCTTTCATCAGCGCATCATGTTCCCCATCACCGACATGCGGGGGCGCGTCGTGGGCTTTGGCGGGCGCTCGCTGCCCATCGAGGGGCAGGAGGAAACCCAACCCAAGTACTTGAACACGCCCCAGACGGCTGGCTTCGATAAAGGCAGCCTTCTGTACGCTCTGGACAAGGCGAAGGAGGAGATCCGCCGCCAGGGTCTGGCGGTGATCGTAGAGGGGTACACGGACGCCATCGCCGCTCATCAGCACGGCTTCCCCAACGTGGTCGCCTCCATGGGGACGGCCCTCACCGAGCGCCAGGTGCGCCTCCTCAAGCGCTTCAGCCGTGATGTCGTTCTGGCATTGGACGCCGATACCGCCGGTCAGGAGGCAACACTGCGGGCAGTGGAATACCAGGACATACTGGGGCGAGACATCCGAGTGGTCATTCTCCCCGAGGGCCGCGATCCCGACGAGGTGATTCGAAGCGATCCCGAGAACTGGCCAGCCCTGCTGGCGAGCGCCCAGCCGCTGCTGGACTACAAGTTCGAGGCCGTGAGCTCCGCTCTCGACCTCTCCCAACCTCGGCAGCGCTCGCAGGCAGTGGAGGAGCTGCTGCCCCTGCTGAGGGCCATCGGCGATAGGATCGTGCAGGCCCATTACTTGCAGCGGCTGGCCCGCCTGGCTCAGGTTAGGGAATCGGACCTGCACCAGATGCTCCTTCGCCAGGGGCGCAAGCGGGGGCGCCGTGCAGAGGCGGCTGCGCCCGCAGAGGCCATGGCGGCAGTGAGACCTCTGCGCGACGCGCGGGAGGAGTACTTGCTTGCTCTTCTTCTGCACCATCCCGAGCTGCAGGCAGATGGCTTGGCCCTCTCGCCGGACCTCCTCTGGTACAGCGAGAACCGTCAGCTGCTGCAGGCTTGGCAGCGCTCGCCCGATCTGGAGGAGATGCGCCAGGCGGTTGCCGCGGAGCTGCAAGAGCATCTCCAGCGAATAGCAGCCATGAATGTCCCGCCCTTCGACCAGCAGGGGGCGAAGGACGCCCTGTACGATTGCCTGCGCCGCTTGGAGCAGCGAGACCTGGAGGCCATAGCGCAGGCCAACAGCGCCGCTCTGGCCGCTCGCGAGGCGGAGGACGGCCCGGCAAGCATCGAGGAGCTGGAAGTGGCCGCTCAGGCCTTGCGCTCGGGCTCGCCGCCCGAGGAGATCGGGTCGGGAGAGGCCTCACAGATGGCCGCCCTGCTCCTAAAGGACACGGAAATAGGCATAAGACTGCATCGAAGTAGTAGAATAGAGACAGATGCTGAAGAGGATTTCGCGGGCAACGGCCCGGAGGTGGAAGTGAATGGCTGATCCCTTCGACAAGGGGAGTCGGGTTCAGGATTTCCTGTTTCGACGGAAGCGACCAGGCCGCGATGCCGCTGACAACCTCTCAGAGGAGACAGGCGAATCGGAAGTGGAGGAGGAGTTCGTGGAGGAGAGGGGGAATCGCGTTTTGGCTGACGAAGAAGAGGACATCGTCGAACAAAAGGAGGGGCCCCTACCTCGTCTGACCCGCCAGATGCCGCTGGCGCTGGGGGAGTGGGCGGAGAGTAGGGCGAGGGCCAAGCTGAAGGGCGACGAGGCGGTCGCCGTTGACGCCGATCTGGCAGAGCAGGAAGGCATCGACGACCCCGTACGGATGTATCTCCGCGAGATCGGCAAGGTGCATCTGCTCACCGCCCAGGATGAGAAGCGACTCGCCCGTCAGATGGAGGACGGCAAGCATATCCAGCGTCTTGAGAAGAACTGGCAGGAACTCAACGGCTACCCGCCCACTGCCGTGGACGTGACGATCGCCCTGCTGGAGGAAGTGCATGCTCTCTGGCCTGCCAAGAATGTCGTGGTGAAGGCTTTGGGTCTCAAGGGGCTCCCACTCGCCCGTCTCATTGGTGAACCCGCCTTCCGCCAGGCAGTGGACGCAGAGATCGACCAAGAGCTAGCTGAGCGTATGGCGGAGAGCCTTTCCATCGAGCAGGGGGAGGCAGAGCGCTCGCTGGTTCGCCTGTCCATCGTCACCCACATTCTCACGCCAGAGCTGGTGGCTCTGGCCATGGTGGCCGGAGGCAGCGAGAAGGCCCTCCTGCCGCCCAAGGCGGACCTGCACGAGCAGCTGTCTCACTACGAGGAGCGCTTCCGCAGCCACTTCTCGAAGATCAAGGAGGACGGCTTCAAGGGTGAGAAGCGCCTGACCGATGCCAACCTCCGACTCGTGGTCAGCGTGGCCAAGAAGTACATCGGACGGGGCATGTCCCTGCTGGACCTCATCCAGGAGGGCAACATCGGCCTCATCCGGGCGGTGGAGAAGTTCGACTACCGTAAGGGCTACAAGTTCAGCACCTACGCCACCTGGTGGATCCGGCAGGCCATCACCCGCGCCATCGCCGACCAGGCACGCACCATCCGCATCCCTGTGCACATGGTGGAGACGATCAACAAGCTGGTGCGAGTCAGCCGTCGCCTGGTGCAGGAGTACGGTCGTGAGCCCACCAGCGAGGAGGTCGGCTCCGATATGGAGATAACGTCCGACAAGGTGCGGGAGATCATCAAGGTCTCCCAGGAGCCGGTGTCCCTGGAGACGCCCATCGGTGAGGAGGAGGACAGTCACCTCGGCGATTTCATCGAGGACCACAGCACCCTCGCCCCCGCCGATGCTGCCTCGCATCAACTCCTCAAGGAGCAGGTGTCCGATGTGCTCTCGTCCCTCACTCCTCGCGAGCAGAAGGTGCTAGTCTTGCGCTTCGGGCTAGAGGACGGGCGCAGCCGCACCCTCGAAGAGGTCGGGCGGGAGTTCAGCGTCACCCGTGAGCGCATTCGCCAGATCGAGGCCAAAGCCCTGCGCAAGCTGCGCCACCCCTCGCGCAGCAAGAAGCTCAAGGACTACCTGGAGTAGAACCTGACGGTGAAACTGGGAAGATAAGGTGCCAGATGCCCCTCTACGAATACTACTGCTCCCAGTGCGAAACGAGGTTCGAGCTGCTGCGCTCTATGAGCCTCTCCAACGATCTGGCTACCTGCCCCAACGGTCACGAGAGGGCGCTGCGGGTGCCGTCCGTTTTCTCGGCCGTCAGCAAGGGAGCCGGTGGCGAGACGGCGCCCATAGGCGGCGACTCGGCCTGTAACACCTGCACCAGCTCGTCCTGCTCTACCTGCTCCCTGACCTAGGCCCCCGGTTGCCTCATCGGCAGCGGCTCTGCTCTCAGCCGCGGTCTCACTCCGAGGTAGACGGCCGACAGCGAGGCCAATAGTATCGCTTCCACAGCGGTCAGGCCTGCCACCAGCATAGTGGCATCGAACCAGAAGTCGCGGGGGAACATCTGGATCAGGTGGTCGGTGGCCAAGTTTAGCTTCCAGAGGTCGTTGGTGAAGGCCACCAGGTGGAAGCGCAGGAAGATCTCGTCGAAGCCTGCCAACGCCAGGACGCCAAAAAGGGCCAGCAGGCCCAGGGTGAACAAGGATGCCCCG
>JAUVHW010000307.1 GCA_030593075.1 Ardenticatenales bacterium
ATGATCCGGGTGTTGATTCCTGCTGCGCTGATCGAATCCCTGGCCGGCCGGAACACAGTGCTAGCCAATCTGGTCGGCGTGCTGTTCGGCGTATTCATGTACTTTCCGACCCTGGTCGAGGTGCCCATCGCCAACATGTTCATGGGGCTGGGGATGCACCGGGGTCCGCTGCTGGCCTATTTGATGGCGGACCCGGAACTGAGCGTGCAGAGCATCCTGATAACCGCCAAGGTGATCGGCAGCAAGAAGGCCTGGGTTTACGTGGGCTGGGTGACACTGTTTAGCACCCTGGCGGGCCTCATCTATGGCGCCTGGGTGGACGGTGTTGCCCTCTGGCAGGTACAACTCTACCTGATGGCCGTCGCCGGAGCGCTGGCCCTCGGCGTCTGGGTTGTCGGCCGGTTTGACCGTCGGGCGGCAGCCTCGGCTGAGGTCAAGGTGGAGGCACAGTAAGCGCTGCTGAGCTCCAGCACAGTAGACATAATTCACGGAGGTTTTCAGTGGAGATCAAGGTTTTGGGGACGGGCTGTCCCAACTGCAAACGGCTCGAGAAGCGCACGCGTGAGGCTCTGGCTACGATGGGCGTCAAAGCCACTATCACCAAAGTCACTGAAATGACCGACATCATGACCTACGACATCGTGGCGACGCCCGGACTGGTGATCGATGGGAAGGTGGTCTCCTCGGGCCGGGTGCCGGCCGTGTCCGAGATCAGGTCCATGATCGCGACTGCCCTATCCTGACGCAGTTGGCTACTGACCGCAAGCGGCCCCACCCCTTCTTCCGGGCATGGGGCGAGTCAGATTGCCCACTGCCTGTTAAACAGTGACGCTCGTGTGTTGCTCCAGTCTGTGCGGTCGGAGGTGGTTCTGCCCGACCGAGCACGGCAAGGTCTAGATCGCGGAGCCGTTCGAGTGACTTGCAGGGTGCAGTGTCTGCGTGCGGTTGCGTAGGCCCGGGGCGATTACCTTTCCGCCCCACCCGGTACTGCAGGCCTTTGCCGGTTTACACGGTTGAGAGTTAAAGAGGGGAATGCTCAACAGAGCACACTTGACATCCAGCTGGTTGAAGCAGCACATCCTGGAGCGTGGTGGGACGCTGAACATCGCCACCCGCACCGTGATTGTCGGTTGATGATGCGTCCACAGGCCCGACAACCCCGACAGGTTCGGCCGCATCCAGAGCGGAAACATTGACGTATTTGTGGCCCCCGATATCTGGCAACGGATCGGGCCGCAAACGGAGAGAATCCTGATTGCCATTGAGGGCCACGGCCGCTTCTGGCGGTGGTCCGATACTGAGGAACAGGGAAAAGGCAGGCGGCACAACATGACAGAACAGACATCCGTCAGGGCAGCAAAAGGCACGAGCATTGTCGGGCAGCTATCGTTGCTGGACCGGTTCCTGCCGCTGTGGATCTTCTTGGCCATGGCGGCCGGGGTCATTCTGGGCACGATCTGGCCGGGGATAAAGGATCTGTTCAGTGCTCTCAGCATTGACACGGTTTCGTTGCCCATCGCCGTTGGCCTACTGTGGATGATGTACCCGCTGCTGGCCAAGGTCAAATACGAGGAACTGGGCAAGGTGGCCCAGGCCTGGGAGCAGTTCGCCGTCTCATTGGTGCTGAACTGGGTCGTCGGCCCCATCATCATGTTCGTACTGGCCTGGTTGCTCTTGCCCGATCTGCCCAACTACCGGACCGGATTGATCATCGTCGGTCTGGCGCGCTGCATTGCCATGGTCCTCATCTGGAACATGCTGGCTGGCGGTGACAGTGAATACTGCGCGATGCTGGTGGCGCTGAACAGCGTCTTTCAGATCGTGATGTACAGCCCGCTGGCCTACCTCTTCTTGCGCCTGATTCCGGGCTGGTTAGGCGCCGAAGAGACGGCGGTCAACATCGGCATGGGCGAGATTGCCAAGAGCGTGCTCATCTTCTTGGGTATCCCCTTGGCGGCCGGGGTCATCACCCGCTTTGCCATGATCCGGCGCAGGGGCAAGGAGTGGTACGAGACGGTGCTCATGCCTCGGCTGGGGCCAACGGCGTTGGTCGGGCTGCTGTTCACCATTGTGGTCATGTTTTCCATGCAGGGTGACAAGATCTTGGCATCCCCGCTGCACGTGCTACGGGTAGCCCTTCCCCTGGCAATCTACTTCTTGGTCATGTTCGCAGCCTCATTCGCGGTCTCCCGCTGGCGCAACTTCCCCTATGAGCTGGCCGCCACCCAGTCGTTCACGGCCGCGAGCAACAACTTTGAGCTGGCCATCGCTGTGGCGGTGGGGGCCTTTGGCATCGCTTCAGAGGAGGCACTAGCCACCGTAATCGGGCCCCTGATCGAGGTGCCCATGTTGATCGGACTGGTCTACGTGGCGCTGTGGATCAGGCAGACCTGGTATCACGCCGCCGCTGCCACTTGACCGCGGTGCCCAGAGGAGCACAGTCCGCGCAAGCAGGCTCCCAGAAAACGCAGTGTTAGTGCCCTTCGGCTGCGTAACCAGCGAGGCGACGCTAGGCAACGCGCTAGGGGCGGGTCGGGTGCCTCCAAGATGAGGATCGAAACGCTCCTCTCAATCCCACCCTGCTCGGGCGGCGTGGCGCTCAAACGGCTGCTGAAAGAGATTGAGGCCAGCTACGTCGAACAGGTAGAGGTTGCCTTCCACACCGCCCCGGCCGGGCACCAACGAGACAGACGGATCAGGTTGGCGACAGCAGAGCCAGCAGCTGCCGGCGGCCATTGCTGCCACTAAGCTGGTCCTTCAGCGGCCGCAGCGAACCGGCGAGTGTGGTGAGGTCGGCGATTCCCTCATAGTGCATCTCTTTCGGGTCCGGCGAGAGGGCAGCCAGCGCAGCACGACGGCCGCTAACAGGTTGAATGCGCTATCAACACCGCCGGCCGTCCCTCCGACACGCACCTGTTGAAGAGCGCGAATGCGGCCGGGGTGGGCAGCAGGTGCACCTCAAGCCCCTCCATTTGACGAATTGCCGGGTCTACATCCACCGCGCTGTGCCAGCCTATTCCTATCACCACAACCTCGACGTCGGGCGACAGAAGCGGCCGGAGCTCGTCGATGGACACATAGTGGGACTTGTCGCGGAACCAGAGCCCGCCATGGGAACCTACGGTGACGTCCAGGAAGGGCACCGGGATGATGCCGTACACTGTCAGGGCAAAACGGGAATAGGTCACCGTGCCCGGATAGACCATTGAGGCCAGGGGAGCAAGCAGCAAGGCCAGGAGGAGAGAAAGGGTCGCGACGGTCCTCTTCCTGCTGGTGCAGTGCTTCGATGCTAGGATGTAGCCTGCGAAAGACGCGCCAACTCCCAGCGCGGCGACTACGGACGCCGCAATCATCCGCCGCTCCCCATACTCTGTCAGATAGGCACAAATCACCCCGGCCGCGGTGGCGGCCGCGCCGAGCAGTGCAACGCCGACCAGAATCCCCAGGGCCCAGTTCCGCTTCATATCCTGAACAGACACTCCACTCTCACCCAGAGAAGCAACATGCGTGGCAGTTGTCACTGGCAACACCCCACAGTCGGCCTATCACGCCAGGACGGCCGCAACCTCCTCCGCGCGGGCTGCAGTGGCCTCTGCGGTCGTACGCCAGAGGTCTCCGCCCACTCCCCAGGCGCCGACAGACGCTCCCTCCGCCTCTGCCAGCGCCCCGTAGACCAGCCGCAAGAGGCGCCGGGCCTCGTTGAGAGGGTGACCGACGACCGCCAGGGTCTTGTCGATCTGGACGGTATGCTGTCGCAAGTGAGAGTCAAAGCGATGCAGGCGGAAGCGGAGACTCATCTCGGAGCCTTCCCAGTACGTCGATGGCAGCGCCAGCTCGTCTTCGGTGATGCCGCTGAATTCGAGCAGCACCCGTTCGTGAAGCGTTTCGTAGAACGTCCGGATGCCCTCCAGCGGATCCTCGAGAATCGCCTCC
>JAUVHW010000346.1 GCA_030593075.1 Ardenticatenales bacterium
CATCCCTCAGAATCTCGTACTCGCTGGCCAGCAGGAAGGTCTCTATCCTGATGGGCGAGTGGCCCAGCTCGACCCCTATCCGTCCTTTCTCCAGCCCCCTGGCTCTAAGATATGAGAGAATCCGCTCCCACATAGCCATCCCCGGCAGGGGGGCCACACCGGCCACATTCTTGAAGAAGCTGTCGTCCTTCACCCGTTCGCTATCGAGCGCCAGCACGTATAGCTGCGGCTCCCCCTCGCGGGGAATGACCGCCACGCCCCGCCAGGGTACGAAGGCGCCAAAGACGTACCCCACGGTGCTCAGCCTTGTGGCGATCAGCACGTCAATGTCCTGCTCATCCATCTTGGCCTGGATCTTCTTCAGCCTGGCCTCGTAGTCCACCTGCGCGCTCAACTTCCCACCTCCTGCTGCCTGCTCCAGACACGGAAGACGTTGCTTATCGCCCTTCCCAGCGTGCTAATCTAGCACAGAAGCGGTCAAGGGTCGCGGCCTCGAGGGTCAGGGAGCGCGGGCGCCTTAGCTCGCCGCGAAGTTCATCGTGAAGCCGAAAAGGCGCCGACGGTGCTCCAGCAACCGGAAGCCGCTGGCCCGGCAGAGATCGCGGACCACATCCGGGAACTGATAGTCGGGGTCCGGCAGGATCTCGCTGATGGACAGGATGCCGCCGGGCTTGAGGACGCGGCGCAGTTCGGCCAGCGCCTTCGGGCGGTCAGGAAGTTCTCCCAGGACGGTAACCAGAAAGGCGCAGTCAACCGAGCGATCACCCAGGGGCAAGCCCAGAGCGTCCCCTGCCAGCGGCAGGACGTTCGTAACCCCCGCTTGCAGCAGACGGTGGCGAAGCGCCCCAATCATTTCGGGCTGGATGTCCACGCAGACCAGCCGTCCCTCGGGGCCAAGCCTGCGAGCGACCTCAACGCTGAAATAGCCGGGGCCCGGGCCCAACTCCAGGACGGTGTGGCCCTTATCTATGTGAAAGCTGTCAACCGTCGAGCGGACCGGCTGCACCACCCGGCGGGGCAGGTTATCGAGCATCCAGCGCCAACTGTATGGGCAGGCCCGGCTGCTCTTATACCGCTGGGTGAGCGAGTACAACCACAGGGCGGATACCATCGCCCAGGCGACAACTACAACTCGGAGAAGAAGGAACAACGGACGCATCGCGGTCCCCCCAGGAAAGCTACAGGCCTATGCCAACCATAGCCACCGGCTGGGTGGCCTACTTCATACCTATCGGGCAGACCTTCCTGCACTCTCGGCAACTCTCGATGATTTGCCCTTTTGGTAACTTCAGAAACATATATGAGCGGCATAGTCTTTGGTCTACTTGCTGCTCATCTGTAATTGCTCTCACGGGACAAGATTCAATGCAAAGCATGCACTTTGAGGGGCACAGTTCTTCTTCAACTAACGGGTCGGGTTCCAAATCCAGATTCGTGACCAGCGAAACTAGGTTGACTCTGTTTCCGAATTCACGGGTAATAAGCAACGAGTTCTTGCCCAATCTACCCAAGCCCGCAGCCTGAGCCGCATGCTTGTGGGATAGGTCACCTCGGCCATGTAATCTGTCTGGATTCCAGTCGTAGTAGGGTTCATCAGATGGCACAGGAATAGCTACTCCGCCTTCCCGCTCAATGTGAATGGCCACCTTGCGAGCAATGACGTCAAGCTCATGATAGACACTAGTCATCATATTGTGATAAGACGTCTCCGGTCCTTCTATGACGACACTATTCGGAACCCTTTTGGCACAGACAACGACGGTCCTTGCGTCAGGTAGGATGTCCTCCGGTCTATGGCCATCTGGAGCTCCGGCGAACTTACTCACAGAAGCTATCCCAACAAGATCTGCACCTTTAGAAAGTGCAAATTCTTTCATTCTGTCCTTGAGGTCCTCCACTCTTCCACCTCGTAGTTGAAAACCCTTTTTGCTAGGAACGGCGACCTCGCATAAGTCCTGTTTGGACACGATCGCCGAACACGTCGCCGCTCTCGATTCGGCTTGGTCAGCCGTGGGGAGCAGTATATCACTGTTGCTGCCTCGCGTGGTGGTGCTCTCTACGCCCTCCCCCAGGCGCTCGCCCCAGCAGGAGCGCAGGCACCACGCCCGCCCAGACGAAGATCGCTCCCACCAGAAACGAACGGTCGAACGCTCTCGCGGCCCGCCCGGCAAACACAGCTTGCAGCTCCCTCGAAAGCTCATCAAGGGTTGGCCGCAGAGGATCGGCCAGTTCCGGCCCAACGGTTTGCTTCACCTGTTCGTATAGGTCGAACGTCGGCTTTGTGCCCGACCGCACCGCCCGCTCCATCTCCTCCGGCGGAGCGCTGCGCATCCCTTCGATGATGCCCTGCTTGACGGGCGCTGGCAGCTCCGATTGCTCGACCAGGGTCGCCGCCTGCTCCTGGGCCTCCGCCATGCGCGCGGGTAGAGCCCCCACGAAGACCGCTACCAGAATGGCCAGCCCCAGGGTGAACCCTACCTGTCTGGCCGTATTGAACACTCCCGCGCCCACGCCTGCCCTTCCGCCTGCCACGGAACCCATCACAGCGCTGGTCACGGGCGCGAAGGTCAGCCCCGCTCCAACACCAGCCATTACGAGCCGCCACGCTATCTGCGGATATGGCACTCCGCCTGTCAGACGCGAAGCGAAGAACAGGGCGCTGCCGAAGCAGAGCACCCCCGCTACCACCAGAGGGCGCGGCCCGAAGCGGTCCGTCAGACGTCCCGCCACCGGCCCCGTAAGCATGATGGATGCCGAGAACGGCGTAACCGCGAACGCCGCCTTCAGCGTCGAGTAGCCCTCCACGACCTGGAGGTACTGGATGACAAAGAACAACGCGCCGAAGAAGCCGAGCCCAAACAACAGGATCATCACGCTGGCGGTGGAGAATGTCCTGTCACGTAGCATACGCAGGTCAACTATTGGGTGGCTGACGATACTCTCCACCAGAACGAAGAGCACCCCGGACACTGCCGATGTGACAAGCAGACCGGTGATAAAGGGCGAGGACCATCCGACCTCTTGACCGCGGATGAGCGCGAGCGTGAGTGAGAACAGCGCGATGGAGAGCAGGGCCGTCCCCGGCAAGTCTATCCCGGGCATCGCCTCGGGGTCCCTGGACTCCCAGATGATGACGAGGCCCGCCAGCACTGCCACCAGCCCGACCGGAACGTTGATAAGGAAGATCCACTGCCAGCCCACGTATTCGGTGAGCACCCCGCCGAGCGTGGGGCCCACCGCTCCCGCCACTCCCGCCATGGCGCCCCATATGCCCAGTGCCAGACCGCGCTGGTGCGCTGGAAAGACTAGAGTGACGATGGCCAGACTCACCGGCACCATGATCGCTGCGCCGATCGCCTGAGCGGCGCGCCACGCGATCAGTACCTCGATCCG
>JAUVHW010000238.1 GCA_030593075.1 Ardenticatenales bacterium
ATGCTGTCATTTCTTCTTGCCGGCGTAACCTTCTACAGCAGCACCTTCCTTGGAGACGGCCTCCCACTCATGCTCACAGTCAGGATCGTTGCCCGGCCAGGTTACGTCCGGCGCCTCGTACTTCCTGAGCGACCAGTACGGCGGCGAGGTCACGATGCAGGACGCGGACTCCGCCGGCAGCGCGGCCAGCACGTCCAGGACATGGCCCTGCACGATCCCGTCCGCCGGTGTCCCCACGCTGCTGATAGCGACAGCCTCATCGCAGGCGCAGTCCTCGGGCGTCGGGCAGGGCGGGCAGGAGCCGGTGAGCACCAGGGCGCTAGTCACGAGTCCTCCATGCCTAGTACTCATGCTCCAGGTTGAGCCAGAGCAGCGCCGATGTCCCGAACACCTTGGCGAGACGGTACGATATCTTCTGTGAGACGCCACGCCGCCCGCAGATAAGGTAGCTCACATATGCCTGCGAGCAGCCGAGCCTCCCGGCAAGCTCTTTCTGCGTCCAGCCTCGGCCCTCGATGAACTCCTTGATGTAGTCACCTGGCGGGAACGCTTGGGCGGCACGTCGGTCACCCATCGCGCTCCTCTTGGCAGCAGCCGCGCTCCTTCTGACGGCGCATGCTGGCGTCGAAGCCTAGCCGTCCTATGTGGCGAGCTGTGATGTATTGGCCTCGCGTTGCTGAGGCAGTACCATGTTCGCGCCAGGTGCTTGCCCACCACTCTTCGAACGCGGCGTCGTCCTGCTCCTGGCCTACGGTGCGCTTAGGCATGGGGCGCTCGCAGGGCTGCGCGGGCTGCTATGGTGCGTTCCTTGTACTTCCCATCAGTCCATTGATTAGCGATGCGCCAGAATGCCTGGTCTGCCATGTGGGCACGGCAATAATCCTTCGATATTTCACATGAGCAGAAGAAGGTTGCCAGCGCCTCCCTGAGCCTGGTGTTCTCCTGCCCCAGCTCCCCCTCATGGCGCTCAGCGCGGGCCAGGCAGGAGGAAAGGCGACCCCCATGCTCTCGCGCTTGGCCTAGTTCACCCTCTAGGCGGCCTACGTCGGCGATGAGGCGGCGGATGACTTCGTTCGTACAAAGGGTGATGCCGTCCTTCCAAACCGGCGCGTCTTTGTCCGGGTAGCACGGTTCCTCGTCAGGACACCAATCTGTAGTGGCCCATTCTTCCCGCTCCTCTGCTGTCGTTGGCTCACTCATGGGGCTCCTCCTCCGGTGTCGGGCACCAGGGCGGCCTGGGCTCCTGGTGCTCTAGGGCTCGGACGTAATCACGTATTCAGGCGGCACTTTGTCCGGTCGATACCAGTGCCCCCACGCAGCAAGTTTCGGCCCTGCCCGTACCATCCCCAGAGCTTTCGCCGCTCGCCGTTCCCACCTGGCTGGTATCCAATGAGATGGCAAGAAGCCACTGGTCCTCGCCCCCGTTTCTTCCCTCACAGCGCAGTTATCACAGAAGAACTCAGGGTCTGGCGGTTCGACATCCGCACTAGAACCAAAGGGCGTTGCAGAATCGGAAGCGCGCGAAACAAAACGCCCACAGACGGAACACCGATTCGCTGCCATGGCACCCATCCCTCCTATGGCCAATTCACCCAGAAGCAGGTGGGCCAGCCCCCTGTTCCCGTGGCGCGAATCGCACAGTGATCTCGTCATCTCTGTCCCAGCGGTGTTGTCCATCATGCCCGTCTTTGAGCAGGCAGGTAGTCGCGCAACCGTCTTTGGTTAGCGGACCACTCTCCCAACAGTGGACGATCTTCTTAGTACCCGTGGCACGCTCTTGAGAACCGCCAGTGCCACCAGCTCCCGTAGTCGGCATAGAGGTCATAAGCTACCCTCACGTTCTCCTCTGGGATGAAGGCGTCATCCCAGCTATCGAACCTTCCAGCGTGGATCGGGTGTATCTGGAACAGCCCACGCTCTCCTGCGCTGCCAACCGCGTATTCATCGCTTCCTTCACACCGCTGGACTGCTAGGGCTTCCTCGCAGGGCCAGGGGTAGGCGCAGATGATGTCGCGGAAGGCGGGCGCGGAAGTGGCTTGCGTTGGATGAATACCACTTGACAGACTCGTGCCCGCCTGTTTGTCATCTTGTCCAGCGAGCGGTACGAATTCCAGCGCATCTCCCACGGCCACATCCTTCCAAGCCAGCGCCTGAACTGCCAGGACATCTAATGAGCCTTCTTCGTCTCTTGGCAGGACACATGGCGAAGCGCTCCCCGACGTTGATTGGCGTTCCACTGCACCATGTCTCCAACGTGAAGGGGCTCCTGGCAAACCGAGCATGTCGTCACCAGCTCCTCCTGGACAGTTACAAGCCCCACACAGTCGCTGGTCCGATACTCCACTCTGAACATCCATCCCTCCTTGCATCCAGGCTCCCAGCGCCAGCATCGCGCCCAGCGCGGCCAGGCGGAGCCATCGCGCTAAGATAGGCCCCTCCGTTGCAGCACCGTTACGCAGACAGCGCACGTCGCCTTACGTTTGCGCGTAGTGCATCGCGCTTCGTGATGCCCATCCATCGTGTCCTGGCCACATGCCGTGAACTGTGCATGGCTATTCCGGTGATGTACCGGCGGCCTGTACTTCCGCATGTAGACAGCCATCACCGCTCCTCTCCCGATGCCGCCGCTACGGGCTCAGTAGAGGCAGCGGGAGCCATCTCCTCAACTATCATCTTGAGGGCCACCCACTGTTTGTTGGTCAGGGAATAGAGAAGGTCGAGTAAGGTATGGTGGCCTTCCCCGCTTGGTATCTCCGACCGTAGTATTCGCTCAGCCTCGCTGAAATCCATGTTCACTCCTCCTGGGCTATCAGCCCTGGCCTCCCAGGCGCTCCTTGATCCGTCGCCAGTCCTCAGCTAAGAACGAAACCAAGTCCATCCCGTCCTGCTTGCCCGGCCCCGGCTTGTCGATCTCGATAAGGCAAGGTATCGGCGCACCACGCCGGCCTCGTGCCGCGTGCATCGCCTGGCGCATCGCATCCTTGCGCGCCTTCGTGATGCGCCGATGCTTTACCTCAACTGCCAGCAACTCGCCGCCATCAGGACCGAGAGCCACTGCATCAGGCTGAGACGCTTTTCCTGTGCTGGGAATACGAAAGCCATCCACGTAGTCTGCCGCCTTTCGCTCTGCGGCCTTGGCGTGCTTGGCGATGCTGCGCCTGGTGCCCTTGCGCAGAGCGCCCTTGCGGCGGAACTGCATGCAGTCACAGGCCCACGAACGGAGCCCAACCTTCTCCATGAGATGACTACATTCCCCGGTAACGTCGCTGTGCTCATGGAGTTCATGCTCGCACTCGCAGATCGCGGGGGGCTTTTTATGCACGGCGAATGTGATGGGGCGATCCTTCACAATTCGGCGTCCTCGGTAAGCGCATCAACAAGCCCCTTGCGGAAACTCTCACAGACATCGCCCGCCAATATCGCCGCAAGCGCCCTACCCTCATCATAGAGGCTGGCACCGTCTGTCTCAGAGTCGTCTTGATACTTGACTACGTTTATTCGGGTTCGCCCAGCCGCTAGCCGAACATCAACTAGGCCTTGGGCGACCACATTCCTCTGTTCTGTTCGTTGGATCGTGATAGCCATCTTCAGCTTCATCTCTCCTCCTCACATGCTGGGCACCCAGGGGCACAGACCTTGACGTGCCGGCGCCTGGGCGGGCGGGGCTTCCTGGGCGGCATGTGCCGTCTCCCGCAGCGACAGCGATGAGCCCGACTCTGGCAGCGCAGCCGATAGGCTGCCATACGACAGGCTGGCCGACAGAAGCGTTGGTGCGAGACCACAGGTGCGAAGCCCTGGCCACAGTGCTCACATTGCCTCTGCGCGTCGGCAACGGGGTTAGCCGCTGTCCTGATGGGCATCCGTGCTCCCTTCCTTGGCCTGGCGGACGCGGCGGAGGAGGGCGTCGAGGCAAAGTTCACAGATGTTCGGCATCGTGTCTGGCTCATGGTGGAGACCCAGATTATCGCGGTTGTAGTGCTCGGGACGAGGCTTGCCTTCGGGGGGCTGGTACCTGCCCTCACGGTACGGGAACATTCCCTTCCGCAGTGCTCCCACCAGCTCCTCCACCAGCGGGGCCTGGTTCACGGCGGAGACCAGAGCCGCTGCCCGCTCTGAGGCTAGTGCTACTGCCTCGGTGATGTCCCTGCTCACGTCAAAATCAAGTCCATACTCGCGGCCATCGGGCGCGATGAGCGTTGGGATGTCCTCTCTGTCCTCAACTCTCCACGGCTGCTCAGTCATGGGCTTCCTCCCAGAGCTTGGGCCAGTCGGCGAGGGCAGCGGCAACCGCCCGGCGCTGGAAGGGACGCAAGGCCATCGGTATGTCGTTCTGGCTGCGGAAACAGGGACCACCTGAGCCTGTGACTATCAAGGCGTCCAGCGCCTTCGTTGCAGCGATGGCCCAGGCGAGGATGTCGGGGACGAGGGCAGCGAGGATAGACTTTGGGAGGCAGTGTGGGCATCCCAGCCCTGGACCGTGGCCGTGGGCGCAGCCCGTCGCCGCCTCTAGCAGCTCCTTGGCCTTGCTGGTGTCCATCTAGCGCCTCACAATCTCGCAGAGCACCTCAGGATCGTAGTAGTCTGCCCAAAAGATCACGTCGGCGCGCTTATAGTCGCCCTCTGCGAAAGCCTTGATCATCCGCCGGAATGCTACCTTGTAGGACTTGCTAGGTTTGCCGACAAGATCATAGCGACGGTATCCCTCAAACCGAACACGCCCTTGATACCGTGTATTCACTCCTCCGCAGATGGCCCCGGTCATCTCTCAGCCTGCTTCCTTTCAAGCGATTCGATTTCGCGGCGCAGTTCCTCGCGGCGAACCTCAATCTGCTGAAGTTCCTGCTTCCGCTTTGCAAGCATCGCAGACATATCTTCAAGAAAGGTGGAGGGTCTCGGCATCTCTCAGCCTCCTTGTGCTCACCGCTTCCGCCCCAGCGCTGGCCCGTGGGGAGGAGGGGCCGAACCCACAGGTGCAGCGCTAGGGCGCAGGCGATCAGTCCTGCGCTGGGCTACGGGCCTGGTGGCGCGAATCCTGGGTCAACGGCAACTTCAGCCTGACTTGTCCCGACGATAGCGGGCTGCTGTTCCTCCTGTGCTGCCGCGCCGAACACCCAACGCTCGAAGTACTCGGCCAGGATTACCGCACTCAACTCCGAGGCGTAGTCCTCTGGGTGCGCTATCGCCCACTCCACCGCCGCCTTCAGGCTGGACTGGCGCACGATGAGCTTGTCCTTGTCTGGTCGCGGGAGTCCGTCGTAGAACTCCTGGTATG
>JAUVHW010000229.1 GCA_030593075.1 Ardenticatenales bacterium
CGTCTCCACCGGCCGGCCGTGGGTCACCAACCGCTCCACAATGAGCGGCAGATTGCCGACCCCCATCAAGAACACCAGCGTATCGACCGCAGTAGCAAGTCGCGCCCAGTCAATGGCCGTATCGTCCTTGGTCGGATCCTCGTGGCCGGTGATCACGGCAAAGCTGCTGGCCAGCCCCCGGTGAGTGACCGGAATCCCGGCGTAGGCAGGCGCGGCCACGGCGCTGGTCACGCCGGGGATGACTTCAAAGAGCACTCCGGCCTCTGCCAGCGCCAATGCCTCCTCGCCGCCGCGGCCAAACACAAAGGGATCGCCCCCCTTGAGCCGTGCGACTCGCCGGCCGGCTTCTGCCCGTTCTAGCAGCAGCGCGCTGATCTCTTCCTGCGAAAGGGTGTGGGAGCCGGCCGTCTTGCCGACGCAAACCCGTTCAGCGTCCGGCCGGGCGCGGTCCAATAGAGCGGGGTTGGCGAGATGGTCGTACACTACTACGTCAGCGGCCGCCAGCGCTTCGGCGCCGCGCACCGTCAGCAGGCCGGGGTCGCCCGGTCCGGCGCCGATCAGCGAGACAAGGCCTCTAGCCCCCACGCCCGATCTCCTCTAGAACGGCCTCTCCTCCGGCCGCCAGCACCCGCTCCGCTAACTCCACCCCCAGCAGGCCGGCTTCGGTCGCCGGTCCGCGAAGCTTGTCCTTGACCACTCGATGGCCATCTAGCGAGGCTATCAGCCCCCGTAGGTAGAGCTGGTCGCCTTCCACCACGGCGTAGGCGCCGATGGGCACCTGGCAACCGCCTTCCAGGCGCCGCAGAAAGGCGCGCTCAGCCTGGGTCGCTTGGCGCGTCGGGCGATGGTCGAGGGGGGCGAGCAGGGCGCAGGTCTGTTCGTCGTCGGCGCGGACCTCTACGCAGAGCGCACCCTGGCCGGCGGCCGGCAGCATCAGATCCACCGGCAGATACTCCCCGATGGCTTCCGCGCGCCCCAGGCGAATGAGGCCGGCCGCTGCCAGCACCACGGCGTCGTATTCTCCACCGTCCAGCTTGCGCAGCCGTGTGTCCACATTGCCGCGCAGATCGAGCACCTCCAGGTCCGGCCGCACGGCCAGCAGCTGGGAGCGGCGCCGCAGGCTGCTGGTTCCTACTCGCGCTCCGGTAGGTAGGGCCAAGAGATTACCCTCTCCCTCCCGCACCAGCAGAGCATCACGAGGGTCCGCTCGCTCAGGGATTGCCGCCAGCGCCAGCCCACGCGGCAGTTCGGTGGGCATGTCTTTCAGGCTGTGCACCGCCAACTCAATCTCGGCTGCCAGCAGCGAGTTCTCCAGCTCTTTGACAAACAACCCCTTGCCGCCGACCTGGGAGAGCGCTCGGTCGCGCACCAGATCTCCCCGGGTTCTGATGAGGCGGACCTGGATCTCGAGGTCAGGGTCTGTGGCCCTCAGGCGCTCGACCACGCATTCCGTCTGCCAGAGCGCCAGAGCGCTCTCACGGGTTCCAACGCGGAGCTTTTGTCTAGCCACGATTCACGATCAGAACAAAAAGTCGTGGTGGCTATCCGGCGCCAGGAGGTCAGCCCCAACAAAGGTCACCAGCACCGAGACGAATCCGCCCACCAGCAGCCAGGCGCCACGGCGGTCACGCCAGTGGGCACTGTGCCGGAGATAGAAGTAGAGAGCGTGGATGAACCAGGTGACCAGCGAGGCAGTCTGCTGCGGTTCCCAGACCCAGACAACTCCCCATGCCTTCTCGGCCCACATTGACCCACTCATTATTGCACCGGTCATGAATACCAGGCCGAGGACAGCCATCCGACGCTGCAAGCCATCCAGCGCCTCCAGCGAGGGCAGCTGGCGGGCCCAGGAACGACGGGCGGGCTGCCTCAGGGCGCGTTCCTGATGTAGGTAGGCCACGGCCGCGACAAAGGCCAAGGTAGAAAAGGCATAGGCAGTAAAAGAGATCCCCACATGGATCGGCAACCAGTGACTCTGCAGTACCGGCACCAGGGGTTCGATTCGCGTTGGCAGCACCGAGGCGACGAGAATGCTCAGCAGGGCCAAGGGAGTGACAAAGACTCCCAGTGCGGCATACCGCCTCAGCGACCCGGCGAGCAGATAGACGACTGTGAGCCCCCAGGCATAGAGGGAGAACGATTCAAAGGCGTTGGAGAACGGAGCATAACCCGCCTCGACCCAACGCAAGACGATAGCCAAACCGTGGAGGGACACCGCTGCCAGCAGGCTGGGTCTGGAGAGGCGCGCGCAGCGCCGGCTGCCACCAATCCAACAGGCCACGTGAGCCAGGGTGCTGGCGCCATACATGAGGGCGGCCAGGAAAAAGCCTACCACGTTAGCCACCAGGCCGCTCCTGATCCATCTCGGGTTTGGGCCTAGGCAGCCCAAAGAGCTCGCGAAGGGCTTCTACATAGTAGTACGAATCACACCCGTTGGCGCGCTCCTTGAGACGGACCGTGGGCTGATGCAGGATCTTGTTCACCAGCCGCTGGCTGAAGATGCGTACCACGTCGCGCTCAGGGTCCGAAAGACCCCCCAGTCGTCGCATAGCCCTCTCCAGCTCCATTTCACGAATCCGCTCCACCTGCCGCCTGAGGTCCACGATGGTTGGAACGACGTCCAGGGTGCGGTACCAGGCCATGAACTCGGACACCTTCGCCTTGATGATGGCTTTCACGCGCGGAATCTCGCGCTGCCGCTGCGCCAGGTTAGCGTCCACAACCTGCTGCAAATCGTCAATGTCGTACAGAAAGACGTTCGATATTCCGCCCACGGCCGGCTCTACGTCGCGGGGGACGGCAATGTCAATGATGAAGAGGGGGCGGTTGCGCCGCATCTGAATGGCGGTTTCCACAACGTCACGGCGCAGGATGGCGTGCGGCGCGGCGGTGGAGCTGATGACAATGTCGGCTTGCAGGAGCGCCCGATTCAGACGATCCCAGCCCAGGGCCTCTCCCCCGAACTGCCGAGCGAGGCCGGCTGCCCGGCCCGCGCTGCGATTCACAACCAGCAGACTGCCTATGCCGTGGTCTACCAGATTCTTGGCCGCCAGTTCTGCCATTTCCCCGGCGCCAATGAGCAGAGCGACCTTGTCCGTCAAGTTGTCATAGATCTGCCCGGCCAGTTCGACGGCGACGTGGCTGACAGAGACCGCGTGCTGGCTAATGGCCGTCTCCGTTCGCGCCCGCTTGCCCGCCTGAATAGCCGTGCGAAAGAGGGCGCTGAGTACCGTGCCGGTCGCCCCGTGGGCCAGAGCCATCTGATGCGCCTCAATGACCTGACCCTGAATCTGCGATTCGCCCAACACCATCGAATCCAGGCCACATGCGACCTCGCAGAGATGAACGGCCGCGGCCTGACCATGGCGAACCTGCAGGTGGGGGTCAAACTGCGAGCGGGAGACGCCAGAGATGCGCTCCAGATACTCCCGCAGCGCCCCATCTCCCTCCGGCCCGTCTTCCACCAGCGCGTACACCTCCAGCCGGTTGCAGGTCGAAAGCAGCACCCCCTCCTGGGCATACCCAGAGCCGGCGCACTCTGACGCACTTAGGGTCTCAAGAGCATCGGGGATTCTTGCGGCCGGTAATGCCAGCAGCTCCCGGACTTGAACGGGGGCCGTTTTGTGGTCCAGTCCGATCTGGGTGATCTGCATTACTCGAATTCCTGCACCATTCTCATTGCCTGCCGTCGGGCAATCCCTTGCCGCCCCTGGCGGCACAAGGCAAGCAACTCGGCGTCGAGCAGCGCTTCCCAGAGCTTTCTACGCTGTGCGGAATCAGCAATGCGTTCTCGGATATGGGGCCGCAGTTCGCCAAGCAGTTCCAGGTATGGCTGGTAGCCAGCGTCGAACTGGCGTTCCAGCGATTGGCGGATGCGGCCGGCCAGCGCCGGGCTCTTGCCGGCGGTCGCGATGCTGATGGTCAGGGGCCCCCGGCGCACGGTGGCAGGGACGTGGAAATTGCAGTGCGCTGGGTCGTCCACCACGTTGATCAGGCAGCCCACGGCCTGTGCCTCGCGCCACACCGTCCTGTTGGTCTCCCGGTCGTCGGTCGCTGCAATGACCAACCGCGCCCCTGCCAGGTCCCCCGAGCGATACAGCCGCGGCACTAGCTCGATTTCGCCTCGCTCAGCCTGGAGCTGCAGTTCCTCGCCTGCCTCGGGGCTAATCAGCACCGGCCGGGCGCCAGCCTCTCGCAGAGCAGCCACCTTGCGAGCAGCGACCTCTCCGCCCCCAACTACGACGCAGCGGACGCTGTCCAGACCAGTCAACGTGATGGGGTAACCCCTCACGCTGCTTCTCCTGCAGGCAGCAGGTCAAGGCACGCGGCCTCGTAGCTCGCCAGGCAGGCATACATGACCTCGTCGAGAAACTGCCGCAGCCTGCGGTGAATGCGAACATCTTCGACATCGTATTGACCGGCCGTGACCAACCCAGGCCTCGCCGCCCGCAGCAACGACTCTCGGAAGAAGAAAAAGGCCCGCACAGCGTCAACCAGCGACATGCTGCGTCGGGCACACTGCTCCCCATAGAAATGGCCAATGCGCCGTCCTTCCTGCAGCACCGGCTCGCTGTCGAGCGTGCGGCCCGCGTACTGAAGGCCGAGTCCCAAGAGCCGCCGGCCGGCATCCCGCATGCGCTGGCGGTCCTCTTCCTGGTCAAAGGCCAGGTACCAGGCTTCGCCCGACACATGCCCTCGTGCCATCTCTTGGCGAGTGAGTCCAACTACGTTCTGCAGACGGATTTCCGTCGTCTGCCTACCGTTCACCCAGGCTGCCAGCTCGGCAGCGCGAAAGCGCCGATGCCCACCAGGTGTCCGCAAGCATCGCATGCTGCCAGAGTCTGCCCAGCGCCGCAGAGTCGTCGGATGGATGCCCAGCAGCTGACTGGCCTCAGTCAGCGTCAACCATTCCTTACCGCTTGAACCCACAAGAGCTGTCCTGCCCTCCCAATCACCAGGGAGCCATGATATCGAGGAAAACTGCCATAATCTCATCAAACCTGCGCAAAACACACCGAATGTTATCATGCCGAGCAGAGCTGTCAAGGCTCCGCCCTGTCCGGCCGCCCGAGTTGCGCCCCGCTGCCAAGCCGCCATGCGGCGGCCGGGGTAGGGGCCGGGTCGCCCCGCCCCGAACGCTCCCGATGCCCGCCCCCGCGCGGCGGGGATGATTGCGGCTGGAAACCGCTCCTACGGCCGCGTCCCGCGCTTGGTGGCTGGTTGCGATGGTGGCCGCTGAGAGCGGGCGCGGAGACCGCGTCCCTAGGATGGCGGGCGGCGACGAGGACCGCGCTGGTCGCGGTAGAGGCGGGGTTGCCGCGCACCAAACCCGCCGATACGCGCGGCGCGCGGCGGCGCGATGTAGAGTTTGATGGTCAGGAGGGGAGTGGCCATCGTGCCCTAGTCTTGCCACGTCTTCCCCATATCCTCAAATAGAAAGAAGCCCTGACTATCTGGACGGGGCCTCT
>JAUVHW010000323.1 GCA_030593075.1 Ardenticatenales bacterium
CACGACGCTACCCACAGGTTCCTGGGATCCGGCTTCTGAAAGGCCTGACCAGCCACTGCCGGGCTGCTGCCGCGCCGAGAAGAGGGTCACTTTCCCTCAATGCCACAGCAGACCGAGTTCTGGGCCAGGCCGCTAGCTGCTCTCTCGCTCCCGCACCCAGAAGGCAATCCAGGCCACGGCAAAGATTGCCAGGACTGCGAGCACCACCCAGACTATGATTGGGTAGGTTCTGACGAGAAGGTGCCTGACGATCCCGACGCAGCCAAGGACACAATACACTGCCTCCATCTCGATCAGGATGGCCACCTGCGCCTTCTCGGTCGCCCGCCAGCCCCGGTATGAACTCCAGGCCAGCCCCAGCAGCGCCGCTCCCAGTATCCGGCTGACAAGAGAGTCAATTGGCGCCCAGTTGAACAACTGCAGGAAGCCGCCCGGCTTGATGAGCAGCGGCGCTCCAAAGAGTAGTCCCACAAGAGCATGGACCAAGAACAGATTCTTCAGACCTCTAGACATCGCAAACCCTCCTTTCCTGTCTCCAGGCACAGCCAACGTGCCCCATCTGGGGCGCATTGCGCGATCAGTCGCCTCAGCCGGCAACTGTACCCATTATAGCGCTTCCGCCTTCCGATTTCAAGGGTGCCGCACACTCAAGCCAGCGCCGCAAACACATCGCCCAGGGACGCTCGGATCAGCACCATCGGCCGCGGCCGGTCATCAGCGTCGGGCCAGCGAATCAGCCGAATCTCGCCCTCTGCGATCTCCAGCCCCGTTATCTCCCCATCCCGGAAGCTGCAACAGCCGGTGTTAAAGTAGCACGGCCGCCGCATGGGCACGATCCCCTCCTGGCCCGGCTCCTGGCAGTCCTGCGCCCGCACCCATTCCAGCTCGGCCGACAGCAGGCTGACATCCCGGCGCAGCGCCTCGTCCCCCGGATTGGCCTCCAGCTCCGCCAGCTTCTTGTCCAGCTCCTTCTTGACCTGAGCCGCATGGGTCTGAGAGGCGAACACCGGGCGATGGGTGTGCCCGGCGATCAGCACCAGCCTGTCGCGCTGGGCCGCCCAGCGATACAGGGCAATGTTGTGCCTCTCCCGGAGCCGCCAGTCCTGGGAAGGCAGGCTGAGCGAGAGGTTGGTGAGGCGCTGTAGCGGCCGCCACAAGTACCTGACCACCAACCGGGTCGCCAATGAGATCCGGTCGCCAAGGAGAGTGCCCTGGTGCCCGTGCGCCAGAAAGAGCGCGCCCAAGTCCCGAGGACCGTCAGTCACCCTGAAGATCAGGCTCTCGCGCACCGTCAGTCGCGGGCCCAGGTAGAGTGGAGCCAGGTGGCGCTGCACGCTGGAGGGATAGCGCCACTCGTCGTCGTGATTGCCCCAAAGGCGCAGGTAGCGCCCCTGCCGGTGGAACCCGGCCTCCAGGCCCAACGTGTGCCGGTAGGACCGCAGCACGGCCGCCGGCCGCTCCTCCCACAGCTCCTCGGCGTCCCCCAGGACCACCAGGGTGTGACCCATCCGGTAATAGTAGGCCAGCGCGGTATTGTACGCTCGCTCGCACCGCCGAAAGTCGTCGGCCCCATCGCGAGTCCCCTTGTGCTGGTCGGAAAAGAGGATGCAGCGGTCGGCAGTTATGTCAAGCTGTAGCTGGGGCTGCTGCTGGGCGCGGCCGTACACCTCCTCCAGCGCTCCGCCAACCAGCGCCAGGTATTTCTGTGTGCGCCTGGCCTGGCCTGCCTCTTCCATCGCCGTCGCGGTCACGTTAGTGTGCTCCCGGCGGCCGCGTACCGCCCGCGTCGCGTACGCCATGGCACTGGCCGCAGGCCACGTGGCCCGTCCGCGACGAGCGGAGCGGCGCTATGGGCGCGACCCTGGAGGGGACCCGCAGGGCGACCATTGTGGCCCCCCGCAATGGGCAGGCACAAGGCCTGCCCCTACACGCTCTCCGCGGTGAAATAGCCTAATCCGCCTCCCGCTCCGCCAGGCGGGTCAGGGTGAATAGCCAGGGCACCGCCCAGACCCCTACAAAGCCCAGCAGCGCGTAGCGCACCCCCCGCCAGACGATCTCCATGAACGCGCCCATGCTCTCGTCGAAGAGGCCAAAGAGCCCACTGAGGCCAAAGCGCACGGCAACCACCACCGCCAGACCCAGCACGCCGCGCAGGACCCGCCGCCACCACTCGCCGGCTACCGAGAAACGCAGCGTCTGGCTCTCCAGCAGGAAACCCACTCCCATGCCAGCGATCGCGCCCATCGTTCTCGCGGTATCACTCACCGGGTGAACCAGGAAAACCGCCAGCGGCACCAGCACCGCCAGCGCATAGCGCCAGCCCAGGCTCAGCCCTGAGAGCCAGGCCGAGGCGCGCGGCTCGGCCGCCACCCAGAAGACCAGGTACAAGAGGCCCAGCGCGGCCCCGCCTATCACGTCCTGGGGAAAGTGGACGCCCAGGTACATGCGCGAAAAGCCGAGGAGGACCATCATAATTACGGCCGCAGCCCAGAACCAGGCCTTCCTGAAACCCTGCGCCATGTACCCCCACGAGACCACCGCGTTCTGGGTGTGACCGCTCAGGAACGAGGGCGAGGTCTCGTGCCCCAGCGCCGCCACGCGCCGAGAGATACCGGCCTTCTCCAGCACCGGTTCCAGCACCGGGTCATCGGGGCGTGGGATGTGGCAGACATCCTTGACCCAGGTGTTGAGCGTAGCGCTGAACATGTAGGCATAGGCTAGCCCCTTGCCCACCGGCTTGCTGATGCACCAGAAGACCAGCGTGAGAATGACAATGTAGCCCTTCTCCCCGCCGACGTCGGTGATGATGGGAAAGATGGCGTCCAGAAACGCGCTGCGCATCCCCTCCAGGCCGAGCAGCACCTGGTAGCCCCAGGGGATAATGCTGCACAGGAAATCACACACGCCCCTCATCTCCTTTCCGGGCCGCGCCGGAATGCAAGAAGCGAACCACAGATTTCACAGATTCCACGGATTGCACCGATTCCCACAATCTTGCGCTAAATCAGTGCCATCCGTGTAATCCGTGGCTCTATCCACCGTCCAGAAGAACTTGCGCCTGCTCAAGACGGGGCACGTGATGCTCCACGGCCGAACCGGCAACGATATCCCGCGCGCGCTCCACGAACGGGAACGAGAACCGGTGCAAACCCTGAAGGGCGACCGCCCTCCTGATCAGCTCGTCCTTCTCCACCGGCCGACCCTGGGTGGCGAAAACAACGCAGTTGTCGCCCGGCACGGGACAGAGATAGACCTGCTCGAAAGCACCTTGCAGGGTCCTGATGCGGTCGGGGTAAATGGGGTCGGATTCCATCAGGTTAGCGACTAGAACACCCTCGCTGGACATGTGCTCTTGGCACAGGCGGTAGAACTCCCGGGTTGCCAGGTGGCGGGGAGTATACCCGGCGCCGTGGTAGACGTCCAGGAAGATGATGTCGTATTCCCGCGGCCGCCCCTGCCCCTCCAGCCACTCCCGCGCATCCTGCAGCCTCACCCGCAGCCGGTCGTCCCTCGGCAGGCCGAAATACCTCTCTGCCACACGGACCATGACCGGGTAGAGCTCGGCGCACTCGATCACAACCTCCGGCAGGTAGTGGTGCAGCAGCAGCGGAACTCGCGCGCCCCCCAGCCCGGCCGCGTAGACCCTGCTCGGCTCGCTCTGCCACAGCAAGCCCAGCAT
>JAUVHW010000013.1 GCA_030593075.1 Ardenticatenales bacterium
GCTTCTCATCCAGCAGGCGCTGGGGGAGCTGCTCCAGGGGCGGACCAGCTTTGTGATCGCTCACCGGCTGAGCACGGTGCGGAATGCTGACCGCCTGCTGGTCATCCAGGATGGGCGAATCGTGGAGCGCGGGACTCACGAAGAGCTGCTAGTTCAGGAAGGGGTGTACCGGCAACTGTACGCTAGCCAGTTCCGGCCGGAGGAGGAGGGTCAGTCTCTGGCTCATCCCTCGCCGGACAGAGGGGCTTGAGGGAAGGGCCGAAGCAGTCCAGCCCAGCAGTGAGCACGGGGCGCAGGTTTCCTTCGCAGTACGCGAGCGCCTAGGGCAACCCCCACCATGCACAGGATCCGCGTCCGGTTCGGCAAAGGGGGACCAATGCGCTTCACGGGGCACCTAGACCTGGCGCGCGCCTGGGAGCGGCTGCTGCGGCGAGACGGCCTACCGGTAGCCTACTCCAAAGGGTACAACCCCCGGCCGCGCCTTAACCTGGCGGCCGCGCTACCGCTAGGCATCACCAGCGAGTGCGAGGTCATGGACCTCTGGCTGGAAGAAGCCGTCCCATTGGAGGAACTACCGGCCCGCCTGTCGGCGGCCGCGCCGCCCGGGCTGACCATCCACTCCGTCGAGGCAGTGCCCCTCAAGTCGGCCGCGCTCCAGGCGCAGCTGACGGCGGTCGAGTACCGGGCAGCGGTTGACCCGGACCCGGAACTGGCGCGCCGGGTCGACGCGCTGCTGGCTGCCGCCTCTCTCCCACGGGAACGGCGCGGCAAGACCTACGATCTGCGGCCGCTGGTGGAGTCGGTGTGGACGGAGGGTGGGGCGCTGTGGATGCGGCTAGCAGCCCGGCCGAGCAACACCGGGCGGCCGGACGAGGTGCTGCGTGCCCTGGGACTGGACCCACTGGGGGTACAAATCCACCGCACGCGCCTGATCTTCGGCGAGGGCTGAGTCCATGGCTGTGGGGCAACGAGCGGCTGGCGCCGTCGGACCTGCTGCGATGCCCCAGAGCAAGAAAGAGCCTTGCGGCGGTGAGAGACCGCCGCAAGGCTCCTGGTTCCAATGGTGGCAGTTCGCGGCCGGCTATTCTCCAGCCGGTATCCTGATCTCCTGCCCAGCGTAGATCCAGTAAGGCCAGGGTATGTCGTTGTAGGCAGCCACCGTCTCGAAAGAAAGGCCGTACTCGAGCGCAATGCGGAAGAGGTCATCTCCGGGCTCAACCACGTGAACCAACTCTCCGGTGACCGCCTCCATCTCGGGCGCCACGGAGCCAGGCACAGGGATAACGAGTTCCTGGCCGACCTCTAACTGGTGCAGGTTCACGATTCCGTTGCGGGCGGCGAGCTCCTCCAGAGAGACTCCGTAGCTGCCTGCAATGCTCACCAGGGTATCTCCCGGGAGAACGACGTGGACCTCCTCCTCGGCCGGCAGCGCGGTGGGAACCGGCGCAGGTTCGGGAGCCGGTTCCGTTGGCAGCGCCGGCACGGCCGTAGCCTCAGGCGTGGGAGGCACGGGCGTTGGTTCCACTGTCGGCTGGTCACTCACCGCTGCCTCGACCGTGACCTCGAGGTCCTCCGCAACCGGCTCAGCCGCGGGTGCAAACGCCGTGGGCATGACCTGTACCGGCCTATCTTCCCCCTCTTCCCCCCTACCAGCTATGTCTATGGAATCCGCTTTGCTAGCGGACCGATAACACCCCACCAGCAACAGCGGTCCAAGAAGCACCAGGACCGCCAGCCGGTATCTGAGGGCTGACTTGAGCCCCATGATCGCCTCCTGCAAATCACCTGCGCCAGCTCAGCTGCCGCCGGGCCCTACTTTATGTCGAGTTATGGCTCGGCGTGTGGCGAGCGCAGTGTCAAGATGCCAACTAGTGCATTGATTTGCAAGAATTATGCCAGGCCGCACCGCCCTCCAGGCTGGCGCCGTGCCCGACACAAGAGGCGACAAGTCAGCTCCCTTGGCTCATGACCGGCCGGAACTTGTAACCATAGACTATCATCCCCTGCTCCCCCTCGGCGCGCAGCCGCCGGGTCACCATCTCCACCGGCATTCCAATCTCCGGCTCCTGGTCGCCCAGGTCCGTGAGCTGGGCAGTGAGCATGGGGCCTTCGTCCAGCTTGACCAGAGCAACCGTGTAAGGAGCATACTCCTCGTAGCCGGCCGGGGCGCTGTAGACCGTGCTGTGGGAGTACACCTGACCCCGGCCGCTGAAGGTGTACTGCTCGTGTGCTGGCTCCGCACACGAGGGGCAGACATCCCGCGGGGGGAACAGCTTGACCCCGCATTGGTCGCACACCTCTCCAACCAGGCCATAGCGCTGGTTCTGCAGTCGCCAGTGTCGCGGAAGTTCCATCATACGCCTCCATCTGGGTGTTTGGGTCTCCCCATCACCCCACTACTCAATGGACTCCAGTATATGCACCACAGCGGTGCCGCCAGACCCGCCAACGTTGAGGGTCATCCCCCGGCGGGCGTTGGGCACCTGACAATCTCCGGCCGCGCCGCGGAGCTGCTGCACGACCTCAACCGCCTGATAGACGCCCGTACCACCACCAACATCGCCCCGCGCCTTCAACCCGCCGCAGGTGCTGATGGGAATTCGCCCTTGCGGGCCAATGTCCCCGTTCTTTGCCAGGGTCCATCCTTCACCGCGCTGGGCGAACCCAGCTGCCTCCAGCTGTAGCGCGGCAAACACGGTGAATGAATCGTGAAGCTCCAGCAGGTCAATGTCACCCGGGACGACACCGGCCGCGTGGTATGCCCGGCCGGCAGCGGTGTTGGCGGCCGCCAGAACGAGCGGGTCGGCCCTATCGTGAAGGGCCGGCGCATCGGTGACCAAGGAAGAAGCCGCCACCCGAACCGGACTGGGGACCATGTCCTTGGCCATTTCGGTCGGGCAGAGCACGACGGCCGCCGCACCATCGCCGGCCGGCGCCGAGTCAAAGAGGTTCACTGGGTCAGCCACCATGGACCCCTTGACGAAGGAGCTGGCCTTGAGCGGGCGGCGGAACATGGCGTACGGGTTGCCCACGGCATTGGCGTGCGCGTTGACACTAAAGCCCGCCATGTCGGCCAGTTCCACGCCGTTCTCATGCATGTAGCGGCGCATCAGCAGCGCCCCGAGGGCGGCCGAGGTGACGCCGTGCACCGCCTCATGGTCGGCATCGGCCGCCGCAACCTGGGCAGTCGTCCCAGAGGCGCCAACCATGTCGGTCACCTTTTCGACGCCCACCACCAGCACTACCTCGGCCGCCCCGCTCCGCACCGCCAGCACAGCTTGCCGCAGCGCCGCTCCGCCGGAGGCGTCGGCAGCCTCTACTGTCACCGCCTCCACCCCGCGCAGGCCGGCAAAGTCGACAATCAGCGCTCCCAGGTGCTGCTGGCGAGAAAGCGCGCCGGCGAGCATGTTGCCCACATAGACCGCCTCAACCGCCTCAGTGCCAGCATCCGCCAGCGCCGCATGGATCGCTTCCCACGCCAGGTGGCGCAGCGACGTCGTCCAGTGTTCGCCCACCTTGGTCTGGCCAATCCCGATGACGCTTACGTCTCTCACGGGGCCGCCCTCACTTGGTCCGCAGCTTGCGCCGGTAGCGGGTGTAGGTGGCATAGTCGATCTCGGTGCGCCGAGCCACGTAATCCCGCGTCATCGGGGCTCCGTCGCGCCGTTCCAGGACCTTGTCTGTCACCGTCAGGTCGAACGCATCTGCGCCGGCGCCGGAGCCATAGGAAACCATCAGTATGCGATCGTCAGGCTGGGTTATGTCCAGAATGCCCGTCAACCCTACCATGCACGACCCAGCGTAAGTGTTGCCAATGTCGCCCACCAGCAGACCGGGGGCAGTCTGTTCCTGCTCGAAACCCAGCATCTTGGCAGCCCGCTGCGGGAACTTGAGGTTGGGCTGATGGAACACAGCCCAAGTGTAATCCGACGCACTGGTCTCCAGCGCCTCCATCAGAGCCTTGGCGGCCGAGAGCGTGTGGTTGAAATAGCCCGGTTCGCCGGTGAAGCGATCGCCGTGCGAAGGATAGCTATCGTCCGGCCGGCGCCAGAAATCGGGCGTGTCCGTGACGTACGAGTAGGAAGCCGAGATGGTAGCCAGCGACTCCTCGGCCGGGCCAATCAAGATTGCAGCGCCGCCAGCGGCGGCCGTGTATTCCAGAGCGTCGCCCGGGCGGCTCTGAGCGGTGTCCATCCCAATACAGAGCGCATAGCGAGCCATGGCCGCCCCCACCAGGCCAATGGCGGCCTGCATCGCTTCGGTGCCCGCCTTGCAGGCAAACTCCCAGTCGGCCGCCTGGGTGTTGGGAACCGCGCCAATCGCTTCGGCCACGATGGTGCTGGTGGGCTTGACCGCATAGGGGTGGGATTCGCTTCCCACCCAGACAGCGCGGATGAGAGCCGGATCGATCCCGGCCCGCTTGAGCGCATTGCGCGCCGCCTCGACGGACATGGTCGCAACGTCCTCGTCCAGGCCAGGCACCGCCTTTTCGCGGACGGGAAGTCCCCCTTTGCCGTCGGTCCAGATGCGGGCGACTTCGCTGGCGGGAAGCCGGTAGCGCGGGATGTACGCACCATACCCCACAATGCCTACTGGGTAGTGCGGCCGCATCAGAGGCGACACTCCGACGGCAGGATGCGCTGCCGGGTGCGTGCTCTGCGCCGGTGCAGTGCCGCTCATTGCAAGTCGCTCCTCACCAACTCCTCGGCCCGCTCCAAACGAATAGTGCCCTCGTCGATCATCTGTCGAGCGACCTGGGATACCTGGTCGCCGGCCGCCCCCGCTGCGCTGGCGAGCTGGCGGGCGTGCAGGCGCATGTGCCCGGCTTGAATGCCGGCCGTGGCCAAGGCGCGCAGGGCTGCCAGGTTCTGGGCCAGGCCAACGGCCGCCATGACTTCGGCAAGCTCGCGGGCGGTGCTGACACCCAGGACCTTGAGCGCCACCCGAGCACCGGGGTGAACGCGCGTGGCTCCTCCCACGATGCCGACCGCCAAGGGGAGTTCGAGCCGGCCGCGCAGATCACCCGCCTCATCCTGCCACCACTTGCTGAGTGGCCGGTAGTGTCCATTCCTCGCAGCATAGGCGTGGGCTCCTGCTTCGACCGCGCGCCAGTCGTTCCCGGTCGCCAGCACCACGGCGTCAATCCCGTTCATTATCCCCTTGTTGTGGGTGGCGGCGCGGTAGGGGTCGGCCGCTGCAAACGCATAGGCCTCCACGATCCTCTCGACAACCAGGGAGCCGGGAGTATCTCCGGCCGCCAGCAGGGCGGCCGGCACACGCCCCTCGGCCCAGGCCAGCCGCTAATCAGCCAGGTTAGATAGGATGCGGAGGTTGACTCTCCCACCGGTGAGCTGCTCGATTCGGGGGGTCAGCGCCTCGCACGCCGTGTTGACTGTGTTGGCGCCCATCGCGTCCCGGCAGTCGTACAGCAACTCGACCACCATCATTGGGTCGGCTTCGGTGTCGGGCAGGTGCCGGACGCGCACATCTCGCGCTCCCCCGCCCAACTCAACGACCACCGGGTCCAACTCGTCGGCCTGCGCCATGAGTCCCGCCTTGGCCGAGAGCACGGCCGCCTCAGCCGCGGCGGGATCCTCCACCCCCAACACCTGTATCTGGCCTATCATCACCGGTTCAGATGACGACGCGGAGATGCCCCTAGCCTCCCGAAGCAGCTTCGCAGCGTGGCTGGCGCCAGCCACCACCGACGGCTCCTCGACCACCATGGGCACCAGGTAGTCGCGGCCGTTAATGCGAAAGTTGGCAGCCACGCCCATCGGCAAGGCATAGGTGCCCACAACGTTCTCTATCATCAGGTCGGCCTGCTCGGGCTTGAGCCCCATCATGCCCTGCAGCACCGCTTGCTCGTCAGGCGACAGGCCAGCCCACTGGGCTACCTGCGTTGCCCGCTCCACAAGAGGGCTATTGTATAGGCCGGGTATGCGTGATGTGGCTGAGGCCACCTCTGGCTCCTCACAAACAGAAAGGCCCAGTAGTTACAGGGCCCTCTCAAGAATACCGACAATAATAAACGATCTATGCTGTCAAAAACTACCAGATATCTGCCAGCAAGTGGCAGGAAGCGACAGGCGGCCCGCAACAGGCGGCTAGCGATAGGCGGCCGCTGCCCCGAGCTAGTCGCCCAGCTTGGCGGCGAGGATGGCGGCAGTGTCGCCACCTCTCACCCGAATGCGGAGAAGCTCATAGCGGTCCTCCCAGATGTGGTGGGAGCCGGACCAGATGGTGACGGCACCCCACATGTTGATCTCCTTGAGGAACTCTATGACCTGCTCGTCGTACCGGCTATGAGGGTAGGCAAAGAAGCGGGGGTAGTGGCCCGTGTGCCCCTGGATCGATTGCACGCTGCCCAGGATCTCCCAGACCAGGGAGTCGCGATCAGCGCCCTGCAGATTGGGATGGCTTCGGCTGTGCGGCTCAATGTCCATTCCGGCGGCAGCCATCTCCTCAATCTGAGACCAGGTCATGTACCGCTCCGAGTTGTGGTCCATCGGCTCGGTGAGGACAAAGAAGGTAGCGGTAAAGCCGTACTCCAGGAGCAGGGGAGAAGCATTCTCATAGTTGTCGCGATAGCCGTCGTCGAGAGTAATGATGACCGGCTTGTCCGGGAGCGGCCGGCCCCAGGTGAGCGCGTCCATCAAGTGGTAGAGATCGATGCTGGTGTAGCCGGCGGACGTGAGATACGCCAGGTGATCGGCGAAATGGGATGGTGAGACAGAGAGATCCAGCCGGTACTCGTCCGCATCTTCAGGTGGCTCGCTGACATAGTGGTACATCAAGATGGGCACCTCGAATTCGCGATACACCCCATCGGGCGTGGGCAGCGGCGTGAAGGTAGGCGTTGGGCTAGGAGTGTAGGTCGGGGACGGCGTATGCGTAGGCGTCGGAGTCAGGCTCGGCGTCTGGGTGCTGGTCGGCGTCGGACTGGCGGTGCTCGTGACCGTAGACAGACGGCTGGCGGCCGCGGTCGGTGTCCAGGTGGGCTTGGGAGATGGCGTTGGAGTGGCAGAGGCCTTGGGCAGCAGATCACGGGCCGCTATCACGGCGCCCTTGCGGGTCGGACCGGGGTTGGCTGCCAACAGCGGTACTGCCACCAGTACAGCCGCCAGGGCGAAGCCCAGGAAGCCGAGTGCTGCCCTGGAGGAGACTCTATTCACGACGATCCACTTGAATAACGAGATTGCTCGCAGATTATAGAACACAAAGAACGCGAGTCAAGGCTCAGCGCCGGCCGAGAGGGTGCCGAAAACAGATGTGGCGCCATTCCGGCTGCAGTTCTGCGCTGCGAGGGGGAGACAGGGAGCCCTTGGCGGGCTGATATCCAGCAGCCTCATACCCAGGTGTTGGAAGGTAAGGTACAATTCCCGCTGTGATGAACCCGGCAAGAACCCGTGTCGTGGTAGCCATGAGCGGCGGAGTGGATAGCTCGGTCGCGGCCGCTCTGCTGGCCAAGGCTGACTACCAGGTGGAAGGGCTGATGCTGCGGCTGTGGAGCGAGCCGGCCTCAGACGCTGGCGGCCGGCCGGAGAACCGCTGCTGCACACCGAGCCAGCTCGCCGATGCACAGTCCGTGGCCCAGACACTGGGCATCCCTTTTCGCACTCTCGACGCGGTCGAGCTGTTCCGGAGCACAGTTGTCGAGAGCTATATCGGCGCTCACGCGGCCGGGCTGACTCCCAACCCTTGCGTGGTGTGCAACCGGCGGGTCCGATTCGGCTTTCTGCTGGACCAGGTGAGGGACTGGGGAGCGCAGTACCTGGCAACCGGCCATTACGTCCGCGTCCAGCAGAGCGGCCCCAGCTATCAGATCCTGCGCGGCGCCGATGCGGCCAAGGACCAGTCCTACGTGCTGTACTCGCTGAACCAGTCTCGCCTCCCCCACCTGTTGTTCCCCCTGGGCGACTACACCAAGGCGGAGGTCCGGGCGCTGGCGCGGGAGTTTGGGCTGCCGGTGGCGGACAAGGCCGATAGCCAGGACGTCTGCTTCCTGGCAGACGGCGACTATCGCCGGTTTCTCCGCCAACAGGCACCGGACGCCATGCGGCCGGGACCGATCCTGGATCTTGGCGGGAATGTGGTAGGAAAGCACCAGGGGTTGGCCGCCTACACCATTGGCCAGCGAAAGAGACTCGGGATCAGCGCACCGAGCCCGCTCTATGTTCTGGCGACCGATCCGGCCCGCAACGCGCTGGTTGTGGGCCCCAGGAACGCTCTCGGCCGCCGAACCCTCACCACCGTGGACACCCGGTGGGTCGCCGGCCGGCCGCCGGCGGGGGATACCCCCTTCCAGGCCGAGATCAAGATCCGCTATCGGGGCCGGCTACTCCCGGCCGCCGTGACCCCTGGAAAGGACGGCAAGGCCACCGCCCGCTTTGAAGAGACCCTCTCGGACATCACGCCTGGCCAGGCGGCCGTGTTCTACCAGGGCAGCACCTGCCTTGGCGGAGGGACAATCGCGCCCTGGGAGGAATCGACATGAATCTCCCCACCATTTCGCCCGGTATTGTCTTTGCGTTTCTGCTGGCCACAGCCTACGGGGCAGGTTTTCACCTGCTCTTCGGAGGGCCGCTGCGCAAGCTCGTGCTCTACCTGCTGGCAGGCTGGCTGGGATTCGCCCTGGGTCAGTGGGTGGGTGCCACTCTGGGCCTCTCGATCCTTGACATTGGGCCAGTCCACACCTTTGCTGCCAGCCTGGGTTCGTGGGTAGCGCTATTTGCCTCCCAATGGCTGAGCAAGGAGGGGCCCTCTGCAACAGACAACGACGCCCAGGCGCTTTGACACCCAATCCAAACGTGCTATAATGCCGGAAAGGTAAGCCCATGCCTGATGTCCCGGCCCCAGTGCACGAGGACAAGCAGACCGAACCCTCTGCGCCCGCCCCGGCCAAGCCGCTGATCCAGCGCAAGCACGTCTTTGCGGCCAGCTTTGTGTTGCTGATTGCACTGGCCGCGCTCGTTTTCCTGGTCATTCTGGCGGTCAACTACCCTCTCCACACCGAGACTGTACGAGACATCGCCATCGTCGCGCTGGCGGCCGAGTCAGGGCTGATAGGCGTGGCTCTGATCGTACTCATCACGCAGGTCGCCCGTCTGGCCAACATGCTGGAGTACGAGATCAAGCCCATCATCCAGAACACGGCCGACACGGTCAGCACGGTGCGCGGCACAGCCGCCTTTATGAGCGAGCACATGGTATCGCCGGTCATCAAGGCATCCAGCTATACCAGGGGAATCCTGCGGTTGGCAGGAGCCGTTGGGAGCTTGATATCGATTGGAAGCGCTAGGAGCCCGGCAAAGCCACGGGCGGATTCGGAATCACAGCCATCAGAAGGAGGTAGACAATGAGCAGCGGTGATGATTTTGGCGCCTTTTTTGCAGGATTTGTCGTTGGGGGGCTGGTAGGGGCAGCCACAGCCCTCATCCTGGCGCCGCAGTCCGGCGAGGAGACGCGCGCCCAGATACAGCAGCGAGGGATTGAGCTGCAGGCCAGGGCACAGGAGACGCTGGAGGACGCTCGCAGAAAGGCGGGTGAGAAGCTCACGGAGGCCCAAGAGCGCGGCAAGGTGATCCTGGAGGAGCAGAAGGTCAAGCTGGGATCGGCCCTGGAGGAGGGCAAGAAGGCCGTGGGCGACAAGATCAAGAAGGAAGAGCCTCCGGCCGAAGCCGAGGCCTAATCGACGCCATCGGAGCGATCAAGCGGGAGCGGCGTACGACCAGCTCCCGCTTTGCTGTTCAGCGGCGATGAACACAATCGCATTCAGGACTCCCTTTGGCGACGCGGCCGTGGTGTACAAGCCCGGACCCGACGCCGGCCTTGTGAGGCGGGTCATCCTTCCGACTATGGATCCCCAGGTCCTTGAGGCGGAGATGGCCTCGTATTCCGCTCATCTGGCGGACAAGCATCCGGACAACATCTCTGACCTGGTATGCCGCATCCAGGCGTACCTCAACGGGGAGCGCGCCGCCCTACCGATTGGGCCGCTCGACTTGACCGCTTGCTCTCCCTTCCAGCAGCAGGTCCTGCGTCTAGAGTACACCATTCCATACGGAGAAGTGCGCACCTATCAGTGGCTGGCGGACCGCCTCGGAAAGCCCCGGGCAGCCAGGGCGGTGGGCAATGCGCTGGCCCGCAATCCATTCCCTCTGGTGATCCCTTGCCACCGCTGCATTCGGTCGGATGGCACGCTGGGCGGGTTCCAGCGGCCGGGCCTCAAGGCACAGCTGTTGGCACTAGAGGGGTACACCGGCTGACGCTCCGGTAGAGGCCCAGGCCTCCCGCAATCCTCGGCTGGAGGAGACCAGGACAGGGACCAGGCACTCAGGCGCCTGTTCTCAACAGGGGGTCGGCTACGACATGAAGGCGCGCGGACCCCCAGTCCTCGCACGAGCAATGCGGATATACCTCGGCTCGATTGGCTGCAGGCTGAACCAGAGTGAGATCGAGAGCCTTGCTCGCCGCTTGGCGAGCGAGGGGCACTGCATCGCCCTCTCCCCAGCCGAATCAGCTATCTGCATCCTGAACACCTGCGCGGTCACGCGCAGGGCGGCGGCCAAATCGCGCCAGGCTGCCCGCCGCTGCCACCGGGCTGCTCCCCACGCGGCGGTGCTTCTCACCGGCTGCTACGCCACTCTCTTTCCGGCCGAGGCTCGTGCACTGCCCGGCGTAGTACGGGTGGTCAGCAACCCAGAGAAGGCCAGCCTACTTCCAATGGTAGAGTCGCTAGGAGGCGCCGGCGACGGGGCTCAACTGGGTCCCAAGCCGCGGCCGGATGAGTGCGGACGGCTGCCAGGCGGGCGGACCCGCGCCTTTGTCAAGGTGCAAGATGGCTGCGACAACCATTGCACCTACTGCGTCACCAGAGTGGCGCGCGGCCTAGGCCGCAGCCGGCCGAAGGCCGAGGTGATGGCCGAGATCCAGGCGCTGGATGCGGCCGGCTATCAAGAGGTCGTCCTGACCGGCGTCCACCTGGGAAGCTACGGGCCGGAGACCAGCCTGCGCGAACTGGTCGAAAGCATCCTGGCCCAGACCAGCGTGGCTCGCATCAGGCTCTCGTCGCTGGAGCCGTGGGACCTGGAGCCAGGATTCTTTGCTCTCTGGCAGGACCCTCGTCTTTGCCGGCAACTGCACCTGCCCCTGCAGAGCGGATCAGCGAGCGTCCTGCGCCGCATGGGGCGGCAGATCACTCCTGAAGGGTACCGGGCGCTAGCCACGGCCGCTCTGGATGCCATCCCAGACCTGGCCCTGACGACCGATGTGATGGTAGGCTTTCCCGGCGAGACCGAAGAGGAGTTTGAGGACAGCCTGAGCTTGGTGCGCGAATCGCGCCTGGCGCGGCTCCACGTCTTCGGCTACTCTAGCCGGCCGGGCACGGCCGCCGCCCGGATGCCGGGGCACCTTGCACCGGACGTCATCCGCGAGAGAAGCCGCTTGATGCGGGAACTGGGCCGCCAGAAACAGGAGCAGTTCATACAGCGATTCGTGGGCCGCACCATGGAGGTGCTCTGGGAGTCCCCGGCCGGCGACGGCCTGTGGCGCGGTCACACTGACCACTACATCCAGGTGACGGCTGCTAGCGACCTTCCTCTGAAGAATTCGCGGACGCCAACACTCCTGACCGGCCTGCGGCCGGGCGGGATGCACGGGAGAGTGATGCCAGAGACCCAGGAGGGCGCGTGACCACGGCCGGCAAAGAGAGCCCAGTCCCCCTGGACACAGAATTCGACGTCGCCCTGGCCAACCAACTAGCCCACCTCGAATCCTACAACAAGCACCTCTACCGCCCCAACAGCTACCTGCACAAGTGGTGGGCCCGGCGCTGCGGCAGCACCTTTCGCCTCATCTTGAAGGCTCTGGCGGAGGACCCGCAGGAGCGGGACTATTACGCAGCAGGCGGCCTGAAGGGCAAGGTCATCCTCGACCCCATGATCGGGGGTGGCACCGTACTACACGAAGCGATCCGCCTGGGGGCCAACGTTATCGGCGCTGACCTGGACCCCATCCCGGTCCTGCAGGCCCGCGCCACTCTGAGCCCCTGCCCTCTGGAGAAGCTCGAAGCTGCCTTTGACCAGCTCATGGTGAGTCTGCGCCGGGAGCTGCGGCCGCTCTTTGCCACCTCCTGCCCCGAGTGCCATCAGGCCACCGAGTTCCGATTCGTGCTCTGCGGAACACGCCGCGCCTGCCGGTGTGGTCCGGCCCTGCTAGTAGACTCCACGGTGCTGCGGCACGAATCGGACGGTACAAGGGTCCGCATCTGCCCCAGTTGCCGCACCATCGCCCGCCACCAGGGGCGCGCGGCCGGTCACTGTACCCACTGCCCGCCCGGCCAGCCCAGGCCGCCGCTAGTGGAAAAGGGGAACCGGAAATGCAGCGCCTGCGGAGCGCCCTACCAGGAGGACAGGCAGGCCCCCTTTTACGCCCGGTACGAGCCATTCGCGGTGGCCGGCCGGTGCCCGCAACACGGCCTTTTCTTCGCTGCCCCCACGGCGGCCGACCTGGCTCTCATAGAGCGCGCCAACAGCATGAGATCGACGGTCGAGCAGGCCTTGCGCTCTCCCGTACCGCCCATGCAGGCGGACCGTCCCGGTCCGGACGATTTCAGGATCAAGTCGGGCCCCAAGTCGGCCGACCTGCTCGGCCGGGGGATAGCCAGCTATCTGGACCTCTTTTCCAGTCGCCAGCTCCTGGTTATGCAGCAGGCCATCCGGCAGTTGGCTGCTTTCGAGCCTCTTGTCCGTCTCAATCTGGCCTTGCTGGTTTCCACCTCCCTGGAATTCAACTCGATGCTCTGTGGCTACAAAGGGGTCAACAAGCGCCGGCCGGGAGCGGTACGGCATGCTTTCTCCCATCACGCCTACTCTTTTCCCCACACCGCGCTGGAAAACAACCCCCTCTACCCGGCGAGGGCTTCGGGCACCCTGGAGAGGCTGTTCCACGACCGCATACGCCGGGCTCGGCGCTGGGCTGATCGGCCTGTAGAGCGCGTGATCAAGGATGGGTCCCCCGTGACCCAGCCCGTGGACGAGGTAGACAGCGGCGTGGAAGTGAACCGGGCGGAGGGGCTGCGCCAGGGAGAGCGCCGCTTCCTGCTCATTCAGGCGCCATCTCAATCGCTCGCCCTCGAATCCGACAGCGCAGATGCCATCGTCACCGACCCGCCCTACTTTGACAGCGTGCAGTACAGCGACCTGGCGGCGTTTTTCCACGTCTGGCTGAGAAGGATGCTCCCGGACGAGGCCAACTGGGACATCGATCTCGCAGAGTCCGCGGTGAACCCTCGCTCCGGCGGCGGGGAACAGTACACTCGGGTTCTGGGCGCCATCTTTTCCGAGTGCCACCGGGTCCTGCGTAAACCCCACGGGCGCCTGGTCTTCACTTTCCACCACCGGCACAGCAGGGGATGGGCCGCCCTCACACGCGCCCTCAAGCGGGCCGGCTTTCGGCTGCGCAGCCGTTACGTAGTGCACTCAGAGAGCCCCGCATCGGTGCACATAGCCAACCTCAACTCCCTGACGCACGATGCAATACTGGTGCTGGCGCCGGCCGAGGCTGTACCGGCGCAAGGGTGGCAGCTTCCTTCCACGGTGGACAAGAGTGACAGCCGCCGCTTCTGCCAGGACTGCTCCTCCGCGCTGGGGTGGATGCTGGATGCTGGTCTCGACGGAGCCGAGATCGAACAGCAGTGGACGCAACTCCTCGCGTAGCGCCCGCAAACGAGCAGAGGGATCTCCCACACGTGCGCTGGTCCGCCGGCCGGGCCTCTTCCGCTCGTCCTGGAGGACATGCAGCGCCAGACAGGGGGCGAGACAGTGACGCTTCCGGCCATGAGCCGCCCTTGTTTCAGAGGGCAATCTGGAGTAGACTGATCCAGACGGGCCACAGACTCTGCGCGCCCCTTCGCGGCTCCGCCGTCGAAGCGGACAGTGCATGAATAGGAGGAAGAAAGATGCAGCTCTCAACCGTAGCCATTGACAAGCCGGAGGCCACCAACTTTATCCTGGGCCAGACCCACTTTATCAAGTCGGTGGAAGACATCCACGAGGCGATGGTGACTGCAGTGCCGGGAATCAAGTTTGGCCTGGCCTTCTGCGAGGCCTCCGGCGAGTGCCTGATCCGCTGGACGGGCACCGATCCGGCGATGATCGAACTCGCGCAAAAGAACGCAGTGGCGCTCTCGGCTGGCCACACCTTTATCGTGTTTCTCGGAGAAGGCTACTTTCCTATCAACGTGTTGAACGCCATCAAGATGGTGCCCGAGGTCTGTCGCATCTTCTGTGCTACGGCCAATCCGGTCCAGGTCGTCATTGGCGAGACCGACCAGGGGCGCGGCATCCTGGGCGTCATCGACGGTTTCACAAGCAAGGGTGTCGAGACAGACAAGGACATCCAGTGGCGCAGAGATTTCCTGCGCACGATTGGCTACAAGCTGTGACCGGACCGGTGCGCTGCCGGCGCGAGGCTGGCGTTTGGCGGCGGCCGGTGTTATACTGTCTGGCAACGTGATCAGATCGGATAGGCCATGACTACAATCAAGGAATCCCTGACCAGCGACCTCAAAGCCTCAATGCGCTCTGGCGACCGGCAGCGCCGAGACACTCTGCGCCTGCTGCTGGCAGCGGTCAAACAGGTAGAGGTGGACCAGCGGACCACGCTGGACGACAAGCAGCTTCAGGCTCTGTTGCACAAGGAAGCCAAGAAACGACAGGAGTCCATCGCCGACTTTACCCGGGCAGGCCGGCCAGAGGCGGCCGATACCGAACGAGCTGAACTTGCCATCATAGAGGAATACTTGCCGGCCCAGGCCACGGCCGAAGAGATGACCGCCCGAGCAGCTGCCATAATCGAGGAGAAAGAGGTCAGCGGCCCCAGGGCAATCGGCCTGGTCATGAAACAGATGATGGCCGAGTTTCAGGGCACAGCCGACGGCCGGCAGGTCAACGAGATAGTACGCAAGCTCCTCGGCTCTTGAGGGGCTCCTACCGAGCCACCGCCCATGAGCGGACCTTCGGATTATGCCGGCTCGAACTCGCCCTGGTCACCGATCAGGCGTTGGTTGAGGATGGCGCGGCCGGCGGCTGTCGGCCTTCTGCTGGCCGCCGTGCTCGGCACCATTCTCGTCTCCAATCTCCTGCCCGCCCCGGAGTTCACCCTTGAGGCCGGAGACACCGCTCCTGAGGACATCCTGGCCCCGCAGAACATCACCTACGTCTCGGAGGTACTGACCGAGAGAGCGCGGCAAGAGGCACGCACCAACGTGCGCGATGCATATGATCCGCCCGACATGCGGGTAGCGCGCTCCCAGGTCAACCGCACCAGGCTCGTCCTCGATTTCCTCGAGACGATCCGGGCCGACTCGCTCGCCGACCGCGAACTCCAGATCGACTACATAGGCGCCATTCCCGAGTTGGATCTTCCGAGGGAGACGCTGGACACACTGCTTGACCTGACCGCCAGCGAGTGGGAGACCGTCCGTCAGGACACGCTCACTGCGGTGGATCAGGCCATGCGCGAGCAGATCCGAGAAGACCGGCTCGACGAGGCCCGGGCAGCTGTTCCCTTGCTCGTCCGGTTGGAGCTTCCGGAGGAGCAGGCCACTGTGGTGACCGCTCTCGCGCAGCAACTGATCGTACCCAACTCATCGTACAACCCGCAGCTGACCGAGCAACGTCGGCAAGAGGCGGAGAACAGCGTTGCCCCGGTGCAGCAGTCATTCGACATCAACTCCACTATCGTGTACCAAGGGGATACGGTCGACGAGGCAGATATTGAGGCCATGCAGCGGCTTGGCCTGATGCAGGCCGAGGCCGACTGGCGGGACAGCATCAGCCTTGTCGTCGCGGCCGTGCTCATCGTCGCCCTGCTCGGGCTGTATGTCCAGCGGCTACACCCCGAGTTCTTTGCCAGCGGCCGCCACATGATGCTCCTGTCCCTCCAGCTAGTCCTCTTTGCCTTCACGGCCAAGCTTATTGTACCAGGGCGTGCAGTCGTCCCGTTTCTCTTCCCGGCGGCCGGGCTCTCCATGCTGCTCACGGTGCTGTTTGATCCCAACCTGGCCATCATGGTCAGCCTCTGCGTGGCAGCGGTAGTAGGCGTTATCAGTGAGAATTCGCTAGAGTTGGCGGTCTACACTGCTGCTGGCGGCATCATCTCCGCCCTGGTCATCAGAAAATCGGCCCGGATCAGCACGTTCTTCAGGGCAGGAATCGTGGTGGGTGTCGCCAACGCCAGTGTGGTTCTGATCTTCAGGCTGGGCGGTTCAGACCTCCTGGGCATCCTTCAGCTGATCGGCGCGGGTCTCATCAACGGTCTCTTCTCGGCCGCGCTTACAGTGCTCGGCTTTTACGTGGTGGGCAACGTGTTCAACGTGGTAACTTCCCTGCAACTCCAGGAACTGGCCCGCCTGGACCACCCCCTGCTGCAGGAACTCCTGCGCAAGGCGCCCGGCACCTATCACCACAGCCTCATGGTGGCCAATTTGGCCGAGCAGGCCGCACAGCGGATCGGAGCGGATTCCGAGATGGTCCGGGTGGGCTCCTTCTACCACGACGTAGGCAAGATCGCCCGGCCGTACTTTTTCACTGAGAATCAGAACGGTTCCAACGCTCACGCGCGCCTCGACCCTCACACCAGCGCTCAGGCTATCACCAACCACGTCAAGGATGGCCTGGACCTCGCAAGGCGCTACCGGCTACCCGAGAGGATTCGCGCCTTCATCCCCGAGCATCAGGGGACGCGTCTCGTGAGCTATTTCTACCACGAGGCGGTGGAGGCCGCAGGGGACGCAAGCCAGGTAGAGGAAGAGGATTATAGGTATCCGGGTCCCAAACCTCAGAGCCGCGAGACTGCTCTGGTGCTGTTGGCCGATTCCTGCGAGGCTGCGTCTACCGCGCTGCAGAGCCGCGCTGAGGAAGAAATCGAAAGGCTCGTTACCTCAATTGTGAATGAGATCGTGATGGAGGGTGAGCTGGACGAGTCGGGCCTGACACTGGGTGACATCCAGGCAGTGAAGGAGAGCCTGACTGAAACCCTCCAGGGACGGTTCCATGATCGGCCAAGATACCCCGGACAGGAGGCAGCCGATCACCCGGACACGCCTCCCAAAGAGGATGACAAAGCCCGCACTCGGCCAGGGCTGAGCGTGGCGGGCAGCGAGGAGGAGGAGTAGGGTGTACCGAATTGAGGTGTCGATCGCCGAAGGTATCGACGCCACCATCTCGGACGGCCTGCTCCAGGCCGCGGCTCGCGCCGCGCTGGTCAACCAGAACGCACCCGAAGGCGAGTTGACAATCCTCGTCACCAGCGACGAACGGATGGCGGAGCTCAACCAGGCCCACCGCGGGGTAGCCGCCACGACCGACGTCCTCTCTTTCCCGGCCGGCGATCCTCTCCCGATTCCAGACCATGTCCGCTACTTCGGCGACATTGCCATCAGCCTGCCCCAGGCCCGGGACCAGGCTGCTGAGCGGGGGCACGCTCTGGACGCAGAGCTCCAACTGCTGGTAGTCCACGGGGCCCTCCACCTACTCGGACACGACCATGCGATACGAGAAGACAAGCTCCGCATGTGGGCTGTGCAGGAGGAAATCCTGACCGCGCTGGGGGTATCTGTCTCGGTAGAGTCATAGCAGCACCTCCACGACCACCACCAGGTGCTGCCCCTGCCCCGTTCCGCCAGGAAAGCAATGACCACCTCTGGGTTAGCGGCCGCTGCATCCAGCACTGAGAGAAGCAGGGCGGCCGTCTGGCCCTTGCTGGTGGTAGGGCTGGCCTTTTTCCTCCGCGTCTATCTACTCTCCAGCGTCCCTTTTGGCTGGCACCCCGACGAAGCCACCAAGGCTCTCCTGGCCCGCGATTTGCTGGCAGGCGAGGACCGCCCAGTATTCTTCTCGGCCTTTACCGGCCGGGATGCGCTGTACGTCTATCTGGAAGCGGCTACCTTTGCGTTGCTGGGCGAGGGGATGTTCGCCGGCCGGTTGCTCTCGGCGCTGATCGGGGTGCTCACGGTGGCCTGCACTTACGCAGTGGGCAGGGAGCTGTTCAATCGACGTGTGGGGCTGTTTGCGGCCGCGCTGCTTGGCGTGTCCCTCTGGCACCTCATCGCCAGCCGCAACGGTTATCGGGCGGTGATACAGCCGCTGGTGCAGCTTCCTGTGTTCTGGTTCCTGTTTCGGGGCTTGCGACTTCCCCCGTCAGGGTGGCGAGCAAGTGGGCGCCTCCTGGCCGCGGGGTTGTTCCTGGGCCTTACCCAGTACACCTATACGGCCGCTCGTGCATTCCCCATCCTCATCCTAGCAGTGGTTCTTTCGATGTGGATGATCGCCCCTTCAGCGGTCGGACGCCGGTGGAGGCCCATCGCCGCCATGTTTCTCGTCGCGGCCGCCGTCGCTCTGCCGTTGGCAGGGCACTTTGCGCGGAACCCGACCGATTTCTACGGCCGCGCGACCCAGATTTCGGTATCGGCTCCTGCGTGGGCCGGAGGAGACCCATGGGGCCGCCTGTGGCAGAGCGTCAGAGAGACTGCGGGCATGTTCACCAGCTGGGGCGATCCGAACTACCGCTTCAACCTGGCAGGCCGGCCGGTGTTCGGTCTGGCAGAGGGGACGCTATTCTACTGCGGCTTGCTGCTTGCCCTCTGGCTCACCTTCCGGCGACAGCAGTCGCACCGCGCTGCACACGCAGCGCTGCTCCTCTGGTTGGGGATCATGCTACTCCCGATGACGCTCTCGGCGGAGAGCCTGCCCTACTACCAACGCGCCATCGGCGTTCTGCCGGCAGTCTACTTCTTTCCCGCTTTGTCTGTGGACGCCGCTATCGCGTGGGTCGAGCGCCACAAGCTCTTCCTCGACTCCGCGCGGGCCGTGGGCATTCTGGTTCTCCTCTGGTGCCTCCTCTCTCTGGCCCTGGAGGTGCATCAGGCGTATTCCGTCGAGTGGCACCAGGCGGAGCGCAACGACAGCGACCGCCGCGTGGCGATGGTGTATGCGGCCGAGTACCTGAGACGATCAGAACCAGCCGGGGAACTCTATCTCTCAAGCGAGTACAGCGAGCACCCCACGCTGGCTTTCCTGGCCCCAGGGCAATACGAGGGCATACACTGGTTCGACGCACGGCAGAGCCTGCCGCTGGCACCGTCCGAGGCGACGTATCTGCTGCTCCTGGAGAACGCACCTCAGCCAGCGCTCCTGAGCCGGGTCCCGCGCCTGCAGCGGATCGATACCCGCCTCGATCGCTTTGGCCGACCCGTTCTAGAGGTCTACCGCTGGCGCGAAGGAGTCCCTCCGGCACCCTCCGACGTGTCACCTGTCATCTGGTCCTGGGAGGTGACGTTCGAACCGGGTGACCCTCAGGGGTTGCGCCACCAGATCCCCCCGCCCGTGAACCTGGGCAACGTGCTAGAGTACGTCGGAAACGACCGTAGCTCCGATGTGCTGCAACCGGGCGGGACCCTTGAGTTGGTGCTGTACTGGCGGCTGCTTCAGCGGCCGGAGCGTCACTACTCTATCTTTGCCCACCTACTGGATTCCCAGAGCCACATCGCGGCCGAGTACGACGCCAACCGCTACCCCACTTCTTTCTGGCAGGAGAACGGTGGCGAGACCCTGCTGAGCTATTTCCCCTTATCGACTGAGGCGGGCATTGAGGCGGGAGAGTACCAATTGGAGATCGGCGTCTACCACCAGCCAACGGGGGAGCGGCTTCAGGTATATGACGGCGAGGAAACGGTGGCGGACCGCCTGCTGCTGCGGCCGGTGAAGGTGCACTGAACGCAATCCTGCCCTACTGCCGGTGAGGCTCGGCGTCAAGCGACGCCCGCGCTGGCGCCAAAGGCACGACGAAATAGCTGGTCAGGCTGTACTCCATGACCGGTGCAATCAGCCTCTGCGCTCTGTCGGCAATGCCGCCATAGCCCCCGCCCAGATACCAGATGGCAGCGCCTTTGACCTCGGGGAAAGGCGCATACAGCGCCGAAGTCCAGGCGATATCGCGCATGGCCTCGTTCACAGAGGGGACGTCGTTGTACACCCAGCCCCACTCGGTGATCAAGATGGTCGGCCGGGGGATGCCATGCTGGTCACAGACCTGAAAGAGGCGCAGAAAGCGACCGACACGGAATGGATACTGAGCCGCGATGTCATCCCGCGTTAGGCTGTACTCGTGCACTGCAACCGCCAGGCGGTCGGGATGCTCGCCCGCCAGCCGCAGGAAATCGAGCATGGCAGGGGACTGCCAGTCCTCGGGCTCTGGCTCCCCGGTCGACCAGCCAAAGGCAGCCCAGCGAAAACCCGCGTCCAACGTCATTTGGGCTGTTGCCAGGGAGAACAGAGCCAGCCACTCAGAGCGGTTCTTGTCTATCTCATTGACCGTCTCCAGCCAGACGAGGGAGGGGTCGAGTTCAGGCGGGAACAGGCTGCGGTGCTGCTCCCAGTGCAGTCGGGCTGCTTCCTCAGGCGGCAGGTCGTAATTCGGCACGCCGTCAGTACTCCGAAAGACAAGAGTGTGAGGCACTCCACTCGACTGCACGAGTCCCTGAGCTTCATAGAGGGGTCCGGCGTAATCCACACTCTTGAGGAAAAAGGGTACCCCAGCCTCATCCAGACGACGCATCCACTCTCCCAACCCCCTCTCGTTCCCACCCACACTGACGTGAAAGCCTATCTTGGCTGTACCGAGATCCTGACCGGAGGCTTGCAGCTCGGCCCTGACAACAGCGAAGTCAATGGTCGGGAATGGCGTGCTGGTAGGCGTCGCTGTTCGCGGTGCAGCCTTGGCGGCCGGCGTGCGCGGCACAGGCGTCGCGCCAGCCGCCTCCCCTCCCGAGATCGCCGGGAGATAGACCTCTGAGACAGCGTTCACCCGTTCAGGCGAAGGAGTCGCCGCTAGACCGGTAGACAGGTCCGCCGCCGGAGCTGCGTCAGGCTCTGAATCAGGCAATGCTCCCGTTGCCGCCGGCGACCTGCTGTAGAGAGCGGTCCCGCTCCCTTTTGGCGGGGCAACCTCGGGTTCGGGCATGCGAATCCGTGCGTAGAAAACCATGGTCACAAGCAGGGCAAGCAGGGCCCCCGCGACCACAAGGAGCACAGTCCCACGGCGAGCAGGGGGGCACAGCTGCCAGCCGTCAGCCGCCACTCCCATCGCCTCATCAGGCGCTTGCCGTCGTTCCTTCTCAGGGGTCAGGTCGGTCAGTCTCCCACTTGCTTGTTAACGCCAGCGCTCAAAGAGACGAGCCGGCCGCACGATGGCGATCACTAGCACTACCACTGCCAACAACGTCACCCCTGCGCCCCACTGCAGCGATAGCGGCCGGTAGGCGAACTCCACCGAGTGCTTGCCGGCCGGGACGCAGACCGCCCGAACCGCCGTGTAAGCTACTAGCGGCTCTGCCGGCGTGTCATCCACCGTAACCCGCCACCCTGGGTAGGCGGTCTCGCTCAATACCAGAAGAGCTGGAGCCTGGCTATCTGTCTCGATCAGCCAGTAGCCTGGTCGCTCCTCCACGACGTGTGCCGTTCCAGGTGAATCCGGCGCCGGTCCCACCGTGCAGGCCGCCGGCTGGCTCAGGATCACGGTCTCAGCGGGGTCCAAGTCGGGTGCATGGATGCGAGCTATGGCGGTGACGGTATCGCTAATCTCCTCGGTCTGGTAGACCAGCCGGGCAATGGGCAGGCTCCGGGCTCGACGATAGACCCATACGGACGCGGTGTTGCCTACCAATTCCAGCGGCCGGTCGCCCTGCGTGTAATCGGCGAGAGGCACGGGAGCAATCACATACTCGGCTCCCAGGACATCGTAGGCCGTCGACCGGGGGTCGGGCACCGAGGCAGCAAGGTCATGAGTAGCAGCGACCTCAAGGGCATTGTAGCCAAAGATGCTGCGCAGCCCGACCCGGCCGGCGCCGTTCTGGGCAAAGATGGAAACGCCCCACGGCAGGACACGACCACCTGTCTCACCGATGATCTGGTGGGCATCCGTCCACAATGGGTCAGGCGCGGTGGGCTCCAGCCGAACCAACTTGAGCCCAAAGCTCCACAGATCCACTACCGTCAGTGTCAGCAGCCCGGCCGCCAGGACCGGCCGCAGCTTGGTGCCACCGTCGCCAGTCCTCAGGTAACTCCAGAGAAGCGCCCCCGCCACCAGAAAGAGAGCCAGCGCCCAGGACCAGCCGCCAAGCTGGTGCCACAGCCGGCCGCTGGTTTCAGTCGGGTGCTGAGCAGCAAAGACTGCTCCGGTCACCGCCAGCCCCAGACAACCCAGCACGGCCGCCAAGACCAGCGACCGCCGCATCAGCGGGCGCAACAATGCGCGCCGCTCTTCGGCCGGCAGACGCTGCCATACCGAGATCGCCTCCCCCAGCAGCGCGCTGGCGGCGAAAGTGAACAGTATGAGCGCGCGGCCGGGCGCTCTCACCAGGCGAAAGAGCGGCAAGAGACCATAGGCTGCCCGATACAGGAATCCGTACCTGCCCAGTGCCAGCAATAGACCGAGCAGAGTCAGCCCCACGTAATACCAGGTGAGACGGCTCGGCTTGCGCAGGCCCAACAGCAATCCCAGGATGGGCAGCAGGCCAGCATAGTAAGTGAGCTCGGCAAAGTTCGGCACACTCCAGTAGCCGGCTCGCGTCGGCTCCCCAAAGTACTCCGGAATAAGCAAGGTGATGAGGTGGGACGGCGGAAAGGAGAAATCAGTGGCGAACTCAAAGGTCGACGCGGCGGCCCGAGCCGAATTCAGGCCCAGCTCGATGAAAGGCACCATCTGCACCCCGCTCAGAAATAATCCCCCCAGCCCGCTAAGCGCGGCCTGCCGCACCACCAGTCTCCACTGCCCGGTGGTAAGGCCCAGGAAGAGCGCAAACCCCATCCAAACCAGAACAAGGTAGAGCAGAGAGGCGGTGTGGCCTGCGAGGACCGCCAGCGCCACCGGCACCGCGGCGAACAGCGCCTCCCGGACAGTACCCCTCCCCACACTGCAATCCAAGGCCAGCAGCATCCACGGCAGCCACGCGGACGTCGCCAGGAGCCCAATGTGCCCCGCCCACAGGCGCGCGGTGGCGAACCCGCTGAAGCAAAAGGCCATTCCCGCCAACAGCGCGGCCAGCGAGCTGCCCCGCATGCGCCGGACAAAGAGCAGCATGCCGACACCTGCCAGGCAGACGTGAAGCGCCACGTACCAACTGACGCCAAGATTGGCTGGCAATAGGATAGCCAACCAGGCAGGTGGATAGAACACGCCCGCTTGTGGGTTGCTGATGAACGGATACCCGCCGAAATGGTAGGGATCCCACAGCGGCAGACTACCTTGCCAGACCTCCTGGCGGGCGAAGCTGAACCAGGGGTAGAAGAGCCCCTGCACATCGTGTCCGCCCAGCGCCCGGCCCGAGGCAGGAAACAGGGACTGCCCCATGAAGACCAGGGTCAGAGCCATCAGCAGGGCGACGTGCGCCCAGGTTGACAGGCGATGCTGGCTGCTGCCGTGGTTGGGGCTGGCGTTTGGTCCACTTCCAGACATGTCAGCCATGGCTGCCAAAGGCGTGATGCGCTTCACCCTGCGCAGTCATTCCAGTTCAGGATGAAATCGCGGAACTCGTCGTTTGAACCGCCGGTCCTCTGAATGACAATGAGGCCACCGGTTCGAAACACGACACCATAGCGCTCTATGTCCAGCTGAGCTACGTACTCGCGGTACTGATCACAGACGATGTAGTCCTGATCGTACAGGTTGAGAAACACAATATCCGGATTGGTTGGGGCTTTGCGCTGGGTAGGGATACCAATGATATAGAGCTCCCGGCGCTGCGCCAGGTGGGGAGCATAGTCATTGGTGGTGACCAGAGAACCTGCAGCCGGCGTGACCTGAAGTGCCAACTCAACAACCTCAGCGTTGACAACCCGAGCCAGCGCGGAGGGTACTGCCTGGTTCTCGGTGAACGGATTGTCCGTCCAAAAGGCCGCCGCCGCGAGCGGAATCAATCCCAGGCCGAGCAGACGCCAGGTCCATGGAGAGGCATCTCTCGAAGCAGCTGCGGTCCTGAGACGGGAGAGTCCAAAGATAGTGGCAACGAACAGAAAAGGGATGAGGGGAACCGCGTATTGGCAGTATATGGTAGCTTGACAGTGGTGTTGCGCCAGTAGATTGAGAGCCAGTCCGGGAACGGCCGGGAGCAGCTCGGGCAGGCCCACCAAGGCCAGAAACCCGACTGGCACCAGGAGCTGCAGCAGGTAGAGCAGCCGCTTGGGGTCCATAACGTGACGCCAGACCTCGGCCGGGCGAGATACCGGCGCCGCCAGCATCTGCAGGGGAGACTCACCCAGCCACAGGTACCGGCTCAGGGTGTCCGGACTCGCCCCTCGTACCGTGGGAATCAACCAGAACGATGCCGCCCAGAACGTCAGCAGGCCGATGCCAATCCAGACAACACCAAAGCCGACCTCGCGCCGCGCAAGCAGAGCATAGAGACCAAAGGCGGCGACGGTCAACCCCATGTTCTCCTTGCACAGCAGCGGAATCACAAGCCAGAAAGACGCCCATCTTTGATGGTTGCGCTCCAGCGCATAGAAGGCAGCAATGAAGGCCGGGATCGACAGGGCCTCAACATGAAAGTCGAAGCGAGCCACAAAGCCTACGCTGGGTGAAGCCAAATAGGCAGCAGCCACCCCCAGTGCGATTGCCGGACTCGACAGCTTGTGCTTCGCCAGGCAGTAGAGAGGCACGGCCGCCGCCGAAAGGCCAACTGTCTGCAGAACCAGTAGCGTCACCGGCGAAGGGAACAGCGCGTAAAACGGCAGTGCAACGGCCAGAAAGGGACGAAAATGGTCGGCAAACGAATTGTCAACCTCGATTGAGCTGGCGAAGAAGCGGCCGTGCAAGGTGTTCCATACTATCTGCTCATTGATCGCCAGATCGTAACCGGTGGAATTGAAGCGCTGGTGGCGGGTGATAGACAGCCAACCGTACGCCGCCACGAATGCCGCCATCAGAGCAACCAGCGAGGCAGCTGGTACCCATGAGCGCACACCGGGCCAGCGAATTGACGTAGGTGAAGACCGCCTACCGGTGACGACAGCCACCAACGCTAGGCCAGCGACCGCAAGAAACCACACTACTGCCACCAGCAGCAGGCGGTAGAGCCGTTCACTCTGCCACGGGAAGAGGCCCCCGATCTGCCCCTGGGTCACGCCATAGGCGCCGAGCGCGGCCACGCCGAACAGCGCACAGCTAACCAGGACCAGTACGGCGCCCCAGGCTCGCCTCGCGGTCATCGCCGCCACGCCGCGGCCGCAGAGGAGACAAGCACCCAAATGAGCATCAAGTAGAGGAGCCTGTCTGGTGTATGCACTGCTTCGATTCCCTCAGATGCCTCGGCGCAGTCGCTCCTCGGGCTGGTGGTCGTTGTAGCGTGAGGACCGCGGTCGAGTGCTCCGCTCAAGGCCTTCAGAGTATTCCTGCCACGTGCATAGTCGCGTCAGGCCACTACTATAGCACAGTTGACGCCGTACGGGCAAACAGATACAATGCTGTAGGTCAGGCCACTGGAGAGTGAACCGTTGCTGGTTCCGCAGAGAAACGGCCGTACGGCCTCTGTGCCACCGTTCACTGTCCTGGCTAGGCGTGACCGGTATCCCACACTGAGAGGACCATGAAGCGGCAGGCAGCCCTGTTTGCGCTGACACTGCTTCTGGGGGGTGGGGCGGCGGCAGCGCCGTGGCCTATTGTGCGCTATTGGCTGTCCTCCGCCCTCCTTTGGGTGCTTCCAGGGCTCGGCTGGGCATCGCTAGCTCTCGGCGATGCGCTTGACCGTGCTGAAAGGGTTGGCGTGGGTCTGGGGCTCAGCTTTGTTGCCACCCCCCTGGTTGTACTGCTGCTCTCGTACCGTCCCGGGCCACTCACGCGGGCCTCTCTCATTGGGGCGGCAGTGGTGAACGCCTCCTTCCCGATAGTGCTCTGCGCGCTGGTGCGCAAAGGTCGGCGTGGCGCCGAGGCGTCGGGGGACCAGGCGGGCTCCTCCCACAAAACTCGCCTGCCGACCTGGGGCGGCTCACCCGGCTCGGGGATGCTCGGCTCGCTATGGCGAGACGGGTGGGCATGGCTGCTGGCGGCAGTTCTCATTGCCACTGGCCTGCGTTTTGTGAACCTCAATTACTCCGAGTTTCAGGGGGATGAAGCCGCCGTCATGGTCCGGGCGGCGCGCGCACTGACAGGAGACGAGACTATCGTCTTCCAGCACAAGAAGGGGCCGGCCGAACTGGCTGTGGTGATGGCTGTCTGGCGGCTGACGGGCATCACAAGCGAGTGGATGGCGCGCCTGCCCTTCGCCTGGGCTAGCGTGCTGGGAGTCACGGCGATCTTTCTGCTGGGAAGACGAATGGGGCAGCCACACGCAGGCGGCATCGCGGCCTGCATGGTCGCCATCGACGGCTACTTTGTGGGCTTTGGGCGCATCGTGCAGTATCAGAGCCTGACCTTCGCTCTTGGCTCGCTCGGCTTGCTCTGCCTGGTTGCCTACTCTGTCCAAGGTCACGGTAGGCTCGTCGTGGCGGGCGGCGTTCTTCTTGCTGGCGCTGTCCTGTCACACTATGATGCGATCCTGACTCTGCCTGCAGCGCTTTTCCTGGTCAGCGCACGGTTGTGGCACAACCGTCGGCGTCTCCGCCAATCTCTCGTGCCGATAGTGATCGCGGTGCTGCTCAGCGGGGGCATTCTCGGAGCATTCTACCTGCCCTTCCTGCACAGTTCCTATTTGGGCTCCACTGTCTCCTATGTCTCAGGCCGCATAGGCATCGATCAGCACGTTTACAATCACCTCTGGTCCTCCTTTCGGTTGAGCACAGTCTACAGCGCCGTGTATCTGCTGGTAGCGATGTTCCTCGGCTGCGCAGTGCAGACGGTAGCCACCTGGGCCCGCCCAGGACCCATCTGGGCCGGGCTGGCGTTGGCACTGCTCGTGACGGCTGCTACGGGTCTGTTGTGGCCGCAGATCTGGTCATTTGGCGGAACGACGGCCGCCTGGGTCCCTGTCGGCATTCTGCTCGCGGGCTCGCTGGTGTGCTCAGGACAACCCGCGGCGATCCGCTTCTTGTGGCTCTGGCTAGGCGTGCCCGGGCTTTTCTACTTGTTCTTCGTCGCGCTGCCGCTGACGCACATCCACACTCTTCACCCCGCCATGGCAATACTGGCTGGCCTCGGACTCGTCAAGTCGGCCCACTGGCTATCGAATCGATCCAAGACCGCCATGTGGCTGTATGCATTCGCCGGAGCAGCCACGTACGCAGTGTGCGGATTCTACGCCGTCATGCTATTCGTTGACCACACGCCCGAATACATGCGACACTTCCCCGCGTCGAATCACCCCCTGTACTGGACTCCGTACCAGCAGAAGCCCAAGGCCGGGCTATTTGGGTTCCCCTACCGTGCCGGCTGGAAGGCTGCAGGGTATTTGATGGATAGAGAGGAACTGCTCGGAAGCTATGACAGCAATGAGGAGCCGGACGTCACGGACTACTACATGCGCCGGGCGACTCGCCTGGGCTGTGCCAGCCCCGACCACTATGTAATCGCGCCTAACGTCCAAGACGAGGTAGCTATCCGCTGGGACCAGGTCGAGGCAGCGTACCATCCGGCCCTCATCGTTACCGTTGGTGGCGAACCGAAGCTCACAGTGCACAGCCGCGAGCGAGCAGGCAATCCCGCGACTCACAGCGCAGAGGAGTACGAAGAGGAGTTTGACGCCGGATCAACGCCGGAGCGGGTTGCAGGGATTACAGCCACGAAACAGAGCCATGTGCTGCCTGATAAGTATGTCTCGCGGGAAGCGTTATTTGGGGATTTCGCGCGTCTAGTGGGCTACAGGATCCAGTCGGACAACGCCGTGCCGGGCGGCTATGTGGAACTTGCTCTGCTGTGGCAGGTGAGAGAGCGCACAGGCACGGACTACCACGTCTTCACGCATCTCTACGACGGCGAGATAATGAGGGGCCAGCTGGATGGACAGCCCGTATGTGGAAACCATCCAACATCGCACTGGCAGCCTGACCAATACGTCTTGGATCCATATCGCATTCCTGTCAGGCAGGACGCTCCCCTCGGTCCGGTGCCTCTGACGGTTGGCTTGTACGATTTCCAGACAATGGGGCGTGTTCCTGTGTCAGCACCTGACGGGTCCCCCGTCGGCGACCAACTACACCTTATCGATGTGACGATACTGCCGCCTTAGGCCGACCGGCCGAGTGCCGCGGCTGCCGGGGAGAGCTGTCGGTCCCGCCTCACTGGGGTTGTGCAATATCCCTTCCGCACTGCGACCGGCTCACTTTCGCAGGCACGGGCGCGTCTGGTCCTTCCCAGGCTCCGCGGGACAGTGCAGTCTGCAGGAGCTTCCCTACAGATATCCCAGGCTGCGTAGTCGTTCCTCCACCTCGGCCGTCTCCTCAACGCCCAGGCCTGTCTCCTCTCGCGCATCAGGTGCGGTCTCCGCATAGGTCACCTCGGGAGTCGCTTCAAAGATGTCGGCGAGAACCCGACCGTCCATCTCCGGCCTGACCGGCACCCCGGCCAGATGCAGGATAGTCGGAGCCAGGTCCACCAATCTGGCCCCAGCAACCGTCTTTGCGGCTTTGATGCCACGACCACGCGCGATCAAGATCCCTTCGCTGCGGTGGCACCCAGAGTCACCCCGTATTTGCTGGGTGACCACCTTGCCATTCGTGGCAAAGAGAGGGAAGGAGATCATGTTGTACTCATCAAGCACCACGTGCAGGTCGGGACCGTGCCCCGCGTAGGGACCATGGTAGACATCGTCACGGGGGACCAACCTGGTCACCAACCGCCGGCCGTCTTGACCCCGCAACTCAAGCAGGGCATTGCTCACCCGCTCCAACACGGCCTTCCGGTCGGACTGACTGACAACGCCGTTGGGCTCCCGGCCGGCCAGGTTCAGATAGATCTGGCCCACGTGTCCCATGCTGTAGGCCGTAGTGCGAGACCAATCCACCGCATCGTAGGAGAGGAACCTGCCCATTAACCTGTTGCGAGTCCCCTTGCTGACTCTGGCGACCAGGTTCTGAATGCGCAGGCGGGACATCCAGCCAAAGACGGCAGAGGGCGTGAGACCGTGGCGAAATGCAGACGCCTTGAACCGAGTCCAGGGATCTCGCCTGAGCCTCACGAACCCCTTCTCGATCAGGTAGTTGTTGAGATTGACGATGGCGTGCAGGGGGCCAAAACCGTGATCGGACATGACCAAGACGGTAGTAGAGTCATCGAGCTGTTCCAGCATCCGGCCGATGGCAGCATCCACCAGGGCATAGCCATCCCGGATGGCGTTCTCGAAAGCACTAGCCTCGTGGCGCGGATGGTTCCTGTCCATAAAACGCCACATCGCGTGCTGCATGACGTCCAGTGAGAGAAAGTGCAGCATAAAGACATCCCACGGTTCGTTCTGCATCAGGTGCAGTCCCCAGCGGCCGTGGGTCTCGATGAGGTCGTACAGGTCGGCGACAAAATCGGCTTCGGCGCCGGGAGCGTACTGAACGCGCGGGGCAATGCGGTAGCGCCCCAGGTGAGGCTCATAGCGGCCGATCAGGTTCGCGGGGAAGCAGATGTCGCCGCCTCGAGTGGGAGAAAGGAGGCCCGAGATCATGAAACCGTTCACCGGGCGTGGAGGGTAGGTGACCGGCAGATTCATGGACCCGACTTTCAGCCCGGCCTGCGAGAGAAGGTCCCAGATGGTCGGCTGCCGAATGCTGGTGGCGTTTACCAGATCAAAGCCGTCTCCCTTGGGCCGGATAAAGTCAAAGACGCCGTGCTTTCCCGGGTTGCAGCCCGTCATGAACGTGGGCCAGGCGGGCGAAGTCACCGGAGGCAAGGTGGATTCCAGCTCTCCGTGCACTCCGCTCGCCAGCAGCTTCGAAAAGGTCGGAAGGTAGCCGGCCGCAGCCCAGGGGCGCACCAGGTCAAAGGTGGCGCCATCAACGCCAAATATGAGGATCCGGGCACGTGTCATCAATTGCCTTCCAGGGGCACCGCTGGTCATCAGCTAGAACAGGATTCTAGCATCACGGCCAAGAGCCTGTCAAATCGCGCTGCTCGGCGGGTACTACCCATGGAGAAGGAACGCCCCGCAGACCTGGTAGCACGGCATGATGAAGGTTCGTCAAGAGCCGCGGCAGATCAGTCCGCCAGCCCAGTTCCACATCGGCGCCTCGCAGGCTGTTCCGGCCGCCGCTGCTCGCAGATCACTACTGATCGGTCCATTCACCCTGGTCTCGTTCGATAGGTAGAGACAGCCATGGGCTGTTCTCGAAGGATCCGTCCTCCCGCCGACGATACATGGCCACTCGGACAGCGGCCGGCCGAGACCCGGGCGGTACCTGAACGGCATAATAGTCTGCCACGTACTCCCCCAGCGACCAGCGAGACGTGGGATACCATCCGTCCACCGGGTGCAGCGAATCGGCCTGGGCCAGGACATCCTCTGGTCCGCGCGGGGGCTCATTGGCTACCAGGTGGACCGCCACGCTATAGTCCGCGGGCGCCAGTCTGATGGCCTGCCAGACGACGTGTACTCCGAGCCAGTCACCTGAGCCACCGCTCAGGCTCGCGTGCGCCACACAAAGCCCGTTCTCCAGATCGAGAGAACACCCGGCCCAGGCAGCTTCCGGCACAGTCCGCGGACCCGTCGCGATCTGAACAATTCCTGGTCCGACTGACGACAGGAAGACTCGCTGTCCCAGGCGGTCCTCCCACCAGGAAACCGGGCGTAGATAGAACGTCTTGCTCAGTGTCCAGAGCCTGTGCCCCTGCGCCAGCAGCCCGGCAAAGTCAGCGTTGTGGTCCACCACCGTAAGGTCCGGCAGCCGTCCCTGATACTCCTTGGCATAGGCTAGAGCCCAGTAGTCGTGGCCCCAGAGAGCCATAAGGATCGTAGGCCGGTCGTCCGGAGGAGGAACCACCTGCTCAGCCAGGCCAATAACCTCTTCCGCGGCCGGGTCACGGGTAACGGCAACGACTTCCTGATAGTGTGCCACCGCGAGGGCAGCTAGTCCGAGCAGCACAAGCCCGGCGACGCCTGTCTTGGCCCCGCGTTCCGCTCGCAGCCCGGCAAGCCGCTGCCAGACCCAGTCCAGCGCCAGACCCAGCCCGAGGCAAGCGGCCGGCAGAACAGGGAGTTTGGCTGCCAGGACAGCATCGCCAACCCGGCCGATCCAGATGAAGAGGCTCAGCCAGACATAGGGGAGCCACGCTAGCGTCAGCCCCAGCGCTTCTCGGCGGCTGCGCCTCCAGACAAGTAGGAGCAGGCTCCCCAGACCAACCGCCAGCAGAGGCCACGGCAGGTCATCGTGAAGCAGGCTTGACACCACCTGACCTCGCTCCACCCACTCCGCCAAGCCTATCGGCACCTGCGCTATGCGATCCGCCCGGTTGTCGGTTAGCATGGTCCAGAGACCGCGAACAGATCCGATCTGGCCAAAGGTCCAATCGGCGCCCATCCAAGAGCGAAGGGGCAAGTACAGGTAGGTCAGCGGGGCGATGGCGCCGACACCCACAGCAGCCAGGGAGTGTTCCCAGATAGCCCTCCAGCGCGGTATCACCAGCAGCGCCACGGCCGGTGCCACAAAGACCAGCGCGCGTTGGTGAGCAATGCCCTGCGTGAATGCGAAGGTCAGCCAGAGCAGCTCGCTCCTCTGCCCGGTCCGGCCGAAGCGAAGCGCGAACCAGATGGTCGCGATGGTCAACGCGACCGTCATGGTGTGAACCTCGGCCAACGAAGCATCCGCCCAGAAGGAGGTGGACACTGCGAGAAACCACGACCCAATGACGGCCGCAGGCGCAGGCGCCCCCAGGTCACGGCCCAGCATGATGAGCAGACCGGCGGCGAGCGCCGCCCAGAGAGCGGACACCAGAGAGGCGCCAGCAGCTGGAGCTATGCCCAGCGGCCGCAGCACAGTCACAGTCAACGAACCGATGAAGGTGTACAGCGGATAGCCGGTCCAGTGAATGGTTCCCCACCGGGGAAGCGCGTTCTGGATCTCACCGGTATCGGTGGCGTATGGCGACGAACTGCCGTTGATAGTGGTCTGGAGCGTAGAGATGAACAGGAGCAGAGCCACCGTGATTCCGATGACCAGCCA
>JAUVHW010000099.1 GCA_030593075.1 Ardenticatenales bacterium
GCCGAACGCCAGCGCCAGGCAGATGGCGCTCTTTCCTGAGAAGGGTGAGGCTGATACGACGTACAGTACCTTGGTCATTTTCGTCCTCTGCTCTTGTATGGGCCGAGGTGGCCTGGATTTCGCCCGGCCCCTATCGCCCAGACCGAGAATCTTCCTTCCACGGATCTTTGCTGAATCGGCGCCTCCAGGGCTCCGAATGCCTTGGCTGCGAGCTCCACCTGATCACTCGGAGCAAGGCGCCGCAGTCCGGCAGACCGCTGTACCTGCAGCCTGGCCCTCACTCCGGCGCGATCACTATCCGCGCATCAACCGCCATGACCCCCTTGCCCGTCTCGTAGGCAAAGAGGGGGTTGATGTCCAGCTCTACTATCTGTGGCAGTTCCGTCACCATCTGGGAGACCCGCAGCAAGCAATCCACCAGCGCCTCAATGTCGGAGGGCTGTTCCCCGCGCACGCCCGCCAGCAGCGGGTACGAGCGCAGGCCGGTGATCATCTCGCGCGCTTGGCTGGGGGTGATGGGGGTTATGCCGAATTGCACGTCCTTGAGCACCTCTACGTAGATGCCGCCCAGGCCGAACATGATCATGTGGCCGAAGGTGGGGTCTTTGGTCACCCCCAATATGACCTCTTTGCCCTTGTCCACCATTTGCTGGACCGCCACTCCCCAGATGTCGGCGTCTGGCATGTAGCGGCGGGCACGGATGAGGATGTCCTGGTAAGCCTGACAAGCCTCCTTGTCGTTCTGCACGCCGATTACCACGCCTCCCATATCGGACTTGTGCAGGATGTCGGGAGAGATGATCTTCATGACGACCGGATATCCGCCCACGTCGTGTGCCAGCTGAGCCGCCTGATCGGTACTGGTAGCCAACTGCGATCTGGGGAGGGGGAGCTTGTATGCGGCGATGATCTGGCGCGCCTCCATCTCGTTGAGCTTCAGCCGTCCTGCTTTCTGTGCGGCCAGGAGGGTAGTAGCAGCGCGCTCCCGGTCCGCGTCCTTGTGGACCAGAGGCTCCTGCTGGCTACCGATCCACTCTCGCTGGCGGACCATGGCGTGCAGCGCGGCCGCTGCTTCCTCTGGAAAGTCATAGGTCGGTATCTGCCCTTGGGCCAGGACTCTGTTCCCAGCCGCCACGTCCTTGCCCCCCAGGAAGCTGGCCAGCACCGGCTTGTCATGCTCTTTCGAGATGCGAACCACCGCCTGGGCTGTCGCTTCGATGTCTGTCATCGCCTGGGGAGTGAGCAGCAGGATGATCGCGTCCACCCCCGGGTCTTTCAGCGCTGCCTCTAGCGCCTTTTCGTAGCGATCTGACCGGGCGTCTCCCAGCACGTCGATTGGATTGTAGTGGTTGGCGGCCGGGGGCAGGACCTGCTGGAGATACTTCACAGTGTCGGGTGCCAGGGCGGCCAGCTCGAGCCCAGCCCTCTCGCAGGCATCGGTCGCCATGATGCCCGGACCGCCTGCATTGGTGATGATTCCCACTCGCCGCCCCCTGGGGAGCGGCTGATACGCCAGCGCAGTGGAGAAAGCGAACAGCTCGGCCACCGACTGCGCCCGCAGGATCCCGCTCTGCTTGAAGGCGGTGTCATAGGCGACGTCAGAGCCGGCCAATGTGCCTGTGTGAGAGGAGACGGCCCGCGAACCGGCGCTGGTGGTGCCGGATTTGACCACCACGACCGGTTTCTTCTTGGTGAGCTTGCGCGCGGTCTCCATGAAGGCATGCCCGTCAACCACTCCCTCCAGATAAGCCATCACTACGTCGGTGCTGGGATCGTCCCGCCACGCCTCCAAGAAGTCGGTCTCGTTCAGGTCCCCCTTGTTCCCCAGGCTGACAAAGCTGGAGAACCCCAGGCCGTTCAATGCGGCCCAGTCCAATATGCCCGTGCAGAGCGCCCCAGACTGGGACATGAAGGAGATATTGCCCTTTTCGGGCATTCCGGCCGCGAAACTGGCGTTGAGCGAGCTGCCAGTATCGATCACACCCAGGCAGTTGGGGCCTACCACCCGGATGCCGTTGTTGCGGGCGATCTCGATCACCTCGCGCTCCATCTGGCGCCCCTCTGCGCCCGCCTCACGGAAACCGGCCGTAATGACGATGGCGGCCCCCACTCGCTTTTCGGCGCAGTCGTTCATGACCGCCGCGACGTGCTTGTTGGGGACCACAACGACGGCCAAGTCTACGCTTCCTGGGACCTCGGTTACCCGCCGGTAGCACTTGGTTCCCAGAATCTCATCCGCCTTGGGGTTGATGGGGTAGATGGAGCCCTGGTAGCCGTACTTGATTATGTTCTCAAGGACCATGTGCCCCAGTTTGGCCGGATTGGACGACGCGCCAACCACGGCGACTGCCTGGGGAGAGAAGAGCGCTTCCAGCAAGACGGACCTCCTGTACGGCACGACAGGGAGTCGACCTTTCTTCGGCCGACGCTCCGAATGATATCCGCAAATCCCCGTCAGTCAAGCCTCTGCGCAAAGGTGGCATAGCCTGCAGCCGGCCAGCTTCGCATAGTGTACACGCAACGTCCTCCTCGGCGTTCGCCAAGTTGAAGGCAATACATGCTGCAGGTCCACGAACCGTCGGGGGGAGCGAACCGCTGCCAGTCGCCGGAGTGGGGTAGCTACGCCCGGCATCCCTCCTGACTCTGCTTTCTCGCCATGCGCCGTGCGTGATTCGGCCCGGAGATGTGGTAGAATACGCTCCGGCGCTGCAGCGGTGCCCCAGAGACGGTGCTCACACCGGTCGGCTGTGTTAGACGACCAGATGCGGCCGCACCGCTGACTGCTGCGGGTCTCATTTTGGGGTCCAGCCAGGAGTTTGCGGACCAGTCTGGTTTCGGTCATAATAGCTGCCCGGTGATTTGAACAATGAGTGAAGAGAACGAGATAGCTCCTGAGGCCGAGTCTGAGGGTGAACCGGACGCCCAGCACGAGGTCGAGCCTGAGGCCCAGCGCGCGGTAGAGCGCGAGGCTGAGGCCGGGGTCGAGCCCGATGCTGAGGCTGGCGTCGAGCCTGAGACTGAGCACGGTGCCGAACCGTTTGCTGAGGCGCAGGTCCCCCCGAAGGACTTTGACGCCCTGAAGGAGTGCCATCGCGACCTGCTCGAGCGGCAGCAGAGGACCCAGATCACCCCTGAAGAGGTGCAGGAGTTCGTGGCGGAGGTTACGGCCGCTGGCAGCCGGATCGCTCCACCGGGGCAGCGCGATCAACTCCGAGCCTATCTGAGGTATTGGGCCAGCTATATCCACCACGAGACCGGGGTCTACCCGAGTATCGATCTTGCTCCGGCCCCGCTGGCTCTGTGGACCCGCTTTTTCCGCTTGCTTCTGCTGCCGGCGGCCGCCGGAATAGTTCTTGGTCTGGTGGTGACGGCCGCCTTGCTTTCTGACGGGTGGCCCTTCAGATCCACTCCCACCCCTACCGCCACGGCAACTCTCACTGCCACTGCCACCGTCACGGCCACCCCTACGGCGACGGCCAGCCCGACACCGGCGACGACCTCGACGCCTACCTCGACGCCCATTCCCACGGCGACGACCACACCCACTTGGACCCCGAGTCCGACGTGGACAGCCACGCCTACACCGACGCCCGACACGACCTCAATGCGCGTTCGTCTGGCCGATCTTCAGAGCGGGGAGGAGATTAGCCCTCGCATCACGCTGACCGGCGACTATTTGAACTTGCGCGCCGGCTGGTCCATCCACATCGTGGTCCAGGCGGCCTCAAAGGGCGGCAAGTACTTCCCGCTGGAGCCCTACGCCACCGTTCCTACAACTGAGACGTCTGGCGAGTGGGCTATCGAGGCGACCTTTGGCCAGGGAGAGGAGCTCGAGGAGAGCGAGCAGTACACTGTGTTGCTCGTGGTGGCAACCAGCGAATCGGCTCGCACCGACCTTGCCGCAGCTGTGCAGCGGGGCGTCGATGAACTCCCGCCTGGAGCAGTACCGTTCCCTCAGGTCGTTACTGTGAACCGTGGCCCCTACATACAGATAGCCGAGGATCGGCTGGTCTACGTTCAGTTCTTCAGAGAGACGGAGGATTTCGAGGTCGTTACCACCCGGCCGGATGGTTCTGATCCGCGCCGCCTGACCAACTCTCCGAGATTCAGCGAGTCCGACCCCGATCTCTCCTCGGCTCGGCAGCAGATCGCGTTTGTGAGGCATGAGCTTCAGGGGGCCGAGATCGCCAGCTCTCTCTGGTTGATGGAGAGCAACGGGCAGAACCAGACCTTGTTGCTGGCGGAGGAAGGCTTCCAGTACGAGCGCCCGGTCTGGTCTCCCGACGGCCGTTACATTGCGTACAGTGCCAGGTTCACAGATGAGGCGGGGGAGGAGCGGCAGCAGGTCTTTGTCTATGATCCTGTGACCGGAGTCAAAACGCAGGTTACAGACAGTCCTTTCCCTTGTGGGTTCCCCACCTGGCTGGCCGGGGGGAGTGCTCTCGTATTTGGCAGCTACACCCCTGTCCCCGGACTGCCAGACCAGCCGTCCAAGGCTCTTTTCCGCACAGACGTCGATAGCCTGCAAAGTATCTTGCTGTTCGACGATCCGGACGGCGAGGAGACTCATCCAGCCGTGTCCCCCGACGGTACCAAGATAGCCTATGTGCTCATCACCGGGTCTCTCGAGCAGAGCAGCCGGGAGATTCACGTGCTCGATCTGGAAAGCGGAGAATCGACGCGCGTCACCAGCGGTGCGGTGGATCAGTTCCCCACCTGGCACCCTAATGGCAGGACGCTCTTTTTCGAGTCTGTCCGCGAGACCGGGTCCTTTGCTGTCTGGGCGGTGAACCTGGACGGCTCCAATTTGCGTCGCATAACGACGGCCGAAGAGGCCAGCGCCCGCCCGGCCGTCGCCTACATGGACGCTTTCCTGCCCCTGGAATAGCTGCGCAGGCGCTGCAAGGTTCTGCGGCCAGGGCCGTTCGTTGCGGTCCCTCCTCTACCGGTGCGGCCAGTTCCCGCACTTGGCGTTCCTGCGCCGGCCGGACTGGTCTCCCGGCCGGCCGACCTCGCAGTGCGGCGGAAGGCTGGTCTGTACCGTTGTTGTCGCCCGCCTGTCACCTTTCTGCCTCAAACCACACCTGCCTGAGCGCCTCCATCTGATATAATGGAGATTATGGCTGCTGAGACCATTCCCAAGAAGATCCTGGTAGTGGATGACGAGCAGCCCATCGTAGACGTCCTTTCCTACAATCTCCGGCGGGCCAACTACCAGGTTCTGATCGCCCGCGACGGCCAGCAGGCGCTGGCAATGGCGCGGCGCGAAGAGCCCGACCTCATTATCCTCGATTTGATGCTGCCGCGGCTGGACGGACTGGAGGTATGCCGGGCCCTGCGCCGCGAGCGCGATACCGCCATCATCATGTTGACCGCCCGCGATGCAGAGGTGGACCGGGTGGTAGGGCTAGAGCTGGGTGCCGACGATTACGTCGTCAAGCCGTTCAGCGTTCGCGAGTTGATGGCACGGGTCAAGAACGTGCTGCGCCGGACCAGACCGCGTCCGGTCGGGGAACCGGGGCAGGTGGTTCAGACAGGTACATTGCTCATCGATGCCGGCCGGCACGAGGCGCGGCTGGGCGCCGTCTTGCTGGAACTCACCGCACTGGAGTTCGAGCTGCTGTTCACCTTGGCGCGGCACGGCGGCCAGGTGCTGAGCCGGGAGCAACTGCTGGAGCAGGTCTGGGGTTACACGTACCATGGCGACCTTCGCGTAGTGGACGCTGCTATCAAGCGCCTGCGGCGCAAGCTGCGCCAGGCTGCGCCGGAGGGCAGCGTGATCGAGACGGTGCGCGGGGTTGGCTACCGGCTGACGGGACCGGGCGCAGGGTAGGCGATGCTACGCACCATACGCCTTCGGCTTACTCTCAGTCACCTGGCGGTGATTGTCCTGGCGATGGTGCTCTCGGGCCTGCTGCTGTTGTCCTTTCTGGAACGGTATTTCTTGCAGGCGGCCGAAGAGAGTCTGGCTGCACAGGCGCGAATCACTACCCAGGCGCTGCTCCCGGGCGCCATAGTCGAGGGCCCCTCGCTGGAGACGGAGCCCGAGGAGCCGCTGTGGGCGCCTGCCATCAACGCGGTTCAACAGCAGCGGGTGAGCAATCTCGCGCTGCAAGCGCAAAACGTTGCCGTTCCAACTCCAGAGCCGGCTCCTGCGGACGGTGAGCTGGATCTCTCTTTCCTGGCCGACGCATCTCTTCAGCTGAGTTCTCAGCTGGAAACCCGCATCCGGATCCTCGACGCCGGTGGGGTGGTGCAGGTAGACTCCCAGTCAGAGGGACAAGGAGCAGACCTGCGGAACGACCCGCTGGTACGACAGGCGTTGGCGGGAGAGTACGCCAGCAGCAACGACCGGGCCATGCATGTCGCCATGCCGGCTACTGTAGACGGCCGCCTGGTTGGCGTTGTCTATCTCAGCCAACCACTGGATGACCTCACGGCCGTCATCGCCGACCTGAGGAGCCGCTGGCTGCTGGCTACCGGGATCGCGCTGCTCCTCTCGGGCGCGGCCGGCCTGCTGCTCTCTGGCGCCATCGCCCGGCCGGTGCGCCGGCTGACGGCGGCCGCAGGCAGGGTAGCCGAGGGGCAATTGGATCAGCAGGTGCCAGTGAGCTCCCAGGATGAGTTGGGTCGCCTGAGCCAGGCATTCAACGAGATGGTGGCCCGGCTGCGGGCCGCCCGCCAGATGCAGACCGACTTTGTCGCCAACGTATCCCACGAGCTGCGCACCCCGCTGACGGCCCTCAAGGGCACAGTAGAGACCTTGCGTGACGGCGCGGTAGATGACCGCCAGGTGCGGGACCGCTTCCTGGAGACCGTAGAGAGCGAGACTGATCGGCTGATCAGGCTGGTGAATGACCTGTTGACCCTCTCGCGAGCGGACTCTGGGGCGCTCGATCTGCGGCCGGAAGCGACGGACCTGGTGGCGCTGGTCCGGGCCACCGTCGAGCGGCTAGGGCCGCAAGCTGAGCGGCGCAAGGTTGCCCTGCAGGTCGATGCCCGGCCTGATTGCCCGCTTGCTTGGGCGGACCCCGACCGCCTCCAGCAGGTGCTGGTGAATCTGCTGGACAACGCGATCAAGTACGCGCGGCCGGGCAGCACCGTGACCGCCGTGTGCACTCTGGCCTCAGAGCCGGCCGTGGGTGGCGAGCCAGAGCGTCAGGCGCTGGTGCAGGTGCAGGATGAGGGGCCGGGAATCCCGGCCGAGAAGCTTTCCCGCATCGGCCAGCGCTTCTACCGCGCTGACCAGGCGCGCTCTCGGGAGGACGGCGGCAGCGGCCTGGGGCTGGCCATCGCCCGGGCTCTGGTGCAGGCCCACGGTGGCCGCCTCTGGGTAGAGAGCGAAGAGGGGGTGGGCACAGTAGTGAGTTTCACCCTCCCGGCGCTGGGTCCGGCGCACTAGAGGCTGCCGGCTCCCTGAACGCACCTCGCGCCAGGGCAGCACAGAAGTTCGGCCAGGCGCCCTGACGGGCTCGCAACGGGCCTACTTGCGTGCCTGAGAGATCGTTGCCTCCAGGCTGGAACCCGCCAAGTTGGTATTTGGCCAGGCGTTTGGGCCGCCGCCCGGTCCTCCCCTGGGAACCCTCGGTGAACGTCCCCCAACTGCCTCTCCTCTGTCACAATCCTGTCGCACGAGCCCGCTACAATGGGCGCAAATGTGCAGGAAGGAGAGTGAAAGATGCGTAAGGTAATCCCGATTCTATTGGTGGCTGTTCTCTGGTTCGAGGTGGTTGTCGCGCCTGCAGTGGCCCATGCCGATGGGATGATCCTGCCCGAGGCGCTCAGCCCCGGCTATTTGACGGTGCGGAGCCACGAAGTGACGGTTCGCATTGAGGGTAACCATGCCGTTACCCGTGTGGAGCAGGAGTTCGTGAACCCGCACTCTGTTCCGGTCACGGGGCTTTATCTCTTCCCAGTGCCCCCTGACGCCATTCTGTCCCGGTTTGAGGCCACCTTGGACGGCCAGGTGCAGCCGGTGATCAGCCAGGACCCGGCCGCCACCAATGATGCCCTCTATGAGGCACTGGTCCGCCGGCGCGACCCCTCGCTGCTGCAGTACTTTGACTGGTGGGCCATGGCGTTCGACATCTATCTGCCGGCCGGAGGTTCCCGGCAGATGAGCCTAGAGTACGAAGAGGTGCTGACCCCCACCGGCGGCCTCTACCGCTACCGCTATGTACTGAGCACCGAGAGATACTCGGCCCAGCCGTTGGAGCAGGTCTCCGTTTCGGTGGAACTGGACCTGCCAGGTGGCCTCTCAAGCCTCTACTCGCCCAGCCATCCGGTCGCCACCGAGCGGCTGGGAGCCGGGCGGGCGCGGGTGAACTGGGAGGCCCAGGACGTACGCCCTGGCGAGGATTTCGAGCTGTTCTACGCTCCGGCCGCGGGAGGCTTTGGCGGCGGTCTGCTCACCGGCCGGCGGGCGGAGCGCGACCATTTCCTCTTTCTCTTTGCGCCGGAGGCAGAGCCGGCCGGCGAAGGCACGCTCCCGAAGGACATTGTGTTTGTGGTAGACCACTCGGGCAGCATGGCTGGGGAAAAGATGGAGCAGGCGAAGAACGCGCTTCACTACATGCTCGGGCGGCTCAACCAGGGTGATCGGTTCTCCATTGTCGCCTTTGACGACCGCCTCTCTGTCCTGGCGCAGTCCCCACAGCGGGTCCAAAGCCAGGCTCTGGCGGAGGCGCGCTGGTTCGTGGATGCACTGGCGGCCGAGGGCAGCACGGACCTGGAGTCCGCGCTGCAGGCTGGGCTCGCCATTCTAGCGCATTCACCGCGCGAGCGCCGGCAGGAAGCGACTCAGATCGTCCTCTTTCTGACTGACGGCCTGCCTACTGCGGGAGTGACCGACGCGGCGCTCATCGCTGACCTGGTGGCTCAGTCCAACGCGGAGCTAGAGGCCCGGCTGCACGTCTTTGGCGTCGGCTATGACGTCAACACCCATCTGCTGGACCGTCTCGCGGCCGAGAACGGGGGCACCGTCACCTACGTCCAGCCTGGTGAGAACCTGGAAGCCGTCCTCTCGGGGTTCTACGAACGAATCGCCAGCCCGGTGCTCACCGACGTCGAGATCTCGTTCCAGGGGATGAAGGCCAGCGATCTCCACCCTGCGACCATCCCCGACCTCTTTCGCGGCTCCAGCCTGCTGCTGACCGGCCGGTACGAGGCTATGGCGGACCGGGTTACGGTGCGAGTGCGCGGCGTGGCGGCCGGCGTCGAGCAGAGGTACACGTACCAGTTCGTGCCTGGTGAAGGCCACGACTTTGTGCCGCGCCTCTGGGCAACCCGGCGGGTAGGGGAGCTGCTCGACCGGGTGAGGGTTGAAGGCGAGAGCGAACAGCTGGTAAGAGGGATTCGGGAACTAGGCCTGGCATATGGGCTGGTGACGCCGTACACTACCGCCATCATAGAGGCGCAGAGTGGGGGACCGGCTTCCACGGTGAATATGAACCTGTACCTGGACCAGGCCTCTCTGAACGAAGCCTGGGGCCAGACCACTGTGCAGGCCCGCGTTCATAACCAGGCCTACCAGCAGGCTGCGCAGGCGAATCTGGCGGTGGGCGCCAATGTGGTCAACTATGGACAGTACAGCCTGGCCCAGATAGCTGACCAGAACGTTGACCTGCGCCTGCTGCAAAGAGCCGGCGCGGAGACTCCCGTCACTGCCGAGTGGATAGAGCGCCACCTGCAGGTTCAGCGGACGGTCGAGTTTGCCTCCAAGGACTACCTCGATCTGGTGCAGGACCCGGAGGCCCGGCCGCTGCTGCAGGGCGGCCCGAACGTGGTGTTCGAGTACCAGGGAGAGGTGATTGCCGTTCGCGGCGCAGGAGCGCCGGACTGGCAGGATGAGGATCAGGACGTTCTGGCTGGGGTCCAGGGCCGGGAGCTTGAGACTGCCCCTCAGAAGGACACCATCGCTGCCCGGTCGGTGTTCCCCGCGGTCCAGAGCCAAGCTGACGAGCGCGAGGAAGCGCTCCAGGCGCTGCGGGACTGGGCGATGATGCTGGCTCAGTTTGTGCTGAGTGCAGTCAGAACGCTGGTCTGGTAAGAGCGCGTCCTAGAGACGGCCTGTCGCGCTAGATTGCCCAGGTTCCTTCGGGCGCCAGTGCGGGTCTGGGCTCCATGCAGACGAAAGGGCGTACGCACGACATCAGGGTGGCTCCCGCTGCTAGCACGGGAGCCATCCTCCTTTGCTGCCAGCGCACCGTCGGCCTGGGTGAACCGCATCGATAGACCTAGTGTTCGCGTAGCCCTGTTGACGGCGCTTTGAGGGACGGCGGGGGGAGGGGAAGGTACGCTCGATCACCTGAACGGGTTGCGCGCTTGTGTGCATGGTGAAAGCTTGCCTGATGCTGACAGATAGCTGACATATAGCGGACACGCGCTGACTTGGCACACGGGCGCCCCAGCCATGTGACCGCGGCCGGCAGGCAGCGTGTGCCCAGCAGTATTGGCAGGTTCGGGGTGGGAGATCCAGGCAGGGGGAACGGGAGAAAGTGTCGGCAGTGGGCTATGCGAAGTGAGGGCGAGAGGCGGGGCTAGGCCGCTTGAGCTGCCACCTGGGGGAGTGGGCCGGGGCCACGCAAATGACGGCCGCTCGACTTGAGCAAGGATGAGCGCGGGCACCAGGAGGCGGCACGGTTGCGGTCACGGTCACGACCGCGGGTGTCTGTTCGGAGGCCGCTGAGCAGGCGGCCGAACCGACGCTACAGTGCGGTGCGAGACTGCGAACGTGATTGTGGGACCGGGGCTGGTGTCGTGGGGCGATTGCGTTGGCGCTGAGTGACAGCACGATGGGGTCACGCGGTCACAGGCGGGGAACATTTGGGCCGTTATGTTACATCCGCCCGCCTGTACGGATCACTCCCCTTCTCCGACTGCGCACGGGCTGGGAAGCGCTGGTTGGTTGGAGAGGGGTGAGGTTGCGAGGGCAGCATGATGTGTGGCCGGCGGTGAGGCGGTTAGGTGACTTGCTGGAAACCCCCTGCCCGGGACGTGAGGCGGCATTCCGTCTCCAGGGTCGGATCAGACCGGCACTGCGGGGGAGTCCTGGCGGTGGCGATTGGAGGCTTGCGCGGGGAGTGTCGTCTACGGGAATTGGCGTTTCCGCGGCAGGCATACTACGCGAAGACGAACCTCTCTCCCCTGCTACGGAACTCCTATTGCGCATTTGGCAGCTCTGTCATATACTTTATAGCCAATTGGACCTGCGGGATCTGTGCAGCCTGCACTGGAGCGCTCGTGTGTCTTGAACTGAGCAAAGAACAGCAGATGCCTCA
>JAUVHW010000197.1 GCA_030593075.1 Ardenticatenales bacterium
GACTTGCGGTTGGGCGCCGACCGGCGGATGCTACCTTCCTACCTCAGTCAACGTGGCAGAACGTCGCCCGCGAGGTGGCCCCATGGCATGGTACCCGGCGTCGCCCTGTCCTACTTGGCCCACAGGCCTCCGGTCTCTTGCAGCCAATCAGCTATGCTCTCGGCCGCCCGGGCGACATCATTGTCAGAGATGTCCAGCTCCAGCGTCGGCAGGATCGACTCGCCGACCAGCCGCCGCAGCAGTTCCTGCTCATCGACGAACAGCTGAAGGTCGTCATACTGGGACGGATTGCCCGACACCCGCAGTCTTTCCTCGCGAGCCTGCGCAAAGGACTGGGGCGTCCGCGTGCAGAAGACAAGATGAAACCCGAGAGTGTCCATCCGCTGCTCCAGCCAGCGGTAATCATGGTCCTTGCCGTAGGTGCGCAGCTGATACAGCCGGGTCGAGATGTGGAAACGGTCAACGATCCAGGAGTAGTATCGCTGCAGTTCAAACAGCCGCACCCAGGTCCGGTAGGTCTCCATGGCAAGCTTTTCCTCCTGGGGTTGAAAGTTGATGAGCCCTCGTCCCCAGGGAAAGTTCGTAAAGCTGCACCACTCGGCCGAGATGAGCGGCGAGTGATAGCGGTACTTGCGCGGGCCGACGATGCGCGGGTGTTCGTTCAGAGCGAACGCGATTTCGGTCTTGTAGGTCAGCCGTGTGCCTTCCAAGACCACCTTTGGGCACAACTTGTCAGACCTCAGTTGCCTCAGACGGACTCGGACGACTAGCGGCCGGTTCTAGGGGACTCGAGCGGGTCGCTCTACCGTGATCCCGCCCGGTCGGGGCGCACCGGCAGGCTGTCGGTTTCCCCTTCCAGAATGGAAACGCCGCGTCGCACCGGCCGGTCTCCTGTGCGATCGAGCCAACTGCATTCTAGCACAGGTTGGGCGGTGCACAAGCAGCACAGGTCGGCGGACCTGGCACTGCTCAGCCAGCTGCACGGCAGGGCAGCCGGTTTGCTACGGCCGGGATTGCGCCGGCCGAGCGGACATGCTACAATCTCGGCATGAGCCGTTCCCCAGATGGCGGGCGTTCCTATCCCAGGCTGGCCCTGGCCCTCATCGCAGCCGGTACCTTCTGTGTGGTTGTCTCAGCAGAAGCGGATGCGCTGGGACTCGACTTGACGCCCGGTTTTGGACTGCTGCAGACGGTGGGCATGCTGGTCGGCATCACCTTGTTCACGGCGGGTGGATTCAGGCTGCTGGCGCGCTGGCGGCGGCGTGGACAGAGGATCACGCTGGTAGGGGACATCGGCGCCAGGATGGCGCTCACCGGCCTGCTGACCTGCTACGTTGCCGGATTGGCAGACGTTCTGGGCGTGGGCACTCATCGCGGATCTGAGTTCGAGCGACCCTTCCTCGGACCTCTGCAGCTGGGAGGGTTCGTGGTCGGTCTGCTAGTCACCGGTACGGGGCTGCTTCTCTACTGGGTGGGAATCCGGCAGGAAAGACCTAAAGGAGACGAGCCAAGCGGCTGATTTGTGCCTTCCAGCATGTCTGCTATAATCCCGCCGGCTTGTGGAAGAGCAACCAGCTGATGGTCGCGCCCCCTCTTGAGCGCCTCCGACGGGGAGAAGGCCACTGCTCAGAAGGGCCCGCCGCGTGCTAGCCAGAGCTGTGGCACGAGAACAGCGGATTTCTGTGGATCCTTCGCGGTGAGAGCACCCAGATGGCGTCGCAGGAGGCGCAAGCAGGGGAAAGGGCGCAGTGATCATTGTGCTGGGATGCGCTGAGTTGGGTGGCACGCCACTGGGCGTGCTTTTTCTGTTCGTTTCTTGGAATACGTGAGGGCAAGATGGACGCCAAGACGTTGCTGGAACGGGTTGAAGCTGACGGGGTATACCTCGTCAGCCTCCAGTTCACGGACATCATGGGGACGATCAAGAGCGTCACCATCCCCGCCGGTCGATTGGAGGAGGCGGTGGAGCGCGGCGTATGGTTTGATGGGTCCTCAATACAGGGGTTCGCTCGCATCTGCGAGGCGGACATGTTCCTGGTCCCCGATCCGTCTACCTACCGGGTGCTGCCCTGGAGCGTCCCCGACCGGCTGCGCGCGAGGCTTCTCTGCGACGTGCACGGACCGGATGGGGAGCCTTTTGAGGGGGACCCTCGCTCGGTGCTCAAACGAGCGGCGCAGCGTGCAGCCCAGATGGGCTACATATTCAACTGCGGGCCGGAACTGGAGTTCTTTTTGTTCAACAGCGACCAGGGAGCGGGTACCAGGCCGGTGCCTCACGATGTGGGCGGCTATTTCGACTTTTCGCCACGGGATGAGGCTCAGATAGTGCGATCTGATATCGTCAAGGCGCTGACTGCGATGGGGATGGATGTGGAGACCTCCCATCATGAGGTTGCCGCAGGCCAGCACGAGATCGACTTTCAGTACGCGGATGCAGTCACGGCGGCCGACAATGCGGTGAGTTTCAAGTACACTGTCAAGGCGGTGGCTGCTGCTCACGGCCTTTATGCCAGCTTTATGCCCAAGCCGGTCTTTGGGGTCAATGGCTCTGGGATGCACGTGCATCAGAGTCTCCTGGACCCAGGTGGCGAGAACGCATTCTATGACACGCATGGGCAGTTCAAGCTCTCCGATATCGCGCTCCAGTTTATTGCTGGACAGATAGAGCACGCCCGCGCGCTGGCGGCCGTGGTGGCCCCAACGGTCAACAGCTACAAGCGGCTGGTCCCTGGCTACGAGGCGCCGGTGTACATCTGCTGGGCGCAGATCAACCGATCCGCGATGATCCGTATCCCTCGCTATTCCCCCGGCCGAGAGGACAGCACTCGTGTGGAGCTGCGCTGTCCCGACCCCAGCTGCAATCCCTACCTGGCTTTTGCCGCCATGCTCGAAGCAGGGCTTGACGGGATTCGCAACCAGCTGGCTCCGCCCTCGCCGGTCAGCGATGATGTGTACGAGTACTCGGCAGAGGAGCTGGAAAGCCACGGCATTGACACCTTGCCTGGCACCCTTGGCGATGCGTTGGAGGCTCTAGAGCAAGACGACACGATTCGCAACGCTCTGGGGGATCGAGCATACCAGGTCTTCTGCCGCGCCAAGTTGGCTGAGTGGGACGAATATCGCATTCAGGTGACGGATTGGGAGCGTGAGCGGTATCTGCACATGCTATGATCTGGGTCGTGCTGCTGAACGCCGCGGTGTGCACGTCCACCGGCACAGAACCGGGCACCGCCGGAAGCGTCCTCTCAGAGCGGTGGCTGATTGCTGCCGCCAGCCAGCTGGCTGACAACTCTACATTGCAGGAGCGCAAGCATCTTGCAGGCTGATAGCCATACCGGGCGCTGGTTCATCCTGATTCTCTTGGTCGTCGCTGCTGTCGTGTGGGTGGACTTGCCCGGTACCAGCAGTGTCCTGGGGCGATCAGTGGGTCTACGGCAGGGGCTGGACCTGCAGGGCGGCATTCAGGTCCTGCTGGAGGCAGACATCCCACCCGAAGAGTCGGTCGAACCGCAGGACATGCGGGTGGCCCGCACGATAATCGAGAACCGTGTGAACGGGCTGGGGGTCACGGAGCCAGTAGTGCAGCTCCAGGGGGAGAGGCGGATCATCGTAGAACTACCGGGCATCCGGGATCCTGAGGAGGCGGTCAGGACCATCCAGGCTACCGCGCTGCTAGAGTTCGTAGCAGGGGAGGCAGGATTGATCGATGGCCAGCTGGTGCGCACTACCCACAGTGCGGGCGGGATGGCTGTGCCAGAAGGGGCAGACCCCAGCATGATTGCCGGTCCCTACGAGACGGTGATGACCGGCGAGGCTCTCCGAGATGCAGCTGTGGACCGGGATCAGCTGGGCCAGTTTGCGGTAGCGTTCAGCCTCAAGCCGGACTGGGCTGGCTTCTTTAAGGACTACACGGGCGCACACCGTGGCGAGTTCCTGACCATTGTGCTGGACAAGCGGGTTGTCTCCAATGCCGTCATTCGTGACCAGATAAGTGAGGCAGGAGTGATAAGCGGAGGCAAGGGCGGGTTCGAGTATGAGGATGCTCAGCGGTTGGCAACACAGCTGCGTTACGGCAGTCTGCCGGTTCCACTGCGGGTAGAAGGTAACACCACCATCGGGCCGACCCTGGGTCAGGAATCGGTTGATGCCAGCGTCCGAGCCGGAACCATTGGCGTGGCTATCGTGCTGGCCTTCATGGTGGTTTACTATCGGGTGCCGGGGCTCCTCGCGGCGCTGGCGCTCATGATCTATGCGCTCATCAACCTGGCCTTGTTCAAGTCGGTGCCGGTCACCCTGACGATGCCCAGCATCACGGGTTTTCTGCTCTCCACGGGCATGGCGGTAGACGCCAACATCCTGGTGTTCGAGCGGATGAAGGAGGAAATGCGCGACGGGCGGAGGGTAGTCACCGCCATGGAGAACGCCTTTGGCCGCGCCTGGACCTCGATCCGCGACTCTAACCTCTCTACGTTGATCAGTTGCGCTATCCTTTACTACTTTGGCTCCAACTTTGGGGCCAGCATGGTCCGGGGGTTCGCTCTGACTCTGGCACTGGGCGTGCTGATCAACATGTTCACTGCGGTTCTGGTCACGCGCACCTTTATGCGGTTGGTGGTCTATCGGTGGGGCGATTGGCTTCAGACGCACCGCTGGAGTCTGGGCTTCTAGGCGAGGACTGTGTTCGACATCGTAGGGAGAAGGCGCTGGTTCTTCCTCCTCTCCGGGATTCTCATCCTGGCGGGCGTCGCCTGTATGGCTTACTCGGTTGTTACCCTGGACACTCACACTCCCTTTCGCCTGAGCGTCGATTTCCAGAGCGGGACTCGTTTCGTGCTGCATTTCGAGGGGCCCATCAGAGAGAGCGAGATCCGGGAGGTGTTCTCCCGGTTGGACGTGGTGAGCGCCTCGGTGACGCGCCTGGGACAACCGCAAGACAACACCTGGCAGATCCGGTCCGAGTTCATGCCCGCCGACCGCTCGCAGGCGGTCAAGGTGGCACTGGCGGATGTGGTCCCGATTGATGATAGCCAGACAGAAATCGACAGTGTGAGCCCGAAAGTGGGGGCTGAGGTGACTCGTGCGGCCGCCCTGGCAGTCCTGGTGACGACAGTAGCGATTCTCGTGTTCGTCATCGTTGCCTTCCAGCAGGTGCCCAACGCCTTTCGCTACGGCGCTTGCGCCGTGGCTGCAATGATGCACGACATCCTGGTCGCTATGGGCTTTATGTCCGTCGCTGGCCTGGTACTGGGGTGGGAAGCAGACGCGCTCTTTCTCACCGCCATGCTGACCGTGATCGGGTTTTCCGTGCAGGATACCATCGTGGTCTTTGATCGGATCCGTGAGAATATCTCCCGGCGGGCACGTGAGGACTATGAGACAGTGGTCAACCGCAGCATCCTGGAGACGCTGCACCGCAGTCTAGCGACGCAGCTCAATGCCATCTTTGTTATGGTGGCTCTGCTGCTTTTCGGAGGCGCCTCAATCCAGCAGTTCATCGCGGTGCTGCTGGTCGGGATGCTCTCCGGCACCTACAGCTCGATCTTCAACGCCGTGCCTCTCCTGGTGGCCTGGGAGAGAGGCGAGCTGCCCTTCTTGGGCTAGGGGATTGCCGGGTGCTGGCGATAGTGTTGGACGAAGGTCTGCGTCTGACCCCTGATCATCCGCGGCCGGTGCAGGCCCATGGAGAAGCGCTCATAGAGGTGCGGCTGGCGGGCATCTGTGCCACCGACCTGGAAATGGTGGGTGGTTACAGGGGCTTCCGGGGGGTGCTGGGCCACGAGTTTGTCGGCACGGTGATCGCTTGTGACGATGGGGAGTGGATTGGCAGGAGGGTCGTCGGAGAGATCAACATAGGCTGCGGCGAGTGCTACTTTTGCCGGCAGGGCATCCGCTCTCATTGCCTGTCGCGCCGGGCTATCGGCATTAATGGGCGTGATGGGGCTTTTGCCGAGTACGTGGCCCTGCCGGTGATCAATCTGCACGCCGTGCCCGATGGCGTGCCAGACGACGCGGCCGTGTTTGCCGAACCGCTGGCGGCCGCTCTCCAGGTGCTGGACCAGGTCGAGATCGGACCGGAAGACAGGGTGGGTGTAGTAGGGGACGGGCGGCTAGGTCTACTGGTAGGGCAGGTGCTCGCCACCACCGGAGCGCCCGTGTCTGTGGTCGGCCGTCACCCGGAGAAGCTGGCGCTGGCTGCCGGCTGGGGGCTGCAGACCGGAAGCCCAGAGCAGAAGCTTGATCTGGTGGTGGACTGTACTGGAAGCCCGGCCGGTCTGAACGCTGCGCTGGAGCTGGTCCGGCCGCGCGGCACGCTGGTTCTCAAGAGCACCTACCGCGGCCCGGCGGCAGTGGACATGACCCGGGTAGTCGTCGACGAGATCCGGCTGATAGGCAGCCGGTGCGGTCCGTTCGCTCCGGC
>JAUVHW010000410.1 GCA_030593075.1 Ardenticatenales bacterium
CAACCAGCGGCGCCTCGCGCAGTTGATGACACCGCTTGTGCGCTCGGTGTCGACACGCTGGGGGAAGAGTCGCAGCGAATGGAGCCAGATCCCTGAGCAGCTCGAACTGAAGGAAGGCGCCTTGGTCATGGTGCTGGCCAATGCCCGTACGCTCAGCGGCGCGCTCGACTACGTCAACGGAGACCTCGGGCGCTTCCTGGGACTGGACACCGAGGGGAATGCCATGGTCGATCTGGTGCGCGGCCACGCCGTGCGTGTGCGGCGCGTCACCCGGGGGTGCCAGGTGCCGTTGACCAAGAAGCGCCGCGAGACCCTCATCGAGGAGCACGCCGAGCACCGCATCGACGGCAAGTATGAAATCGTCGGCGAGATCACCTACCTGCCGATGCGCTTGGCGTGGGCGACCACGGTACATAAGTCGCAGGGGCTGACGCTGGACCGGTGCCAGATCAACATCGGCGATAGCTTCTTCAAATATCCGGGGATGTTGTTCGTGGCACTGAGCCGGGCGCGGACGCTGGAAGGGTTGCGGCTGGTGGGGACGCCGCAGCAGTTCGCCCAGCGGTGCACGGTGAATCCAGTGGTGCGGCCATGGTTGTAGCTAAGAAAGGATGGTGTGGTTGTGGAGAACGATAACAGCGTGCCCGTTGTAGAACCAGAGAGAGACATCAGAGTGACGACCCGGGATGTGGCCGAGTACTACAAGATCAGCGTAGATCAGGTACGGGCCCTGTTCCGGGAGGGGATCTTCCAGTCCACGCCAAAGTACATACCGGGAAAGCGTGGGTACTTCCGCCCGCTGTACTCCGAGGTGCGTGCCCTTGAAACGCATCGGCGTGTGCTGGAGATGAAGGCGCGCCATGCGCGGACAAAGAAGGGCAGCGAGCGCGGCGGCAGGCTGGCCCAGGTGCTCAAGCGCCTATGTGACGTAGAAGCCCTGCAACGCGAGCAGCAACGCATGCTAGCCACCCTGGGAGTAACGGTTCTGTATCAGGACAGAGCGCATCCGCCAGAGGATGCCGTGGGCGAGCGAGGTGGGCGCCCAGGAGACACGTGTCCTGGGTATAAGGATGCCAAGAGCTGTGGAGGAAAATTGCTCTTGCGATGGTCCGATGAGAACGGCTGGTTCCTTGGCTGTATGGGTCATCGACACGACGGCAACGGATGTCACTTCTGCGAAACGATTGTGCGGTCGAAGGCATCGGCCGTGGCTCATGAGAAGGAAGTGGTCCCTGTGCCAGCCCCCGACCTGACGAGTTCGTGGCCCGAGGGGGAGATGCAAGGGTAGGTCCATACGCGGCTGGAGCAGATCCTCAAATGAACGAACACGATCGCCACATCAAGCATTCCTCGAAGTCGGCCTGTTGGCGGACGCCGCCTGAGTTGTTTGAAGCCCTGGACACTGAGTTCGACTTCGTACTGGATGCAGCGGCGGACCGGATCAATCACTTGTGCGCGCGCTGGCTCGGCCCTGGGGGGCTCGCACCGGATGCGCTGGCAGAGGACTGGGGTCGGCGCATAATGCTCCCGACACGGGAAGGGGTGGCCTTTCTTAATCCCCCCTATAGCGTCGAGGAACGCAATCGGTTGACGAAGCTCGGTAGGCATGAGGAGGCGGCCTCCTACGATATCGAGAACTGGGCACAGAAGTGCTGGGAGGAGGCCCTGGGTGGGTGTACCATCGTCGGCGTCTTTCCCCACTCGGTGCAAACAGGGTGGTACCGCACCTACGTCCGCGGCCTCACTGACGACGGCTTCTGGAATGGCTTCGCGGCCGACCAGGTCCGCGAGATTCCCCACCGGGTCTCGTTCCCGACAGCCGATGGCGGCAAGTCACTCAACGCCCCGGGGAACACCTGCATCATCATCTGGCGCCCGAATCCAGGGTGGGTGGGCCCGTGGACGCCGACGGTGCGCTGCTGGGACTATCGCTGATGAAGATCAAGTGGACCCCGCCCCCGCGCTGCGAGTGCCCCTGCGGCTGCCGGCGTATATTGCCGCGAGGATTCAGCAAGTGTCCCTGGTGCCTGGTGCACAAGCCGAGGCCCCCTGCGGAGGAGACCCCTGATGACTGAGAAGGAAAAGGCCGAACTCGCGGCGCGCGTCGACCAGCAGGCCCACGACTACGCCCACAGCCATTACAAGCGCATCGACTGGCGCGGGGCGCAGGTCGACTTCGCCGCCGGCGCCGCGTGGGTGCTGGCGCAGCTGGCCCCTGTCGCGACCAAACCCGCAGCTTAGG
>JAUVHW010000271.1 GCA_030593075.1 Ardenticatenales bacterium
AGAGGCAATTATCAACGAATGTGCCCAGTCACACAGGTCAAATGCCTGCTGGATCCGCTGTGCTCCCGACAGTCGGCGGAAGATTGCCAACTGTTGCATATCCAGATCATCAAACACAGCCCGCACGACCGGGGCGAAGTCCTCATATGTAACGAAGATCGCAGTCTGTTCACTCACATGACGCTCCCGTGGATGGAGTGGTTGGCCTCTATGTTATCATAGATGATGCAGATACGCAAGGAGAAGAGTACACACGCATACCAGAAGATCGAACCTGGGTAGCAGAAGCGAGGAGAGAAGAGTACGGGGTGCTGTGGGCCCAGGCAGTGCCAGGACATGCAACAAGAACCAAAGACAAAACCAAGTAAGGAGGCACACATGGCTGATTCTTATGTATCCCAGGAGATCGAACTGAAATGGCAGAAAAAGTGGGAGGAAGATCAACTCTACCGTTCCGTGATTGACCACAGCCAACCCAAGCACTACGCGCTGACCATGCTCCCCTACCCCAGCGGTGACCTGCACATCGGCCACTGGTATGCAATGTCGCCCTCCGACGTCCGCGCCCGCTACAAACGCATGCAGGGCTACAACGTCCTCTTCCCGATCGGGTTCGACGCCTTTGGCCTGCCGGCCGAGAACGCCGCCATCCAGCGCGGCATCCATCCCCATAAGTGGACGTTGTCCAACATTGGGAACATGCAGCGGCAGTTTAGAAGCATGGGGGCTATGTTCGACTGGGAGCGAGAGGCCATCTCCTGCCTGCCGGGCTACTACCGCTGGACCGAGTGGTTCTTCCTGAAACTGTACGATATGGGCCTGGCCTATCGCAAGAAGTCCCCGGTGGACTTCTGCCCCAAGTGCAACACCACCCTGGCCCGGGAGCAGGTCTGGGGGGAGGATCGCCACTGCGAGCGGTGTGGCACGCCCGTCATCAAGAAGGAACTGGAGCAGTGGTTCTGGCGTATCACCAACTACGCCGATGAACTGCTGGACTTTTCAAAGATTGATTGGCCCGAGCGGGTGGTCACGATGCAGACGAACTGGATCGGCCGTAGCGAGGGAGCCGACGTCACCTTCCTCTCCGAGCAGGATGATCCCATCGTCGTTTTCACCACCCGGCCTGACACTCTCTGGGGAGCGACTTTCATGGTGCTGGCACCAGAGCACCCGCTGGTGGACAAACTGACCGCGCCGCAATTCCGGGAGGAGGTGGAAGAATACAAACGCCAGGCCGCCCGCCAGAGCGAGATCGAGCGTTTGTCCACCGAGAAAGAAAAGAGCGGTGTCTTCATCGGCGCTTACGCGGTCAACCCAGTCAACGAGGAGCGCATTCCCTTATGGATCGCCGACTACGTGATGATGACCTACGGCACCGGGGCCATCATGGCCGTCCCGTCCCACGACGAGCGGGACTTCGAGTTTGCGCTCAAGTTCGGCCTGCCCATCATCCCGGTCATTGCGCAGGCGGGCGCGGCCGCCAAGAGCGTGGTGCGGCCGGGGAGCTGCGACAAGGGGTTTGCGGCCGCTCTGGAGGCGGCCGGCATACCCTTTGAGGAGCGCAATGGCAGTTTGCTGGTCACGATGACAGCAGAACAGGCAGACGCCTACGTTCCGCTCGTTCGGCAGCATCTCCTACCCAGCAACTGGATCGAGGTGGTAGGCGCCCGGTGGCTTTTCATCTTTAGCCACGACGAGGAAACCGAGGTCCTCCCGCCAGACTCTACCGAGGCCGAGCGGGTGATCATCAGCCACTGCCATACGCTGCGGCCGGAGACCATCGACAAGCGCACCGTCATGGAGATGCTGTGGGAGGTCGAGTTCTACCGGGACGTGCTCTATCATGCGGAATACGGAACCATGATTCACTCCGGTCCGCTGACCGGCACTCCCGGCGAGGAAGCCACCGAAAAGACGATTGCCTGGCTGGCGGAGCGAGGGGCTGGGAAGGCAGCCATCACCTACCGGCTGCACGACTGGCTCATCAGCCGGCAGCGCTACTGGGGCGCGCCGATTCCCATGACCTACTGCGACGAGTGCGGCATCGTCCCGGTACCCTACGGGGAGCTGCCGGTGCTCCTGCCGGAGGACGTGGAGTTCATGCCCACCGGCGAGAGCCCGCTCAAGTTCCACGAGGGGTTCCTACACACCACCTGTCCCCGCTGCGGCGGACCTGCCACGCGGGAGACGGACACCATGGACACCTTTATGTGCTCCTCGTGGTACCACTATGCCTACCTCTCCCCCTACTGGAAGGCGGACCGGCCTGCCAGCGCCGAGAGCAGCCCGGTCGACCCGGCCGAGCTGGCCTACTGGATGCCGGTTGATCTCTACACCGGCGGCATCGAACACGCCACCATGCACCTGATCTACACTCGCTTTTTCACCAAGACGATGCGCGACATGGGGCTGGTGGATTACTCCGAGCCAATGCTGCGGCTCTACAACCAGGGGATGGTGCTGGGCGAGGACCACGAAAAGATGTCCAAGAGCCGCGGAAATGTGGTGGCGCCCGACGAACTGGTCAAGGCCTACGGCGCCGATACGCTGCGGCTGTTCCTGATGTTCTTTGCCCGCTGGGATCAGGGCGGGCCGTGGGACAGCCAGGGCATCAAGGGGCCGCGCCGATTCGTGGAGGACGTCTGGGCGCTGGTGACCGAGCCGCAAGCCGCCGGAGATGAACCGGCGGCCGAGCAGGTCGCATCGCAGGAGAAGGAACTACGGCGCAAGACCCACCAGACCATCCAGCGGGTGACGGATGACCTGGAGAGCTTTTCGTTCAACACGGCCGTGGCAGCCATGATGGAACTGCGCAACCTGATGCGGGAAGTCAAGCCGGCGTTGGCCGGTACGGCCGTCTGGGATGAGGCGGTAGAGACCCTGCTGCTGCTGCTGGCCCCGTTTGCGCCTCACATCGGGGAGGAGTTGTGGGCCCACCTGGGCAAGCCCTACAGCATCCACCAGCAAGCCTGGCCCACCTGGGATGAGGCAGTGGCGGCCGAGGAGACCATCACCCTGGTACTGCAGGTGAACGGCAAGGTGCGGGACCGCATCCAGGTCCCGGCCGGCATCGGCGATGAGGAGGCCAAGGCGCTGGCGTTAGGCTCCGAAGCGGTGGCGCGTCACCTGGGTGGCAAGGAGCCGCGAAAGATGATCTATGTGCCCGGCCGGCTGGTCAACATCGTGGCCCAGCGGTAGCCAGGCTCTCGGTCAGGGCAGCGATAGCTGGCCAGCGGAGATCGCTGGTCAGCAGAGATTGCTGGCCGGTAGAGACAGCTGCCCAGCAGAGATAGCTGCCCGCATAGGAGCGCAGAACCCAGTCCGAAGGAGGGTGCTGGCGGATGAGCAGATACAAGATAATAGTTAACCCGACGGCCGATAGGGGCAATGGGGATGCGGCCGGCGACCAGGTCGACCAGATTCTATACCGCCAGGGCCTCGAGTATGACGTGGTGCGCACCGAGTGCCCTTGGCACGCGGCCGAGCTAGCAGAGGAAGCTGCTCTCTCCGGCTATGACGTCGTGGTCTCGGTGGGCGGCGACGGCACCGCAAACGAGGTGCTGAACGGGTTGATGCGGGCCAAGAAGGGTGGTGCGGCCGAGTGCGCCATGGGCATGATAGGCGTCGGCACCGGCAACGACTTTGCCTTTGGAGTGGGCGTGCCTCCGGGCGTGGAGGCGGGGTGCGAGGTGCTGCTGGGAGACCATCGCCAGGTGATCGATGTCGGCCGGGTCACGGGTGGTCAATACCCAAAAGGGCGATACTTTGGCAACGGCGTGGGCATCGGCTTTGACGCAGCGGTCGGCTTTGAGGCAGCAAAGATGGAGCGGCTGCACGGCTTTCTCGCTTATCTGGTCGCCACGCTCAAGACCGTCTTTCTCTACTACCAGGCTCCCATCATACGCATGGAATTCAACGATCAGACGCTCATCCAGCCTTCGCTGTTGGTGTCGATCATGAATGGCCGGCGCATGGGAGGCGGCTTTATGATGGCCCCGCAGGGCCAGCCGGACGATGGCCTCCTCCACCTGTGCATCGCGGGCCAGGTCAGCCGGCCGCGCATCTTTGCGCTGATTCCTCGCTTCCTAAAGGGCACGCAGGCCTCCCACCCGGCGATCCAGACAGGACGAACCCAGCGCATTGTTGCCACGGCCGTCGAAGGGACTCTGCCCGCCCACGCGGATGGAGAGACCATCGCTACCGAGGGAAAGCAGCTGGATATTGAGTTGCTGCCGCGCCAGATGCAAGTGGTCTGCCGGCCGCCGGAGCACGTCCAATGACGATCACCGCGAAGGTCGTGAACAGTGTCATAAGGGGCCTGACCACCCTCATGTGTCGCGTGGATGACGCCCAACTGGCGCGGGTGCCGGCGCAGGGGCCCCTGATAATCGTCGCCAACCACATCAACTTTGTCGAAACCCCCATCGTCTACACCCGCCTCCTGCCCCGTCCCTTGACAGGCTTTGTGAAATCCGAGAACTGGGACAACCCTGCACTGCGGTTCCTATTCGAGCTTTGGGGGGCCATTCCGCTGCGAAGGGGTGAACCCGATAGGACCGCCTTTCGGCAGGCAAT
>JAUVHW010000035.1 GCA_030593075.1 Ardenticatenales bacterium
CGGCGAAGCTGGGTCCCGACGCACCAGGCCACCGGGAGCAGATGTGGTTTCTGAGAGCGATTGGAGGCAGACGGGCGCGCTGGGCGGAGGGGATGGAGAGAGAAGCGCGGGCGTCTGCTCATAGTGTACCGAGGGTAGCGAACGGCGCTAGCCGAGGAGCCTCTCGCGGAAGCAGATGTATGCTGGTCGGGGTTTCATGAGCATCAAAAGCCGCCGCCCGAATGAAGATCGGTGGGACCCGGACAGAGCCTCTGACGGCACTATAGCACAGTTGAAATTGGCTGTCAAACGGGCCAGGCGAGGGTGTCCGAAAAACGGGTGGAGCGCGATTCCCCTGTGGTTCTGTGCTGCAGGGCGGAAACGCGCGGGGCGGGGTCGGGGCCGAAAGCGCCCCAAGCCCAGCCCCTACATCTGTCACCTGCGATGGGCTCGTTTTCCGCGTCCTTCCTTGGGCAGGGCGAAAACATGGAGATGAGTGACGGGGAAGCCATGCAAGGTGTGGGAAGCCACGCCCCCGCGCGAGGAGAGTAACAAGGCCAGGCAGCCAATGATGTTGACACGTATCGGAGGTCGAGGCATACTGTACGCGGTGTAAGGAGCCCAGGGTGATGTATTTGGCCCCGGTCCTGCGGCATTCGCGAAGCAACTAGGAGTATGTGGATGACAGACAAAAAGGCAGACCTGGCCGGCCCGGGCATCGGGGATTACGGCGAGCTGGAGAAAATCCTACCCAAGGCCTACAGTTCCCTGCTGACCCCGATGGAGACCATGAAGGCTCTCTTTGCGGTCAAGGGCTACATAGAGGAGAACCTCTGCAAGGAGCTGAACCTGCAGATGGTCCAGGTCCCGCTGATCGTGACTCGCGAGAGCGGCGTGAACGACATGCTTGACCGGGACGGTTCCCGGACACCCATCGAGTTCCCCTGCGGCCTGGGGCTCGAACGGCCGATCAATGCCCAGGTGGTCCAGGCCGCCACCAAGTGGAAACGCATGGCGCTCAAGCAGTTCGGCTGTGGCGTCGGCGAGGGCCTCTGCACCGACATGAAGGCGGTCCGCAAGGACTACTTTCTGGACCACGACCACAGCGCCTACGTGGACCAGTGGGATTGGGAGAAGGTCATCACGGAAGAGGACCGCACGCTCGACTACCTCAGGGACACGGTGAGGAGAATCTGGAAGGTCATCTGGGGCGCTGGGGAGTTCGCCCAGGAGCAGTTCCCGCAGCTCAAGACTGACAGGTATCCCGACATCCCGGAGGAGCTGACTTTCTTACACGCCGAGGACATCCTTGCCATGTACCCGGACCTGCCGCGGAAGCAGCGGGAGACGAATGTCCTGCAAGAGTACCCGGCGGTATTCATCATCGGCATCGGCTGGCCGCTCGAGGATGGTTATCCGCACGAGATGCGGGCCGCGGACTATGACGACTGGATCACAGAGACCGTGTCCGAGGACGGCCGCCCTATGCATGGCCTGAATGGTGACATCCTGGTCTGGAACCCGGTCACGAAGCGGCGCCACGAACTCACCTCAATGGGAGTCCGCGTCACCAAGGAGACGCTGGTCGCACAGATGAAGATGGCGGGCCTCGAAAGGGACCTTGAGCTGCCCTACCACCAGGCGATCCTGAACGACGAGATCCCCCTCTCGATTGGCGGCGGCATCGGCCAGTCTCGGACCTACATGTACCTTCTGCGGACGGCGCACCTCGGCGAGGTAAGCGTCACGGTCTGGCCCAAGGTCCTGAAGGAGATGTGCGCCAAGAGGAACATTCACGTCCTGGAGTAGAGAGGTCGCGCCAGAAGCGCGCGGCGGCCGCGGTTCAGGACCCGGCGGTGGGAGCGGCGCTAGCCAGGCTGAGGGCCGTACTGCCGGTTCCAGTCGGAAAGCGTCTTGATGATAGCCACCGCCGCACCCAGTGCCCCGAGCAGGACGTCCTGAATCGGAAACCCGAGCGCCCACAGCAGCGGGCCGACGGCCGCCATGGCCAACACTGTGGCCCGCCCGCGATGAACGTGCAGCAGTTGGGTAAGGGCCACCCAGAGCAGCAGCAAGGCAGCCAAAGCCCCCAGCCCAATCGCGGGTGAGCGGTAGAGCAGTGCTCCGGCCAGCGTAGACAGGCCGATTCCCCCGCCAAACCGGATAAAGACGGACCAATTGTGGCCTACCACCGCCATCACGCCGGCCGCGCTGACCGCCCATGGGCTATCCACCAGCAGTGCGCTCCCAGCGACGGCCGCTGCACCCAGTGCGGCGTCTATCACTGCTGTCAGCACGCCAGCGTAGACTCCAGCGACCCGGGAGACGTTCAAGCCCCCGGTGTGCCCGCTGCCGCTCTGGCGCACGTCCACGCCCCGCAACGCCTTGCACAATAGCACGCCCGTAGGCACTGCTCCCAGCAGGTATCCCAGCGCCGCGGCCGCCAGGAGTCCGGTCGTCACTGTCACTCTGCTCAGCAGCGCACCCGCAGCCGCTGCGGGAGGACCTCAAACTCCAGGCGGTGGGCATCGGTGCAGAGCATTTCGCCGTCAACGTGGGCGATCAGGTTGTCCGGGGAGGAGATGGTGACGTGCTTGGCGCGGGCCATGGTGACCGCCTGGTGCGTGACGTGAGTGCCCTGCATAAAGCGGGGGATGAGGCCCAGCATGGCTACCCGGCTCACCTCGCCCGCTATCATGAGGTCGAAAACTCCATCGTCGGGCCGGGCCTCAGGGGCGACGAGAAAGCCTCCCCCCTCGCGGGGTCCGTTAGCGACGCAGATCATGAGCGCACGAAGAGCAAGTTCCTCGTCATCGTACTGCATGGTCACCTGCGGCGCATGGTGTCGCAAAAAGACGGTCTTGAGCACCACCGGCAGGTACAGCGCGATTCCACGCAGCCACTTGACCTTGCGGGCCTCCTGGGTCACGATTCCGCTGAACCCAATGCCCACCGTGTTGTCGAAATAGCGGTCCGGCTGGCCTGGCATGGCTACACGACCTACGTCCACGACCTGGGTTTTGCCGTTGGTCAGGCGCAGGCAGGCACCAGGTAGATCGGGAGGCACGCCCACCGCATGGGCAAAGTCGCTGCCCGAACCAATGGGGATGACGCCCAACGTGCCGGCCTCTCCATTGCCCGATGCGGCTAGCAGGCCGTTGACCACTTCATGAGTGGTTCCGTCCCCCCCTGCAGCGACGATCAATTCAAAGCCATCCTCCACCGCCCGCTCGGCCAGTTCGGCTGCGTGCCATGGTCCGGCCGTCAGCGCCAGGTCAAAGTCGAGCCTCTCGGCCGACAGGAGTTCGCGCAGCTGGGGCTCGATCCTGGCGCCATGGCCCCGGCCCGCGATTGGGTTGAGGATGATCTTGGCGGATGTCACCTTGCTATCCCTGAAGTGGAGAGATCGTCTGGCACTACCTGTCAGAACACGGTGCGGGGCTTGGCGTTACGGGCAAACCAGTGGAGGCTCGCTCTCTTCCGCCTTGTACCTGGCGCGCCGGCGGCCAAACAACAAGGCCGCCCCAGAAGAGGCTGGGGCGGCCGGTTAGCAGTGCTGGTGGAGCTACCGCGATGAACGGATATCAGATCCGCGAAAGCTGCAGCTAGTCTTTCTCGGGTTCCTCTTTTGCGGGCGGATCGAGTACCTGGTCAATCAGGCCGTACTCTATGGCCTCCTCGGCCGTCATATAGTAATCGCGGTCCGTGTCATCGGCGATCTTTTCCACCGTCTGCCCGGTGTGGTGACTCAGGATGTCGTTCAGCTGGGCGCGCAGCCGAAGGATCTCTTTGGCCTGGATCTCGATGTCGCTTGCCTGTCCCTGGGCGCCCCCCAGCGGCTGGTGCAGGTGGATGGTGGCGTTGGGCAGCGCGTAGCGGTAGCCCTTTGTGCCGGCCGTGAGCAACACCGTCCCAAAGCTGGCCGTAAAGCCGATGGCGATGGTAGAGATGGGGGCCTGCACCTGCTGCATCGTGTCGTAGACGGCCATCCCGGCATAGATGGCGCCGCCCGGCGAGTTCAAGTAGAGCGAGATGGGCTTGGTTGGGTCCTCGTGGTCCAGATAGAGCAACTGGGCGACGATGACGTTGGCGACCTGGTCGCTGATGGGCGTGCCCAAAAAGATAATCCGCTCCTTCAACAGCAGCGAGTAGATGTCGTAGGATCGTTCCCCCCGGCCGGTGGTCTCGATAACGAACGGAATCAGCGATTGTGGTGTCTGCATCCTCAGCATCTCCTTGGCGTGGGTTCTACTCTTCTTCGTCCGATGGCTCGGGCAGGTCTGGCGCTTCACCCCGGCCGATGGCTCTTAGGCGCTCGGTGAACTTTTCCGTCAATACGTCATTGAACATTAGCATGCGCCCTTGCTCGGAAGCATACAACTCCCGCATTCGCCCGCTGGTCTCCTCGTCGAGGTCGTCGCCCATTTTGGCCAGGCGTTCGTCAATCCGTTGCTCGAGTTCGTCGTCGCCAGTGGTCAATTGCTCAACGTGCAGCAGCGCGATTGTGGTGTGCTTTTTCTCCAGCCGCTCCTCGGCCGCGGAACGCAGGTCCTCTCGCAATGCTTCGAGCGTCTGGCCCTGGATGCTCAAATAGTCTTCCAGCGCCCACCCCTGCTGCTTGGCCCGTTGCTCCATTTCCCCGACGATTCTGTCCGTCTCCAGCTCGACGGCCGCGGGCGGATAAGCTACCGTGGCTCCCTCCCGAATCCTTTCGAAAACCTCGTCTGCGTGCTCGGCATCTGCCCGCCGCTGGGTCGCTTCGGTCAGGCGCCGACGAACGTCCATCCGCAGCTCCAACAGGGTTTCAAAGCCCTCCTCTTTTGCCAGGCCATCGTTGAGCGGCGGCACGTAACGCGCTTTGACCTCTTGCACCGCCACGGAGAAGGTCACCGGCCGGCTCTCGCTCTCGTCGTCCTTGTCCTCTTCCGGATCGGCCGGGAACGTGATCTCAAAGGTCTTTTCCTCGCCGGCCGACATTCCTACGACATTATCCACAAACGGAGTGTCGGGATAGAGTGTCTCAGGGTCCAGCAACAGTTCAGCGCCTTCGCGATCTAGCAGCACCTCTTCGTCGCGGACCGCTTTGAGGTTGGCAATGATTGCGTCGCCGCCAGCGGCCGGCCGGTCGGCCGGTTCTAACAGCGCGTGCTGTTCCTGGATCGCCTCCATGGCGTCGTTCACCTGCTCGTCGGTCACTTCGACCTCAGGGGGGTCAACGCGCACCTGACGGTAGTCGCCCAGGTCTACCTCGGGCGGCAGCGGCACGGTGATGTGGAGCACTAGCGGCTCCAGGTCAATGTCAGTGAGCGCCCCGGGAGCATAGGGGACCGCCTCTGATTGCTCCAGGGCCTCGGTGTAGATATCCTGGGTGATAGAGTCTATGGCCTGGCTGCGCAGAGCCTCCCTACCAACCCAACGCTGTACAATGTGAAACGGAGCCTTGCCCGGCCGGAATCCGGGTATGCGCAAGTCCCGGGCCAGCCGCTTGGCCACCTTGCGCTCCGCATCCTGTACGCGCGATTCCTCAACCTGGACGGTCAGCTCGAGTTCGCGGTTCTCGGTCTCCATCTGTTCGATCTGTAAGCTCAAAGCGCTCTCCGTTTTGCAGCAGTCAGAAAGCAGAGGTTGGATGCAGCAAGCCGGCTACCGTGTGCACGACACAGCCCAACCTCCAACATCCAACCTCTGAAGGCATGGGGAAGGCGGGACTCGAACCCGCACGGGTTGCCCCACGTGATCCTAAGTCACGCTCGTCTGCCAATTCCGACACTTCCCCATACGGCATCCGATTATAGTAAAACGGACTTGATTTGGCAACCGTCGTATTGCACCATTCGAGATGTTGCCGAGAGCGTGTGCACCGAAGATGAACTGAGCATAGCTGAGCGCTGGAGGCATCTGAGGCTGGTGTGGAATTGCTGTCGTCCGGCCGTTGCCTTCTAGTTGCCCCGCCATGAAAAGACCCGCCACATTGGGCGGGTCCGGTGAGACAGCGGCGCACGAACTGGTCCGCCTGGTTATCAGTGGTGCCTCCGGCGCGCATCCCGCCATCGCGTGACAAGCAGGTAGTAGGCAAAGGCCAGTAGGTCACTGTGCGCTGGCGCTTGGACCGCAATCTGCGCCCGCAACCCTAACTGCTGCCGCTTCAGAGTCAGCACCGGCTCTCCTGTAGCGTCCAGCAGCTGCCAACTGCTGCCCCAGAAGTTGGTCGCGTGCAGCTCAAAGCCCTCGCCGTCGAACATGATCTCGATGTTGCGTCGCAGGGCGCGGGCGACAGCGGTGGCGAGCAACCGGTTGCCGTCCCGAAGCTCGTGCTCGCGCCGCCACCAGGAGGTTCTCCGCATGGTTAGCTGCCGCCCCTCGGCGTCGGTGAACAGGGCGCGCGCGGCCAGCCAATGGACCACAAGCTCCCCGACGTGCTGGCCGTCAGCCAGCAGCCGATGGTGACGAGTAAAGAAACCAGAGGTCTCGGCCGTCACCAGATTAGCTACCGCAGCCCGTTCGCTCACCATTCGTTCCTTCACCATCGCCTCCCGCCCGCACGAGTGCGCTACTCGTCGGTCTTTCCGGCCGGGGTCAGCTGCGGCGTCGTTGCCGACATGGAGGCCATGCCCATCATCCCGCCCAGGTTCATCGTATCCACCGCGCTGGAGGGCACGATGATGGTCGCGCCTCTCTCCTTCAGACCCTCGAAGAGCATGTTCATCGCCCGCAGGTGGAGAGCCGTGGGGTTGTCGCTGTAAGCTTCGGCCGCCTTGGCGAAGGAGCCAGCGATTTGCTCCTCGCTCTCGCCCAGGATCACCCGCGCTTGCCGCTCCCGCTCCGCCTGCGCCTGCCGGCTCATCGCATCCTCCAAGGCGTTGGGGATAACGACGTCGCGAATCTCCACCGACTGGACGGTAACGCCCCAGGGCGTGGTGCGCTCGTCGATGATGAGTTGCAGCTCGGCGTCCATCTTGGCCCGGCCGACCAGGATATCGGCCAGGTTCATCTGCCCGATGATCTCGCGGAGCGCCGTCTGCGCCGCCCAGGCTATGGCGGCTTGATAGTCCTCCACCTCCAGCGCGGCCTTCTCTGCGTCCCAGACCAGCCAGAACAGCACCGCATCTACGTCCACTGGCACCGTGTCTTTGGTCAGCGTGCGCTCGGCCGTAAAGGGGGTGACCATCACGCGATGATCCACCCAGGCGGGGATGGTATCGACGATGGGGATGATCCAAAAGGGCCCTGGCCCCTTGAGGCCCACGAAATACCCCAGGCGCAGGACGATGGCCTTCTCCCACTGGCTGGCAATCTTGAACGCCAGCAGCACGTAGAGACCAATGAGGTTCAGGACTGTGATCTCTGCCACGATCCAGGCCGGGGGGACGCCGTTCAAGGCCATCAGGAAGGCGAACAGACCGGACAGAATCGCCAGAACCGCAAAGATGAGTTGGGCGGGGCCGCTGATGTGCGGTGACTGCTGCGGCTTGCGTGTACCTCGTATGGCTGGCTTGACTATCATCACACTTGACCTCCTATGCTATCAAAGACACTGTTGTCTGTGTTCACTCACCGTTGCTCTCCCGCCACAGTGCTATCCCCTCAGCAAAGACCGAGGAGATCTCGCCGGGCGCGTATCCCAGGGTCCGAGCCTCGTCCAGAGCCGAGCGCACGATGGCCTGCAGCTTTTCCTGGCGCACGCGGGCCATCTGTTCGCTGTCCGGCACCCCGGCCACAAATGTGCCCCGGCCCCGCTGCGTCGAGATGACCCCGGCCCGATCCAGATCCAGGTAGACGCGGGCGATGGTGTTATAGTTTACGCGCAAGTCGGCGGCCAGCCCCCGGATGGTCGGCAACTGGTCTCCCGGCCGCAGCTGGCCGGCCGCGATCAAAGCGCGAATCTGCTCCTCAACTTGAATATAGATGGGCACTTTGCTCTCGGGCTCAATGTGCAGATTCATCGTGTCACATTGGACTAGCGCATTAGTTCATTAGTATTATAGTACAAGTTCCGGGTTTTGTCAACCCTCAGAACTCGGCCGAGAAGCCCCATTTCACGATTGCCTGTCGGCGCGTTCCCCCCTGCTGCCCGCGACCCGGCTTCTGCAACGCCTGGCTGGCAGGTTATGGAAGCCGCGCTACGCCAGCGAAGGCCGGTGGGCTGGGTTTGCGGCCAGGTAACCTGGCGCCCTGTTGCAGGAGCATCTGGGTGGCCGGCAGAGTGTCGGCTCCCCGCCAGGAGCCGGCGCGCTGGGTCGTCGGCCGGGCCCACAGATGCTCGATGCCCGGCAATCCGAATGGCGATTCTGAGGCCGCGATGTTGGACAAGCGTCTCCCACGGCCGCAGCCGATTCGTCATGGGCCGAGAGTTGGATCATTGGAATGGGAGTGTTCTCCGTCCTGTCCGCCGGGGGCAGGTGCTGGGAACTCGCGATCACCGCACATTCGCAGATTGACGGCGTTAGAGCCGGGTGATAGAATGCCTGCGTCTTTGACTCAGTTGGCAGCCCGCTCATCACCTACATAGACGGTACAGACCAGCGCCATGGATACCGGCCCAGAGCAGGGGAGACGCCGCCCGGGCGCAGCTGTGGTGGCTCGGTGCAGTTGGGGCAGCAGCCGAGCAGCGTTGGTACGCCCCCGATGAACGCCCCACCACTCGATCCCGAGGCTCGGCGCGAGCAGATGGTCCGGGAGCAACTTGCCAGACGCAACCTCACCGACCAACGGGTTCTGGATGCTATGGGCCTAGTACCCCGCCATCTCTTTGTGCCTGAGGACATGCGGCACATGGCCTATTGGGACGGACCGCTGTCAATTGGACAGGGACAGACAATCTCCCAGCCTTACATCGTGGCCTTGATGACCCAGATGCTGCGGCTGCAGGGCAGCGAGAAGGTGCTGGAGGTCGGGTGCGGGTCGGGGTATCAGGCGGCCGTGCTATCCTGCCTGGTGGAACAGGTCATCACCATCGAGCGGCACGCTGCGCTCGCAGCCAGGGCAAGCGAGCTTCTGTGTGAGTTGGGGCATTCGAACGTGACGGTGCTCGTGGGGGACGGCACCCAGGGGGCACCAGGCGAGGCGCCCTTTGACGCCATCATTGTAACCGCGGCCGCTCCTTCTGTCCCTTCTCCGCTGAAGGATCAGTTGGCAGAGGGGGGCAGAATCGTGGCCCCAGTGGGCAGTCTGGGCAACCAGGTCCTGGAAACCTGGGAGCGGCGAGGGAAGGAATGGCACACCGAGCGTTCCACGCCGGTGATGTTCGTCCCCCTGATCGGCGAGCATGGCTGGGGGGATGATGATTGGGCACGACGCCGCTGGTGATTTGGGTGCCAGGTTGCCGGCAAAGTAGCCTGCCACGTCCCGCGGCGTGGCTAGCCAGCAGCAATTACAAAAGCGACTGCTTGCTCCCGAGTGTGCGAGACGCTGACAGCCCACTCGTGCAGCCCCAGTTCGGCTGCCAGTTCGGCCGCCGCGCCACCTAGCAGCAATTCCGGGCGGCCGCCGTCCTCCGAAATGATCTCGATCTCCCGCCAGCTAACCTGCCCTATCCCCGTGCCCAGGGCCTTGGAGACTGCCTCCTTGGCGGCAAAGCGCGCCGCCAGCCGTTCCGGCCGCTGACCGCAGGCGGCCAGTTCGCGGGCGGTGAAGACCCGGTGGCTGAACCGGTCGCCGTACCTTTCGATCAGGGCGGCAATCCGCTCAACTCTTACCAGGTCTACGCCTACCCGCACCACGTGAGCTCCAGTTAGCCCGTGCTACTCGTTCTCGATCTGCGGCCCGGCGACGGCGAGCGCGTGGGCTTCAGGGTCCAGGTACCTTTGCGCGGCTGCCTGGACCTGATCCGCCGATACCTCCTCAATGATCTCAGGGTAGCGCTGCAGGTAGTCCAGTCCCAGTCCATACAGTTCCATGTTCAGGATGGTAGCCGAAACCCCGTGATTGGTTTCCAGGTGGACCGGCAGCGAGCCAACGAGGAAGCTCTTGTTGTCGGCGAGCTCGTCCGCCGGAACAGGCTCTGTCTGCAGCCTGCGTATCTCGTCCCGTATGCTGTCGATAGCCTGGGAGACATTCGCCGGGTTCACGCCGGCGCGGACCAGCCAGGGCCCGGGACCCAGCCCGCCGCGCAGCTCGCTGTACGAGTAGTAGGCCAATCCTTGCCTGTCGCGCACATTGTCACCCAGCCGGCCCATCAGGCCAAAGACACCCAGAATGGTGTTGGCCAATCGGGCGTGCTGGTAATCCTCGGCCGCCCGAGGAGGGCCAGCGCTGCCCAGAGCTATGTCGGCCTGGGTCTTGCCCGGCACGTGAACGTGATGCTCCTGGATGGCTGTCAAAGCGGTAGCAGGAGGGAGTCCCTCTTGCGGCGACTGCTCGGCGAAATCGGCCGGCAGGCTCCCAAGGCCCAGCCGGTCCTCCAGCTTGCCAATCATCTCCGAGGCCTCCACATCCCCCACCACCGAGACAATCATGCCGCGCGGGCCACAATGCTGCCGCCAGAAGTCGGCGATGTCCTCTCGAACCAAGGCGCTGACAGTATCCACGGTGCCGTCAGCGCTCCGGCTGTAGGGGTGCTCCGTCGGATAGGCCAGCTTGCCAAACTCGCGCCCGGCGACGTAGCGTGTATCGTGCGCCCGGACCTGCAGTCCAGTGATGATCTGACCCCGCAGCTTCTCCACCTGTTCGGCCGGAAAAGTGGGAGCGCACAGCGCGTCCCGCAGGATGTCCAGCAGCAGGTCCACGTCCTCCGCCAGGCAATGGCCGCCAAACTCGGTAACGTGCTGTCCTGCGCTGAAGCTCAAGCTGGCGCCGACTGACTCGATCTCCTCGAATATCTGCGCAAAGGAGCGCCTCCCCGCTCCCCGCAGCAGGGCCGAGGCAGTGAACCTTGCCAGTCCCGCCTTCGCGGCGGGCGTGTCCACGGCACCCATGTGCAGCGACCCGTCGATGACGACCGAAGGGGAGGCGTGGTTCTCGCGCATGAGGACCACCACTCCACTGCTCAACAGCTGCCGCTCAATGTCGTGTGGGCCGGGGATGGAGGCGGCTTCTGAACTAGATCTGACCATTACATCTCCGGTTGAACTGGCGGGAGGTCAGATGGCTGAAGGGCTGAATCCAACCGTTTCTCGGAGTCGGTGGGTACGTACCAGCCGACGGTCCGCACCGGCCGGCGCAGGTGGGCGGCCGCCACCCGCGCCACATCGTCCGCAGTCACCGTCGTCAAGCTGTCCAGGTAGCTCTCGAACCAAGTGTACGAGCCGGCCGCTAGTTCGCTTAGCCCCAGCCAGAAGCCCTGGTTGGTGACGCTTTCGCTGCTGTAGACAAAAGCGGCCTTGGCTCGCTTGATGGCCCGAGCCAGCTCCGCTTCGGTAACGGGGCTGGTGGTCAGGAGGCGGTCCAACTCGGCATCCAGAGCCGCTTCCACTTCCGGCAACTCGCGGCCGGCCCGCAACGTAACCGTCACAGCAAAGAGAAACGGGTCTATCGTCGGCGACATACCTCCCCCAACACTGGCCGCCAGCTCGGTCTCCACCAGCGCCTTGTACAACCGCGAACTCTTGTTGGACCCTCCGCCACCCGGCAGACCCATGGCGCCGTCGCCCAGAAGCGCGGATCCCAGCACAGAGAGCGGAAAAAAGTCGGCTTGGGTTGCGCTAGGAGCACGACAGGCCATCAGCAGGTATGCCGTCTGGCCCTCGCCTTCGACGATTACTCGTCGCTCCCCTTTCTGCTCGGGCTCCACGCGGTGAATCGGGCGCGGCTCCGGACCTGGCTGGAGCCCGCCAAACGACTCCCTAATCCGCGCTAGCATGGAGTCACGGTCGAAATCGCCTACCGCGACAGCAATGGCGTTACTGGGAGCGTAGTGATGCCGGTAATGAGTGTACAAGTCGTCCCGGCTGATGGTCTGCAGATCAGCCATGTCCCCGACGATCATGTGGTGATACGGATGCACGCGAAACGCGGCCGCCCGAACCTCTTCCTCCAGCAGGAACAGCGGCTGGTTCTCGCTGCCCTGCCGCTCAGAAATGATGACCGTACGCTCCGAGGAGACCTCGTCGGAGTCGAAAAGCGAGTTCACCATCCGGTCAGATTCGATCTGTAGACCGAGGTCGATCTCACCCGCCGGCATGGTCTCATAGTAAGCAGTATAGTCAGTGGAAGTCATTGCATTCCACTGCCCGCCGACACGCGAAATGGCCCGGTCCAATACACCGCCTGGAAATGCCGGCGTCCCTTTGAACATCATGTGCTCGGTCCAGTGGGAGATGCCCGTAATGCCGGGCACTTCGTTCCGGCTACCCACGCGGTAGAATACCCAGAAGGTTGCTACCGGAGCATGGTGCATTCCTCTGACCAGGACTGTCAGCCCGCTGTCCAGCACGGTGCGGAGCACGCTCCCGTCATCCGCATCTCCGCCGGCGGCCGTGACCTGGGGGGCGTTTCTGGGAGGGGATGGCGTGCGCAACGGAGCAAAGGGTTTGTCCATCAGCGTGCGCTCTCCTGTGAACACTCGGTTGCCATTGGCGGCGGATTATAGCCCCTTTGGTTGTTCCTGCAAGGAGCACAGCCGCCACAGCCGCCACCGCCGGCCCCCTCAGCCCCGTTTTTCGTTCAGCTTGCAGTGTTGGGACTCTGCGCCAGGGTCACATTGGTTGGGCGCGCCCGAGGCTACCGGCTGCCGACGCGGGCGTCCCAGGCCCGCACCGATGTCGCCGGGGGCAATCGAGTGATGCCAGCTTGTCTCTGTGATGAGCCGGCAAGAACGTGCGGCCGGCTATCGGTCTGCCCGGTGGAATCGGACTTGCCCCCTCTTGCCTCTGCCAGTACAGTCCTATTGGGCCCCAAAGTCGACCGCCCAGTAGTGCACGTTAGGGGCGTTGGGGTCGTAGGTGTAGGCTCCCCCCATCTCAGTGGCTACCGAGGAGAGAACAATGATGCGGTGCGGGGCGCTGGTCATCCACCAGGCGACTGCATCCTCGACGTTATCGAAACCCCAGCCGGTGCACTCGCCCGCATAGTCGCCTTCGTAGCTGGCCTGACGCATCCTATCTATGGGGCGGGCGCCATCGGAACCAATGTGCCCTGTGAACCAGTTGGCGGCCATATCTTCAGCATGGTGCTCCGACGAACGGGCCAATTGATCCGACCATGCGAGGACCGGCAAGCCGGCTGCCTCCCGCTCTGCATTGATGGCCTGCAGCATCTCTCGTGCTAGCGGATCGGCCGGGAGCGAGGGATCTGACTCCAATTCGGCAGCTGGTTCTACCACTAATGGCATCACGGCATTGTTTGCCACCAGCGGCAGATAGACCACATACGATGAGACACTCAGTGTGAGCGTGTCGAGGGCCACTCCGAAATCGTTGTTGACGGTCAGCGTCACGGAATAGCTGCCGGGCATGCCGTAGCTGTGAGCCACATAGCCGTGGCTGGCGGTGTTCCCGTCGCCGAAATCCCAGTGGTAGCCGGTCACCTCCGGGGCAGAGGTGAGAGCTGTGAATGTGACCAGGTCGCCCACGGAGACGGCCGGAGCAGCAACGTAGATGCTGGCCTGCGGCGGATAGCCGACTCTCAGGACTCGGGACGACTGGACAGCCGTGGCGCCTTCACCCAGCACGCGGGTGACGGTGTAGACACCAGGTTGTTCGTAAACATATGCCGGCGCCGCCTCGCCAGCAGTGGCTCCATCCCCAAAACCCCAAACGACGGTCGCCGAGATTGTGTGAGAGGGGTCTCCAAAGTAGACCAGCTGTCCGACCGCTGGTGTGTCATCGCTCACCGGAATCTCATGGCTGAGCGCCGACTGGTCGGGGCTGCCGCCAATGGAGAGTATCTGGGTAACGCTGCTAGCTCCCCTTGGGTTGGCGACGGTGAGACGAACCATATAGTCGCCGCCGGCCTGGTAGCTGTGGGCGGGGTTCAGCTCGATGGATGTGGTCCCGTCCCCCAGGTCCCACCACGCGCTGAGCGGGCCGGTTCCACCACTAAGATCGGTGAACTGCACTAGCCCGGCCTGCGGCCAACCGTCTGGAGTCAGGCCAAGCGTGTAGGAAAAGGCGGCGGTGGGGGTAGTCCCCGCCCACCCCGATGCCGAGAGGTGCGCGACCTGACTCCCGTCATCCATTGCTACGTAGGTCGTCAGCCAGCCGTTCGCCAGCGGCCCCGACGGAGCCAGGCCCGAGAAGACCAACGTGTGCTCCCCTTTGGCCGCCAGTACCCCGGACCATTGAAGGCTCCCCAACCGCAAATCATAGGAAGCGCCCGATGGCAAGCCGGTCAGCGGCAACTCAAAGCCTGGCGGCAGAGTCGCGCTGACGATGAGCGACTGCTCAATACCGGCCGGGTTGCTCAAGGTGAGGGTGTAGGTCAGAGGCGCGCCGGGGGAGACTATCAGCGGCTGAACATCCAGCTGAACGATAGTCTGTTCCAGGTTCGGTGGTCCACCGTCTGCCCATACAGAATCCGCTGGCGCAGACAGCCACAAGACCACCCCGGCTGCAAGGATGACGGCGCGCCACAACCAGCGCGCAGCCAAGCACTTCATGCTTTTCCCATCCTTTCCTTTGCATTCGATTCTATCACGACAAGGCAAAAGAGCAAATAGGCAAAACCTCTCAGTGAGAGGGACTCGCTGGGTCCCTATGACCCAGTACTCGTGCCAGGAGATCGCGATTGGCCTGCACCCACTGGTGCAGGCCCGATATACCTTCCTGTGGCGAGATCTGGGGCCGCCAGCCGAGATCTCGCTCAGCTCTGCGCACGTCAGCGACAAAGACCTTCTGGTCACCAGGCCGCCAATCAGTGCTGTAGTGGATAGGAACCGGCCGGTCCATCAACTCCTCAAGCAGCGGGCCGAATTCCGCCCAGATAGAGAGCGAGAAATCCGGGCCGCCGCCCAGGTTGTAGACCCGCCCGGCCGTGGTATCGATGTCCTGTACTGCTAGCTCGTAGGCGCGCAACAGGTCATCAACGTGGAGCAAGTCGCGCACCTGTTTGCCATCCCCGTAGATGGTGATTGGCCAGCCCAGGGTGGCTGCGATCAGCAGGTGCGCTACCCACCCCTGGTCCTCCACTCCGAATTGCCTCGGTCCGTAGATGCACGACTGCCGGAACACCACCGTGCGCAAGCCATAGATACGGGCGTAATCGCGAGTGTACTGGTCGCCCGCTCCTTTCGAGCAGCCATAAGGGGAGTGAAAATCCAGCGGAGCATCCTCTGACACACCGGCCGGGTGGTCTCGGTAGCGGTAGCGAGTTGGACCCTCTGCGATGGCTACCTCTTCCATTCCACCGTACACTTTGTTGGTGGAAGCATAGACAAAGATAGGGTCGTTCGCGGCGGTGCGGGCTGCCTCCAGCAGGTTGAAGGTACCCAGCGCATTGATCTCGAAATCCTCCCGCGGGTCGGCTACCGAGGTGGTCACAGCCACCTGCGCCGCCAGGTGATAGATGCGCTCGGCGCCGACGGCCGCCTGTCTCACCGTCTCCCAGTCACGTACGTCCCCGCGCACAAGACGGAAGCGGTGCCCAAGCGTGCCCCTGAGCCAATCCAGGTTTGCCTCCGCGCCACTCCGGGCCAGGTTGTCGTAGACGGTGACCTCGTGGCCGGCCCCGGCCAGCTGTCGGACCAGGTTGGATCCAATGAAACCGGCCCCGCCGGTGACTAGGATCTTGCTCATACGCCCTCCGTCTTGCGCCGCACCCGAGCGCGGTCAGGAATCCCGGCCGGTGCCAGGCCGCCCTCCAGGCGGGTAAAAAGATCAATCTGCTGCCGCGCCAGGCGAGCCCTGTAGGCCGCATCCAGCGGTTCGACTGTCATGATCAACGCGTCTTCATGGTTGTCCGCATAGTACCGTTTGCGCCGGCCGACGACCTCTAGCCCACACTTGGCATAGAGCGCCTGTGCTGCTCGATTGGAAACGCGAACTTCCAAGGTCACCAGCACCACGCCCCTGGCAATGGCCTCGTCTATAAGCGCGATCAGGAGCAGTTCTCCCAGCCCCCGGCCGCGCAGGGGACGGGCCACAGCGAGAGTGCTCAGGTGCGCTTCATCCACCCCGAACCAGAGGCACCCATAGCCCAACAGTTCCCCCGTCACCCTCTCCAGCACGAAACAGCGAGAGCGACCGTCTTCCCTCAGCTGCTCTCTGTAGGCACTCGCCGGCCAGGGAGTGGCGAAAGCCTGGTTCTCAATCGACAACACACGGGGAATGTCGGCCGCCCGCATGGGCCGCAACCGGTAGGGAAAAGGGGGCCGGATCACGGTGTGTGCAGATAGATGGGGGCCAGCGTAGCGGGGTCGTCCATGCGGTCCCGCTTGACGCGTTCCCAGCCAAGTTCGGCCAGGAAACCCGCCCGACGCAGTCCGGCCGCCGGAGAGAGCAGGTAGGCCTTTGAACGGCGACGACGCAGCAGCTTGACGCCGGTGGCGTCAATCTCGCCGGCGAACAAGGTAGCATCGTCCAAGTCGGCCAACAGCTTCTCCCAGGTAGTGACAACTGCTTTTCCGTCGCGGCGCCACTCTCCCCCTCGCCACCGGTAGCGGCCGGCGCAGATTCGCCCCCTGCCGGCCTGCAGGACCGCACAGAGCGGAACATCCTCTGGCCCAATGGAAGCCGCGACTATGTTCAAGGTGGGTACCCCGGCCAGGGGGGTATTGTTGGCCAATGCCAGTCCCTTGGCCAACGCCAGCCCGACTCTCAACCCCGTGAACGAGCCAGGCCCTAGTGCCACGGCAACCGCAGTCAGGTCGGCCGGAGTGATGTCCGCCCGGCCCAGCATTGCGGCGAGGCTGGCAGCGAGTTCCACAGTATGGTAGTTGGCGCTCTTCCAGGTGAGCTCTGCAGCGATCTGCTCTCCGTCGTGCAGAGCCAGGCTGAGGGTGCGGGTAGCAGTGTCAATAGCCAGCAGCACGATCAGCCCCCAAAGGCACTCCGCCGGAAGTCAGCCAACAACTCCTGGTACCGTTGCCCGCTGGCTGCAAGGTAGAACCCCCTCTTGGTGGTGGCTGACCAACGCAGAGTGATCCAGAGCCGTTCGGAAGGCAGGATGTCCGCAATGCGCTCGGGCCATTCGATCATAACCACCCCTGGCTGATCGAGAACATCGTCTAGCCCAATCTCAAGCGCGTCCCGTGGCCCTCGGAGCCGGTAGCAATCCACATGAAACAGAGGAAGGCTGTCGGAGGTGCGACGGTACTCGTTGACCAAGGTGAAAGTGGGACTGGTCGCCGAACGGGAAGCGCCCCACCCCCGGCTGATGCCGCGCGCCAGACAGGTCTTGCCTGCCCCCAGGTCACCCTCCAGACACATCAAGTCACCTGGCTGCAGCAACTCGCCCAACCGCACCCCCAGCCGCTTCGTCTGAGTGGCGCTATTGCTCACGAAATCCAGCATCCGGTCGTCGTGAATCGGCACGGTCGAGACCTGCGCTCATCCGGTCAATCTACTGCTTACTGTACTCCAATCAGATTATACTCCCGCAGAGTTGGGAAGCAAGCTCATTCCCGGGCAAAGCACCCTGGAGCTTGCGCCCTGGCCGACCCGGTGGTATAGTTCCCGCCAGTCTGAACGGTGCACTCATGCGCTACCTGGTGGTTTCCGACATACACGCCAACCTTGCTGCTTTCGAAGCTGTGATTGCGGACGCGGGGCAATTCGACGCTCTCTGGTGCCTGGGAGACGTGGTGGGGTACGGACCGGATCCAAACGACTGTGTGGCGCTGCTGCGCCAGTACGAGCTTGTCTGTCTGTCTGGCAATCACGACTGGGCAGCGCTGGGCAAGCTGAACTTGGCCAGCTTTAACGCCGACGCCCGAGCGGCCGCCACCTGGACCCAGCAGATGATGACCAACGAGACCCGCGAGTATCTGCAGGCACTGCCCAGTCTGAGGAACATGGGGCAGTTTACGCTTGCTCACGGCAGCCCTCGGCAACCGGTGTGGGAGTACATCTTGGACCCCCTTGTTGCCTATATCAATTTCATGCACTTTGAGAACAACTATTGCCTCGTGGGACATACCCACACGCCCGTGCTGTATGAGCAGGATGTGGCCAACAGCGACTGTTTGGTTCGCTTCCCGCAATACGGGGAGCCCGTTGAGCTGGGCAACGCCCGGCTGATCATCAATCCGGGCAGCGTCGGCCAGCCGCGGGACTCGGACCCGCGTGCCGGCTATGCCCTTCTGGACACCGACGCGATGACCTGGGAGCATCGCCGGACCGAATACCCTATCGAGGAAACCCAGAACCGAATGCGCCAACACGGGCTGCCGCATCGGCTGGTGGCTCGGCTTCAGTACGGCTGGTAGCCTACCTTGGCTTTCACCGCCGGCCGGCAGCCCCTCCGGTCGGTTTCGTGTCGCATACCGGACAGTCGGCACCGGGCCCTCGCGGCACCTGCCCCGGCGTGGTCCAGTCGGGCCTGGTGGAGCCAAACCCCGGCCGCTCCGCAGCCAGGAGCACGAACAGCAGCGACCATACAGCCAATCGCCACCGGGCTCCCAGTCAGATGATCACACTCAAGATCCAGACGCACGCCAAGACCGAACTGGTGGACATCACCCAGCAGGTACAGGAAAGGATCCATCAGAGCGGGTTCAGGGAGGGGCTCTGTGCCCTGTTCGTCCCCCACACCACGGCCGGCCTGACGCTGAACGAGAACTGGGACCCAGATGTGCGGCGCGACATGTTGCTGACTCTGCAAGACATCGCTCCTGCCGACCCGCGCCACCGGCACGGAGAGGGCAACTCCCCAGCCCATCTCAAGGCCTCGCTCATGGGGGCCAGCTTGCTTGTCCTGGTGGAGCAGGGTTCGCTGCAGCTAGGCAGCTGGCAGGGCATCTACCTGGCAGAGTTCGACGGACCCCGCCACCGGAGAATCCAGATTAAGCTGGTAGCCAGTGCGGACTGACCGTTTGCCATCGCCACGCTAGCTGCCATCCTGAGGCGTCATGCTAGACCTGCTGAAGCTCCTGGCCCTGCTGATTGGCATTCTGTTTCTCCTGTGGCGCCGGTGGCACCTGGGGGCAGTCCTGCTGCTGGCGTCGGTCGCTATTGGGTTGCTCTTTGGCAGGTCTCCAGCTGAGTTCCTTCAAGACGGGTTAGATGCGCTAGCGGACCCCATCACGCTGCGGCTGTTGGCTGCCCTCACTCTCATCCTCAGCCTGGGTGCCATCCTCAAAGCTACTGCCAAGCTGGAAGGCCTATTACGCTCTCTGGAGCAGCTACTCCCCGACGGCCGGGTAATCATGGCCGTCATTCCTGCCCTGATTGGCATGCTGCCGATGGTGGGAGGAGCCATGTTCTCTGCTCCGATGGTCGACGAGATCGGGGACCAGTTGCAGGTAAACAGCAACCGCAAGACCTTTGTGAACTACTGGTTCCGACACGTGTGGGAGTGGATCCTCCCGACTTACCCCTCCCTCATCATGGCGGCCGCCCTGCTGGGCGTGACGCCGCGAGCCCTGACCTTGAGTCAGTGGCCGCTGACGGCGACGGCAATTGCGGCCGGCATATGGGTCGGGCTGGCGCCCATAGAGCGCCGGGCCGAGGGGCAGAGTAGCGCCCGCGACCGGAGCAGTCTCGGGCTGCTAGCGACCAGCATCTGGCCCATTGCACTGGTCATACTGCTCTCCGTCGTCCTGCACATCGACCTGCTCCTCAGCCTGCTCGCGACTATTGTGCTCCTGGTTCTGGTCAACCGTGTGAGTCCGGTACAGCTGTGGCGGATTCTGCGAACCGGCACCTCACTCAGGCCGCTGCTTCTGATCCTCTCGGTGATGTTGTTTCGCCAGGTCCTGCACTCTACAGGGGCGGTAGCCCCCATTCCTCCGGCGCTGGCGGCCGCGGGAATCCCAAGGCCGCTGATCCTCTTCTTTGTCCCCCTGCTGGCGGGGCTGCTGACGGGTGTGGCGGCCGGAGCCTTCGGCGTCAGTTTCCCGGTGATCCTGCCCACGCTGATGGCCGAGGAACTCAGCATGGGGGCGGTCGCGTTAGCCTACTCTGGCGGTTTCCTGGGCGTGCTGCTCTCGCCGCTACACCTCTGCCTTTCTCTCACCCGCGATTACTATAAGAGCGAGTGGGGCCCAAACTACCGCCTGCTGCTTCCCTCCACCGTGGCAGTAGCGGCAGTGGCGGTGGGTCTATTTGCTGTGGGGGCACCCCGGCCGTGAGCCGGGAGCGCACCGGGTGTACCGCTACGCTTCAGTCGACCCACAAATCCACCAACTCGAACTGGTCCACGTCCACCAATCCCTGGTCGGTGAGCTTGAGCGCCGGTATCACTTCCAGCGCTAGGAAGCTGGCGGTCATAAATGGATCGTGCAGGGGACACCCCAGTTCGGCCGCAGCCTCCAGCATAGCATCCTGCTGCTGGCGAACCTGCTCCAGCGGCCGGTCGCTCATCAGGCCTGCAATCGGCAGCGCCAACGTCTGCATGACTCTATCTCCAACAGCCACTGCCTCGCCGCCGCCCATCTCTGCCGCAGCTCTCACAGCCGTCATCATGGAGGCATCGTCCGCTCCGATCACGATCAGGTTGTGGTGATCGTGGCAAACGGTGGTGGCGATGGCGCCCCGCCGCAGACCGATTCCGCTTACAAAGCCGAGGCCCAGGTTGCCAGTGCGCCGATGCCGCTCAATCACGGCCATCTTGAGCAGGTCCCGCTCTGGGTCGGCGATCGCTTCGCTCCCGCGAACCGTGGGCTCCATCACCAGGTGCTCGGTGACAACCTGATCGCCCGACGCGCCAATCACGCGCACTCTCCGGTCCCCGGCCGGCACGTCCAGTGCCAGCTCTTCCCCGGTCAGGGCGGGCAGCCGCACCGTGTTCCGCACCGCCGAATCGTCCACCCCCGGCGGCGTGCGCCCGACTACCATCTGCCCATCCCGCGCCACCAGCCGCCCGCCGACAAAGACGAGTTCAGCCCGGAGGTCGCTCAAATCGGAAAAGACAACCAGGTCCGCCCGTTTGCCGGGAGCGACGGCGCCCCGATCCCAGAGCCGGAACCACTCGGCCGTATTGAGGGTCGCCATCTGAATGGCAGTGATCGGTTCTAGACCTCCGGCAATGGCGGTGCGCACCAGCACGTCCAGGTCCCCCTCATCCAGCAGGTCGACCGGATGTCGATCATCGGTGCAGAAGCAGCAGCGACGGGCGTTGGCGGGGGTTACGGCCGGCAGCAGGGCACCAAGGTTGCGGGCGGTCGTGCCTTCGCGGATCAGCAGTCGCATCCCCAATCGCAGCTTCTCGGTCGCTTCCTCGGCCGTGACACACTCGTGGTCTGACCCAATGCCGGCCGCCACGTATGCCTGGAGTTCTCGCCCGGTCAGCCCCGGCGCGTGGCCGTCAATCGGCCTCTTGGCGTAGGTCTCCACCTTTGCCAGTACCTCCGGCACGGCAAGGATTACACCGGGGCAATTCATCATTTCCGCCAGCCCGGGCACGCGAGGGTGGTCGAGCAGCGCCGCCAGATCCTCGGCGCTGAGGGACGCTCCGGAGGTGCTCATGTGAGTGGCAGGCACGCACGAAGGTGCATTCGCTAAAATGGTCATCGGCGCGTGCTCGGCCACATCCAGCATGTACCGTATGCCCGCCATGCCGCATACGTTGGCTATCTCGTGCGGGTCGGAAACCGCAGTGGTGGTCCCTCGCGGCACCACCGCACGAGCGAACTCGGTGGGAATCACCATCGACGACTCGACGTGCACGTGGGCGTTGATAAAGCCGGGGCACAGATAGCGGCCGCCTAGGTCGAGCGTTTCAGAGGCCTTGACCGGCTGCAAGCTCTGGCCAACGGCCGCGATCAACCCCCCATGGATGGCTACCTCGGCCTGGTGAATCTCGCCGGTGTAAACGTTGATCAGTCTGCAGTTGGTCAGCACCAGGTCGGCAGGAGCGTCACCTCGTGCTGCTTTGATCAGGTCGGTTCGCAATGTCCGTCTCCCAGGGCAAAGGCTTGGTCAGGGCAGCCAATCGGCCCCCTGCTTCTTGACCACCGGCCATCGAGAAGGGGCGGCCGCGTCCAAGATTCGCTCGCGCTGGCGGGGCAACAAGGTAGCTGGCAAGGCATCCAGCGGGAAATTCCGCGCGCCATCGGCCTCATCGGTGGGGCGCAGGCGGCCGCCGGTGATCAGACAGTGGAAGTTCAGAACAATCTCGTCCTTGTGGGGCTTGGTGTAGACCCCACTCAATCGGTCGACCCGAGTCCTCAAGCCAGTCTCTTCACCGATCTCCCGCCGGCAGGCCTCCCAGGGTGATTCACCAGGCTCTACCCGGCCGCCGGGAAGGTTCCAGGCATCCATGTCCCGCCGGTGGAGCAGTAGGACCTGGCCTGCATCATCCCAGATGGTGGCAAAGGCGCCAACGGTGAAGGGTCTGGGCCGCCAGGGCGGCCGGCGCTGAACCCGGTTGCGCGCCGTCCGCCAGACCAGCTTGGCTCCGCGCACCAACTGGGCGCCCAAGGATACCCGCTGGGCATGGAAGCGAAACCGACTACCACCGTTCAGCGCGTGCTGCAGACGCTCATGCTGGATCGGGTCTGGCGGCTGAGGCAACGCGTCCAATGGGAAATAGCCCACGTTCGTTGTTTCCAGGCTGGTTCGCAGTCTGCCGCCCACCGGCCGGCAACGGAATGAGAAGACTATGATATCCCGGCCCAGCCAGCGCCGCCAGTGCAGGGTCAGCAATTCCTCCGGCTCCACTTCAACTCCGGTTTCCTCCCGCACTTCGCGCCGCACGCCATCCAGTAGGTGCTCGCCCGGCTCCAGACCGCCACCAGGCACCCCCCAGGTGTGGTAATCCTCTCGCTTCTGGAGCAAGA
>JAUVHW010000154.1 GCA_030593075.1 Ardenticatenales bacterium
GGAATCTGTGAGTCGGTGTTAGTCCGCTCTTGACTGGCTGCACGGCCGCTGCGCAGCCAGTCAGCTGGTATGATACCCTGTTCTGCGGGAACGACGAGCCTTGGCCTATGGTCTGGGCTGTACGTGCTCTCCCTGATTGGCATCGCGTACACCCCCAGATGATTGGCAACCGGCCGCTGGCGCATGGGAATCCGTGTGTGGATGGGACAGTTCAGAGTCTGCGGCCCTCTCAGCCCCTCTACCACCAGGGTTGTAGAGCCACCTCCGTCCAGATTCAGTGCCGTGGCGGCGCCCAATTCCGACACGATCTGGGCGAGCTCGGCCAGGGTTACACCCTCACTGTAGTCGCTCTGGCGACCATCGACGACGATCAGCCAGAGTATCTTGCCCTGTGCATCCAGCGCCACGGCCGTATGCGGGTGCAGCTGCTTGTGGTGGAGTCTCCCATCACCGGCAGTCGGAGCGCCCTCCTCGACAAAGACCATGCTCCCGGCCAGCGCCTGAACTGTATCGGCCGGGCATGAGCCATGGCGAATCCACGCTCGATCCGGGGCGACACAGAGGGCCGGCATGTCGGGATAGTAGTCGGAGTAGGTCTCCCCGTCTGAGATCGCCAGCCCCTTCACGTTCACCGGGTCACGGTTCTTGGGATAGTAGTCGAAGGGCGTGGTTCCGGCGCGGAAAGGCTCGAAGAAGCTTCCGTTGATGGCTATCTGCAGTTCGTGGGTTGCGAGGAAGGCCGAGGTGGTGCTCGCGTACGTGTCCATCCCGCTGGCCTCGTCGCCCGGTGTGACCAGCAGTTCGATTCCTGGTGCGGACAGATCGATCTCCACGATGTGGATCATGAGCGGCCGTGGTGAGGAGCGGGCCTCGCGCCGGTACTCGACGCCGCGGAACAGCTCGGCCTCCAGGCCGGTTCGCGGCGGGCGATTCGCGCGAACCGCCGCTGAGGCAATCAGGCCCAGCAGCAAGATCAGAGGGGCGATGCGGGGGAGACGTCTCAAGGCGCGCGACTCCCTATGCTCGATTTGCCGACTGCGTGGCACGGACACCTGACAACAGACACGCTGGGCCCCGGGCTCCCAGCCATCCCGCTAGTCAAAGATACCGCCACACCGAATCGGCCGGCCGGCTCTGCTTGAACCGGCCGTAGAGCCAGCAGAAGGGGAACAGAATCGCCAGGCCCAGCAGCCAGTAGGGGTACATTCGCGGGATGCCGATGCCGGCCGGGTCGATCCATTGACCCATATAGCCGTACAGGTACAGGTGGGTCAGGTAGAAAAACAGCGGCGTACGGCCCAGGATAACCAGCGGCCGGAGTGTGGCCTCGGCCGCCCGGGCGAAGAGGCCCAAGATCAGCAAATCCGCCCCCAGGGTCAGCAGCAGGAAAGCAATGCTGGGTGGGTACTTGACCAGGTTGAGGAACGCAATCCAGCCGTCATCTTGCAGCGGCCGGATGCTGCCAAAGCCATTGAGCAGGCGCAGAGGTACGAAGAGGAGGAGCGCGGCCGCGCCCAACCACAGTGCCCACCGACAAGCGGTCTCCCGGTCCCGAGCCAGCCACCGGCCGTAGGCCATCCCCAACCCTGTCACTCCCAGCCACGGCATCACCGGATAGAGCACGAACATCCCTTGAGTGTAACCGGGGAGCAGCCACATGCGCAGTAGAGGCGCATACTGGACATATCCGCCTCTACTCTCTGGCAACAGCAACTCGGTTGATACGACCAACAGCGCGCCTAGGCCGGCCAGCCAGCCTGTGGGCAGGCGCAGGAGCAGAGCGCCCAGTATCATGGCGCCGCCCAGGCAGTAGAGAACGCCAAAGTAGATGTTGGGGTCGGGCGGTTGCCCAATCCTCCAGGCCGGGTTCTCCACCAGGAACTGGAGGGTGATCAGCAGCGCCCCGCGCAGTGCAAGATGACGCATGATTCGCGGGTTGCCCCATCCCTGCCGGCGGCGGGACACCGCGAACAGCACCATGCCGGCACCCATGAGGAAAAAGAAGCCGGGCGCCGCCACGTGGGTGACGAAACGGGTGAGGAATGTCAGCGCATCACCCGCATAGTGGGGAAACTGATCGGCCCACAGCTCGAATTCCAGCTTGCCGTGGGCGATGAGCGAGTTGGCATGGTCCAGGGCCATCAGGACCATGATAGCGCCGCGCAGGGCGTCCAGCGGTAGCAACCTCGCCGGCTTGGTCTGGTCGCTCGGCGCCGAGAGCCCTCTTGAGCCGGCCACTTTACCGGCTCTCCCCCCGGCTTGAGAGACGACTATCTGCTGTGGATGCCGGGACAAGCGTCGCGGCGCGGCCCGCAGGCACGTACCCCTTGGCTGTCCGCACGCTCAGTCTCCTTCGCTTCTCAAGATGTAATCGATCTCCGCGCTCACGTTGTCAGGCAAAGGCTCCGGCCGGTGCTGCTCCATGATCGCGACCGTCCTTTCCCTCAGATGCTCACCCAGCGGTTTGCCGCCTGCTAGCTCCCACTCCTCGCCTCCCAGGCGGCTGAATAGCGCCGGCCGCCACAACCGGCGGAAATGCTCCAGGGTATGGTCGGTGCTCAGGTAGTCGTTGTTGGGACCAACCTGGTGGATGACCTCCATCGCCATGGATGTCTCATCCAACGAGATGCCGCGCATGAAACGGCGCAGCATCGAGATGATCTCGTCGCACAGCACTACCAGCTCCGGGGATGAGGTCTTGCCGCTCTCCAAGTAGCCGATATCGTGGGTCAGGTTGTTACCGGCCAGCAGCGCAGCCATGATCGAGAAGGTGGCCTCGGCCGCAGCCTGCTCGTCCAGGACGCAGCTGTTGGCATCCCCGGCGTAGCCCCAGGTGGGCATCCCGTAAAAGCGCCCCATCTCCGCCACCGCCACCCGGGCCAGGACGAACTCGGGGCAAGTGTACAGGCTGATAGTCGTCTTCATGTCCAGGTGGTGCATCCCACTGCCGTAGACCATCGGTGCCCCCGCCCGCTTGAGCTGATGGATGACCAGACCCGAGAGAATCTCGGCATTGGCCATTGCCAGGGCGCCACCCAGGGTCACCGGTGCGGTGCCGCCCTGCACCGGCGCCGGGGAGTGTACCATGGGCAGGCCCTGTTCTGCCATGTAGAGCAGCTTCCCAACTGCGGTCTCTGAATGGCGCAGCGGGGACGAAGGTTCGGTGTAGAGCAAGAGGGAGGGGTTGAGCCGTAGCTTTTCCAAGCCGCCGGCCGCGGCCGCAGCCATGGCGACGATGGCCTCACAATCCAACCGGTCGTCGCAAACAAAGACGACCGGCTTGGTTGTGTGCTCCAGCATCAGGGCGAACTGGTGACGATAGGGGTTGGGCCCTAGATCGGAAGGGACGCCCATAGACATGCAGAACTGCAGCTCGGGCAGAGCATCCACGACGTGGTAGCAAACGACCAGGTCGGCGCTGACAAAAGGCCGGCGCTCCCCCGTGCGAGGGTCCAAGTAGGTGAGGCAGTCGGATCCGGTGCCAAAGGAGACGACGCGGCTCTCCAGGGGAGTGATCACCTCGTCGCTGCCGCGCCGGCAGAGAGGGATGCGGGAGGGGGCTTGCGCGATGGCCCAGTCGACCAGCCCCGGTTGAAAGCGCACCCGGTTGCCTTCGATCATCGCTGCCTCACTCTGCCGCAGCAACTCGAGCGCTTCGTCGTGGTAGACCCGCACCCCGGTGCGTCGCAGGATCTCCAAGGATGAGCGGTGCAGCCTCTCACACTGTTCGTGGGTTAGCATATCAAATCGGGGAAGTGCCAGGGTATCAAGGGTCATGATATCGTCCTCCAGTCAGTCGCGCCCCTGCCGGAGCGCAAGATGCCTGATGGTGCTCCACTCAGGGGGCAAGGCCATCGCGTTGAGACGGCCGCACGCTTGCCCTGGTATCCGAATTCAGAGATCGTGCGCCTTCCGTACCGCGAGTATGTCGTCGAGGTGACCTGCCAGGTGGTCGGCCTGCATCTCGACTACGTCACCAACGGTGAGCCGCGCCTCTTCTCCACTCGGCCAGCGGACCAGGATGTCCCGATCCCACGGGTCAGGAATTCGCTCCAGCAGCTGGACCACGTGGCGGCGATTGGCGTTCAGGAGCGCCAGGGAAGGCTCGATTGCCCGGCCGGCATAGTTCCAGCTCTCTACCCACGCGTCTTGCGGCCGGTCCCAGTACCACTGCAGGCTGAATTCACCCTTGCTGTTGCCGAGCGCGGCCTTGATGCAGGTCTTCCACAGATCATCGCCATCGACGATGTGGTGAACTAGCTGTCGGATGGTCCAGGTGCCGGGCGTCAGGGCGAAATCGAGATCCGCCTCACTGAGGCCGGCAATGGCATCCTCAAGCCGGGCTGGCCCACCGGCGCAGCGGGTCACAGTGGCCTTCAGATCGGGCGTTTGCTTTGTCACAGTAGTTGTTGCTCCTCCGATTCCGCCAGAGCGCCGGAGATCGAGTTTGCCGGTTCCTACTCTACCAGGTGCTTGTCACCCTTGACATTGGGGGCGTGGACCACAAAGTGCAGGTAGTCGTCCGAGCTGTCGGCAAAGGTGTGCACTTCGTGGGGCTCCACCACCAGGACGTCCCCGGCCGCCAATGCTACATCCTGACCGTTCACCACTGCCGTGCTCTGCCCCCGCGCAACCAGATAGACCTCATACATCTGGGCGTGGTAGTGCTTCTCGTTCACACCCCTGTTGGCGTACCCAATCGGAACGGGAAGCGCAGAGTTCCACGGTCCCACCAGCCAACCTTTGGGCTTGTCGTCGCTGGATAGGTGAATCATCGGTCTCTCTTGCCTCCAACATGCCCAAACTGGCCCGAGCGCGGGCGGACCAGGGGCCGGCTCCTACTGATAGCGGGGTAGGTCTCTCGTCTCCTGGAAGTAGGCTTTGACGCCGACCTCCTTCATCCGGCCGTTCATCTGCAGCCACCGCTGTCTGAGGTCGGGATCAAAGTTGGTCCTGTCGCAGGGGAACTCGTCGCACTGGAAGCAAAAGTCGACCCCCTTGTCCTGGTAGCATTTGGCTACCCCGCAGTCAGGGTATTTGGCACCGCCATTCCGGCAGCCTACGCAGTCGCCCTGGGTGAGGAACTCCAGCACGTCCTTGAACTGGGGGTAGCCCTTGAGCGCGGGCACAAAGGCGGAGAACCGTTCGGCGTATCGATCAAAGGAGCCCAACTGCTGCTTCAGCTCTGTGCTGTGCTGCTTGATCTCTCCATCGACGTGTGACAAGCACTTGCGGCAATTGAGCCCGCAAGGGGCCAGGGTGTCCAGGATTTCTTCATACTCCATTTCGTTCTCCTTTTCTCTCAGTCTGTCCGAAGCATCACCAGCCCCGCGGGAAGGTCCTGTGACGTGCACCGCGCGCGGGCCCCAGTCCGCTGGCGGCCGCTTAGTGGCCTTGGTCGCCGACGTCGCCGATGTCGCCGATGTCGCCGACGTCGCTGATGGTGGCTTCGGTCCATTCCAGAGCTTCTGCTTCGCGCTCCTCGTCCTGGGCCATTCGGCGGTAGAGCGCTTCCAGGCCCGGACCGCAAAGCCGCGAGTGGATCAAGCGGGTTAGGAAGTGCCGTATTCTGCGGGTAACACGGGCCAAGGTGCAAAGTCGACGGGTGGTTGGTCCAACTGCGATTGCGTACTTGTCTCGGGTTGGGAGCGCCCACGCGCTCCCAGCGCACGTATGATGGCGCAAAACCCCACGGAGGTCAAGCTGTGTGGGAGGCCATCTGTACGGGGCGGCGGCCGAGCGACCCAAAGACCAGGACTGCCAGAATGCGGGCGTCATCGGCATAGTGGTCCACGATAGCGCGAAGCAGGGCTTGCTGCTGCCGGGTACCCGGGAGGTCGCTGCCGGTGCTTGTCACTGTGTACCTCTCCCCGCCATCAGCAGTTCACCGGATCCCGGTGTCAAAGACCAGCGTGACCTGTGTGAACTCGCCCTCGGCAACTGTCACTTCCTTTCTCTGGCCCCCCGGCCGCATTATGGGAGCCGATTCCTCGGGGACGATTGCGTACCGGCCGGGAGGGAGGGCCACGCGAAATCGCCCCTGCTCGTCAGTCCGAAAGAGCGCCACCTTGTTCTCTTGGCCGTCAAGGGCCAAGAAGGTGGCACTGAAGGGCTGGTCAGGACAGGGGCTGTTAAGCCTTTCAGGGCCGGGGCACACCGGGCCCCGGAGTACCTGTCCCTCAAGACCCGATTCGTAGGACTCCTCAGCTGGGGTCGGAGCTGGCGTGGCAGATGCGCTACCGGTAGCAGTTGGCGCGGGCAGGCTGGTGAGCCCAGGTGTCGGTGACGGCGTGAGGTCAGGCGCTGGTGCTCCCTCAGGTGTCCTTATTGGCCCGGCCGTCGTGGTCGGGGCAATCGTCGAGTCTGGCCCCGGTGGGAGCGCCGACCCGCAACTCGCGGATAGCACACACGACAGCAGACAGATGGTTGAGAGGCAGATTCTCTTCTTCATGGTCGGCATTCCGCTGGGTGGTCCTGGAAGAGCCACGGTCTGGCTCGGGTGCCGTTGGGGGCTGAGAGTCGTCGAGTCAGGCCGCGGCCTGGCGACGTGCCAGCACTGCACCCACCAGCGCCAGCAGGACCGCACGACCCGAGCGGCGGACATTCAGCCATCCAGGACACGGTACCAGTATTCGTGGACCTCCCGAAATCCAAGTTTCCGATACAGGCGACGCCCGGCCGTGTTCCTCTGCACCACCTGAAGGTACGCGCGCACCGCACCCCTCTCCTGCGCCCATCTCAAGAGGCTTCTCACGAGCCGCGTGCCGTATCCATGGTTCCGGCGCTCAGGGTGGGTGACCAGGTCAAAGAGGCCCAGGTAGCCATTCTCCAGCACGCCCAGTCCGCACGCCACAGCCTCCCCCGAGTCTACCAGCGAGGCCAGGAAACGCCGGGAGGCAATGGCCTGCAGTATGGCTTTGTGCGCCCGGTGCTGCTCCACCGCAGATCCGCTGAACCGGCAAAAGAACTCCATCCAATCATCCAGCCGCTCTTCTCGCAGGTCTTCCGGCGGCGCGGGCTGGATGGCGTTGTTATCCAGGTCCAGGTGCAGCACAGAGGTAGGAGCGACCTTCGTGTAGTTGCGGCTCTCGAGGACCTGATCGAGCCCACGAGGCAGGGAGAAAGGCGTCAGCCGAAAGATGGTCTGCAAGCCTTTGCCTGCATAGAGCTTTTCGCAGGTGTCGACCTTTTGCTCGACATCCATGTTGGAGCTGTAGAGCGGATTGACCGAGTTGGCTCTCTTGGAGTACCCCTCGGAGAAGCGCAGGATCCAGCCGTCGAACAGGATCTGCTGGAGAGCAGGCCAGGAGTTCAGTGAGATTTCTTCGATGCGTCTCGGCAGCATCGGGCTCTCCCCCTTCCAGATCATTGCCCGCCTTCCTACGCTCACCGCGGTTGACTTGCGGCCGCGGGCTCACAGTCGACGGTGTAACCGGGCCGGATCTGCCACCAGTCGTTGCAGGAGCGAGTGTCCATGAACCCACCCGTGTCCACGATAGACACTACTATCTCGCTGTCTCGGGCCGATCCCAGCGGTTGGCCCGCGAAGACGTTGGGCAGCGGGTAGGAATACTCCGATTCCACGTACAGGTAACGCGGGCCACTGGGATCATCCAGCGAGTTGTAGAGCGCCAGCAAGTTGGGGTCGGTGCAGACGTTGTCCAGGTGCACCGTGTAGCCGGCCCAGCCGGAGCTGTCGTCGCGGGTGTATCGCAGAGCGACGGTATCCTCGTCAGCGAACAACACCAGGGCCTCCATGCCGCCGCCGATGTCATAGTCAGAGACGGGGACGTGCACCACCTCGCCGGGTGTCGTCTCCATGCCCAGTGCGGTGACCGGCCAAGCGGTGATAGGATCACCGCGCGTACCTGGCTCCGGGGACGGAGCCCAGATCCAGTCGTGCACCCGGTAGAAATTGGTCAGGGTTGGAACACGAGAGGGCTCAAAGATCGTGGCAAGCTGCGGTGGCTTGGGCGTCTCGGCCGGCCCATAGCTGACCAACTCGTGAACCAGGCCCGTATCTGTGTTGGGAGTGTAGCCGCGCAGTTCCAGGTTCTTGTCCGCGTGGGCATAGGCCGGCCGGACGGGGTTGTCGGTGTCCTGCTGGAAGGCAGGCCCGCTGGTGAATTGGCCGCCGTAGACCGGCGAGCACGGCTTGGCTACCAGCGGCAGGTAGACGTAGGAGGACTGTGTGACCTCGAGCGGGCGCGGCTCTGCTCCGTTGGCGCCGCTGATGGCGAGCGCGAGAGCAAGGACCAACAGGCTTATGGTTGCTGCTGCCAGCTTCCGTCTTGATGCTCTCATCATCATCCATCCTGCCCATCAGCCGGGGCAGAAAGGCGTGCCGGTGCTATGGCCTGGTGGTCGTGAGATCCGCTGCACGGCCTCCAGGGCCGGAATCCGCCTTGCAGCGGCTCGGCGCTCTGCCACGGCCCACCACAATCAGTAT
>JAUVHW010000186.1 GCA_030593075.1 Ardenticatenales bacterium
GGTCCAGATGCGGGCAGGCCTCCACGTGAATAGTGAGACGGTCGGCGCCAGCCCGGGCAAAGTCAGGAATCAGCCGCTCCGGCGATTCTATCATGAGGTGTACGTCCAGGGGCAGGGTGGTGACCGGCCGCAGCGAGCGGACCACCGGCGGGCCCATGGTGAGGTTGGGCACAAAGCGCCCATCCATCACGTCAACGTGGATCCAGTCCGCGCCGGCCGCCTCCGCCTCTGCTATCTGCTCGCCCAGCCGGGCGAAATCGGCCGAAAGAATGGATGGGGCGATCTTGACGCTCATGAGCTCTGCTCCAGTATCTGGACTCCGCTCTCTCCCGCTACGATGACCAGGCTCGCCATATCGAGAAAGAGCCCGTGCTCAATGATACCGGGCCGGCCGGCCAGCGTGCGGGCCAGAGCATGAGGTTCTGCGATGCCGTCCTGGAACCAGCAGCGGGCCAGGTAGTTGCCGTTGTCGGTGACGGCCGGCGAACCGTCCTCCTCCAGCCACAATTCGCCGCGGCAACCCAGGCTGTCCAGCCAGCGCACGGTGACCTGGGCCTCAAACGGTACGACCTCCACCGGCAGCGGTTTCTGTTTTCCCAGGCGGGACACCAGCTTGGACTCGTCCACCATCACCACGAAACGGCGCGCGTGCATTCCTACTATCTTTTCGCGGAGCAACGCTCGTCCCAATCCCTTGATGAGGTTTAGGTCCGGGTCCACCTCGTCAGCACCGTCGACTGCTAGGTCCAGAAGAGGCCGGCTAGGAACCGCCCCCTCAGGCGCGCTCAAGTCGGCCAGCGTGGTCAGCGGGATGCCAAGCCCGCGGGCGCGGGCGGCCGTGGCCTGCGAGGTGGGGACTGCGCGGATGTCGTTTAGCGCGCCTTCCTGCAGCCGTTGGCCCAGCAGGTCCACAAAGTAGGCGGTGGCGGAGCCGGTGCCCAGGCCCAGCGCCATGCCGCTCTTGACATAATCCATCGCCCGGCCGGCGGCCTGTTCCTTGAAGTTCATGGTTCGACTCTGGTCCGGTAGGGAAGGGGGATGGCCTGTGAACCTGTGCGGCTGCTCTTCTGCTCTGCGGTCCTACTTGGCCAGCGCCGCCCGAACCTCCTCCAGCCGGCCGGCCGATCCCAGCTTCTGGTTCTTGTGCGCGATAAAGCTGGCGTACTCGGCCACAAAGATCTTGCCGGGACCCCGAAAGTCGAACTTGGCCGGTTCGTCGCGGAAGAACTCGCGGTGCACCCGGGTCCAGACCAGCCGTCCGTCGGTGTCGATGTTGACCTTGGTCACCCCCAGCGGAACCGCCTTGGCGAACTCGTTCTCATCCACGCCCCGGGCTGAGGTAGGTATCTCGCCGCCGGCCGCGTTGATCCGTTTCACTTCTGACTGCGGCACCGAAGAGGAGCCGTGCATGACCAGCGGGAAATCGGGAAGGCGTTTCTGGATCTCCGCCAGCCGGCCGAAATGCAGCCCTTGCCGGCCGGAGAACTTGTAGGCGCCGTGGCTGGTGCCGATTGCCACCGCCAGACTATCGCACCCGGACAGACGCACGAACTCGGCCGCTTCGTCGGGGTCGGTGAGCATGGCGTGCTTTTCATCCACCTGGATGTCCTCTTCTACTCCGCCCAGCATACCCAGCTCGGCTTCCACGCTGATCCCCTTGGCGTGAGCCCGCTCCACCACGCGCTTGGTGATCGCTACGTTCTCCTCAAAGGGATGGTGGGAAGCGTCGATCATCACCGAGCTGTAAAAGCCGGATTCGATGCAGTCGTAAGCCGTCTCTTCGTCCCCGTGGTCCAGGTGGACGGCAAAGACAGCCTCAGGGTGGATCTCTTCGGCCGCCCGAATGATGGCCTCGATCATCTTGACGTTGGCGTACTTGCGGGAGCCGCGCGAGATCTGAACGATAAAGGGGGCCTCGGATTCCAGGTTCCCGCGGAACAGCCCCAGGGCTTGCTCCATGTTGTTGATGTTGTAGGCGCCCACGGCGAAGCGGCCGTAGGCAACTGCAAATAGGTCGCTCGTTGTGACAATCATGCTATCCTCCTAGCACTACTGTGTCCGTTGCTGCCAACAAGGGGGCTGGCGGCCCAGACGTTTGTACCACAAGTTCGGCAGATTGCCAGCGGTACCGGCCGTCCTCAGCTTGATGATGACCGATTGCTCAACTCGCCGAGGGCCGCCTCCACGGATTCGTCCAGTGGCTGGGGCTCTTGGGAACTCAGCAGTTGGCGGGCGTACTGGCGGGCCCGCGTCGCATAGTCCTTGGCCCCGCCGGCCGCCCATGTGTCGTACCCGTCGCGATCCGCGACGAATGGCGTCCAGATCGCCCGGCGCAAGTGCTCTAGCGTGTGGTCTTGATCTAGGAACTGCTCGCCCGGGCCTACTCTGGCAATGGTCTCCAGGGCCAGGGTCTCCTCCGAGACCTCTATACCATTGACGAATTGCTTCACCCAGCGTATCTGTTCCGCGCCCAGGACGATGCTCTCCAGGCTGCCCGTTAGGCCCGAATCCAGGTACCCTACGTCGTGGATCAGGTTGGTGCCTGCCATAGCAGCGACTAGCGTGCTGGCAGCGTACTCGGCGCCCGCCTGGGCGTCCGCCAGCTTGCTGTCAGTGGCGCCGCCGGTGCCAAACACGGGCAGGCCGTAGTGGCGAGCCAGTTCAGCCATTACCAGGTCGTTCAGCCGCCACTCGGGCGAGCCGTAGGGAAATAGCATGGTGCGCATGTCCAGCTGGCTGACACAGGCTCCAAAGATGAATGGGGCGCCGGGACGCTGAGTCTGGTGCATCACCAGCCCAGCAAGGCACTCGGCCGCCGCCAGCGCCAGCGACCCGGCAAGGGTGATAGGCCCGCTGGCGCCTGGCATGATTGTCGGAACGTAGATCAGCGGGATTTCGTGGTCGGCACAGTACACCAGCCTTTCAACTGCCTGCAGGTCGTGCTGCAGCGGAGAGACAAACTGGCCGTACAGGATGAGGTTCGGCCGCTGGCGAAATGCCCGCTCACTGCCGGCGACGACGCAGGCCATTTGGTGAACGCGTTCCAGCGCGTCCAAGCCGGAAAAGCTGGTCATGATGACTGGCTTGATGGTGTTGCGCAGCAGGGCGCAGTACTGCTGTGGCTCCACGTCCTCGTTGGGGACGTCCTGCGGCAGGGCAAAGGACATCACAAAGTCGATCTCGTCCAGAGCGTCGCAGAGCCGAGCAGCCCCTGCCACATCCTCCACGGTAGAAGCCCGCCGCTCCATCGTCTCGGCGTCCCGCGTGTAGATCAGGTCCGACCCGGTGCCAAAGTAGATTTGGTGCGGTCCCAGCGGCATCACCGGCTCGCCCAGACGATTGTGAATGACAATGTCTTGTCCGGCCGTGGCGAGGGCATGCTCAATCATTTCGGCCGGGATAGTGAGATGCGGTCCCTCTCCGAGCCTGGCCCCAGCGCCAGCCAGCTTGCGACGCATCTCTGGATGGTGGACGTTCAGACCCGTCGTCTCGAGGATTTTCTTGGCAGCAGCGTGCAGTCGCTCAAGCCGAGGCTGATCCAGCAGTGTGAGGCGTGGTCGCCAGGTGGAAGGGACCTGCGCTACTCTCTCAAGCATCGTTCTCTGGGAGCTCCCCTCGCCGCCTTCCCTGCCCCAGCGCCCGCGACCGCTGGTAGGCGGCCCAGATGGCCCGCGAGATCACGGTCCGGAGGCCGCCCTTTTCCAGGTGGTATCCAGCTTCGGCCGAGGTTCCCCCGGGCGAGGTAACCTGGTTGCGCAGCTCCGCCACGTGCAGGTCGCTCTGCCGGGCATAGGCTACCGCCCCCTCCATGGTTTGCATGACCAGCTGGGTCGCCACCCGCCGCGAGAAGCCCAGGTGAACGCCAGCGTCAATCATCGCCTCCATGAAGAGGAACACGTAGGCGGGCCCTGTTCCGCTGAGCGCGGTTGCCATATCCAGGTAGTCCTCGTCTTCCACGTATATCTCTTCCCCCAATGCGCCCAGGATTGACTGCGCCTGGCGCCGGGCCCCGGGGCCGACCTCTTCGCTCGCAGTCCACACCGTGATCCCCCGGCCGATTTGGCCCGGAGTGTTGGGCATGGCGCGGACCACGCTGGCGTGGGCCATGCCGTCCGCCAACAGCTTGATTGGCGCGCCGGCGACGATGGAGAGGACCAGGTCCTGGCGGCGCAGGTGCCCGCGCACCTGGGGAACGACGGTCTTGAGTACCTGGGGTTTGACGGAAAGAACTACTACCTGGCCCTCCTCGGCTGCCTTTTCATTGTCGGTAGTCCAGCGGACGCCGTATCGCTCCGCCAGTGCCTCGCCTCGCTGCGACCGGGGACCGGCCGCAACGATCCTCGCCGGCTCAACCAACTGCTGGTTGAGCAGACCGTTGATCATCGCTTCGGCCATCGTGCCGCTTCCAATAAAGGCCAGGGTTGCTTCGTCCAGTTTGCTCCTGTCCATTTCACTCCGCCTACCTGGTGCTGATTCGCTGTTCACAGATCCAATTATACGACTTCTGGCGGGAGGCCGCCAGGGATCCGCCGAATGAACTCGATGGCTGATACCGGGAAGCATGCCACTGATACCGGGAAGCCGGCTAGCAGGTCGCCTCCTCCCGCCACCACGGCAACCCACGGCCTCGGAGCATGTTTCAACATGCTTTTCCCGCGTGCCAGCCGCTGAATTCACTCAGCGGCGGCTAGCTGAAGCGTCCTCCGCCGGCCGCCACCCTCCCCCAACGATCTGCCTCAGCAGCTCGTCGTTCACATTGCCACCGCTCACAACCACCGCAACGTGACGACCCAGATCTTGAACCTTGCCCTGCATCAGAGCGGCAATCCCCACCGCGCCGCCGCCCTCCACGACAAGCTCGTGGTTCTCAAAGGCAAAGGCCATCCCGGCCGCGATCTCCTCCTCCGAGACCAGCACCGTCTCGTCCACGTACCGCTGGACCATGCTGAAGGTGTACCTATTGGGCCGGCCGATGCCACCTACCAGGGCGTCGGCCAGGGTCTCCAGCTCTTCCATTTCGATTGGACGGCCGGCTCGCAGGCTGTGATACATGACCGGCGCGCGGTCCATGGAGACCCCGATGACGCGGATAGCCGGGTTGGTCTCTTTGAGAGCCATAGCGATTCCGGAGATGAGCCCGCCGCCCGAGAGAGGCACCACGGCCGCATCCAGCTCCGGCAGTTCCTCCAGCAGCTCCAGCGCTATGGTTCCCTGCCCGGCGATGACATACGGATCGTCGAAAGGCTCCACGAAGGTCAGCCCCCGTTCCTGCTGGAGGCGATGGGCGTGATCGGCGGCTTCGTCGTAGCTCCGGCCGTGAATCACCACCTCGGCGCCCAGCTCCTTGATGGCCTCGACCTTGTTCGCGGGGACCGCTTCTGAGAGGCAGACGAACGCGGGTATGCCCAGTTCTCTGGCAGCGAAAGAGAGCGCGCGGCCGTGGTTTCCGGTCGACACCGCAACGACCCCGCGCTGCTGCTCCTCGGCCGTGAGACTCACCAGCTTGTTGGCTGCGCCCCGGAGCTTGAACGAGCCCGTCTCCTGCAGGCTCTCCAATTTGAGATGAACCGCTGCCCCGGTCAGCTCTGACAGCCAGGGGCAGCGTATGACGGGCGTCCGCCTGGCAATCACGGCGATCTGCCGCCGCGCGAGATAGATGTCTTGCAGAGTGACCGCCGTGTTGCTCATGAATCGGCTACCGACTGGAACGCCCCGTGTTGAGCGAGGTTTCTACCACGAGTAGCTCACCTGTGCAAACCGCGGCCGTTCGGGTCACGTTCGGCCCAGGGGCGTAGCCTGGGAGAGGCCAAACCGCTGCAGCACAGCGGCCGCCTCTGCCGTGACCACGCGGTGAGCTACCGGTAGGAGTACGCAGACGATAAGAGTGCTGCACACTTCAGTCAGACCGACTTGGCGTCTCTTCGGGATTGCCTGGGCTTCCAGTTCTGTTCAGAGCCGGCACCGCCCGCTCCACCTAGTGCGCGGTGTGGGTCTGCCGATGCCGGACGGACTCGCCGTTGGGGAAGTGTACTCTGCCGGCTCTCTAGTACTGTGGCATGGTCGGATCGACGGTCCGGGCCCAAGCATTGATACCCCCTTGAAGGTTCTTCAGCCGGCGGAAACCCGCATCGCGCAGTAGGTTCAGCGCGCGAGCCGAACGTACCCCCGTCCTGCAGTAGATCACGACGTGGTCGGCGCTGTTCAGCTCGTGCATCCGGCCGGGGAGATCTCCCTGGGGGATGAGCAGCGAATCCTGCAGGTGAGAAATGTCCCACTCGTGAGGCTCTCGCACGTCCAGCAGGACCACCTTCTCGCCGGAATCGATCCCGGCCTTGAGTTCGGCCGGCGTGAGTTCCCACTCGGGCTCCAGTGCGTCGGCCGGGTCCAATCCGCAAAAGCGGACATAGTCAATCAGCTCGGTCACAGTGGGGTTTTCGCCACAGACGAGGCAGTTGGGGTTCTTGGTCAGTTGGAACTCCTCGAAGGTCATTGCTAGCGCGTCGTAGAGCAGCAGCCGGCCGATTAGTGGAGCGCCCTCACCCAGAACAAGCTTGATGGCCTCGGTTGCCTGGATAGTGCCTACCACGCCCGGCAGAACACCCAGCACCCCGCCCTCGGCGCAACTGGGCACCAGACCTGGAGGTGGGGGCTCGGGAAAGAGGCATCGATAGCATGGTCCTTCCTGGGCATA
>JAUVHW010000128.1 GCA_030593075.1 Ardenticatenales bacterium
CTCCAACCAGATCAGGACGCCTCGGGGCGGTACATGCGCAGCCACTTGAACCTGGACGATCTCGAACGCCGGGCTCGTTTCCCCTCGCCAGAGACGCCAGACCCTGATTCACCGGCCGGATCCCCTTCTGAGTAGAGCGCCCTTCAGCCCGGCCGGTGAGCCCTCAGGCTGGCAACCAGCGGATGCGAACCGATAGAGAGATGAGAACAGCTCCTCCCCCTCTATTGAAGGAGATCGTCTGCCAGTACTATGAGATCGGGGAACTGGTAGAGTGCGAGCGGCTCTACGCAGGATACGAGAACGTGAGCTATGTGATCGAGGCAGGGAGCGGGAGTGAAAGAGAGAAGTACTGGCTCAAGGAGTACCAGCCGGGTCGCAGCGAACCCGAGATCAAGTTCGAGCATCTGGTGGTCAATCACGTGACCGACCGTGGTTTCGAACTCGTGGCCCGTCCCGTCAGAACCAGGGATGGGGGGACCTACGTCAAGCTACTGGACGAGAAGAGTGGCAGCGCCGCCTTTTACGCCGTCTTTGACCTTCTTCCGGGGGAGGACAAGTATTCCTGGACCAATCCGTCGTGCAATGACAAGGAGCTGAGAGACGCGGCCGCCGTCCTGGCGCGTTTCCACAGCACGGTCTTTAGCCTCAGCGCCGATAAAGAGGCTGGCATCGCTGCTCTCTTGCCTGGAATAGCCAAGAACGTGACCGACTGTGCAGCCAGGGTCGGCGGGACGGTGTTCGATCTCTACTTGCAGGAGAACCTTGACCCTATTCTGCAGACCATTGATCGCAGCCTGCGCGCCATCACCAGGCAGGAACGGGCGGAGATGGTTCACCAGGTGATCCACGGTGACTACCACCCGGGCAATCTAAAGTTCGCGGATGACAGGGTGACCGGGCTATTCGACTTTTGCTGGGCCAGGGTTGATGCTCGCTGCCTTGAGGTTGCGGTCGCGCTGACCTACTTTTGCGCGACCTGGGAAGGCCCTCGGGATGGGGAGATTGAACTGAGCAAAGTAGCCGCCTTCTTGAGCGCCTATCAGAACGCCCTCACGGGTGCTCATGAGTGCGGCCCTTTGGGGGATGTCGAACTCGAGTGCCTTCCAGCCATGATGGATGCCGGGAATATCTACGTTCTGAACTGGACGGTCGCGAACTTTTGCGGGCGGGAGGCGGACCCGCACGAGTATCTCACCTATCTACAGCATGGCGTCCACATGATGCGGTGGCTGGAAGAGCAGGGCAACCGGGATCGGCTAAGGAGAACGATTGCCGGGTGCTCCAGGCTTTGGAGAAACGGGCGGGCGGTCAGTCTGCCGTTCCGGTAGGGAGGCCAGCCCAGAAGTAATCCCAGTACTCGGGGGGGGAATCTCACCCAGCTGGCCCAGAAGGATTGACAATCGGGTCAGTGCGTGGTATATTGGTGTACACCAATATACCATAGGTATACCTTGTCTCGTAAGGGCACCAGTTTGCCGGCTGTGAGGCCCGATGTTTGCCTCAAGAGCTTGGGACGGTGGGAGGGCCGGGTTCTCTTCAGTGGATGCTAGCCTACTTGACCGCTCGGTGAGCCGTTTTGCGCCGGCCGCGCCCCTGTACGCTCAGATTGCCGAGAGCTTGCTGGAGCAGATAGAGTCGGGCGAACTGCCGCCGGGCGCTCGCCTGCCCTCGGAGCGCGAATGGAGCGAGGCCCTGGGCGTCAACAGGATGACCCTGCGGCGAGCGCTGCGCCTGCTCGGCGCGCAAGGTCTGCTTGTTCGCCGGCGCGGAGACGGCACCTACGTTGCTAAACCCAAGATCGAGCGCCAGGCGGCTCATCTGGTGCCTTTTACCAAGGGGATGGAACGGCGGGGCTACCTGCCCGGGGCCAGGGTGATCACGCTGGAGAAGCGCCCGGCCGAAACGGCCGTGGCTCACGAGCTGCGAATCCCCGTTTCGGCTCCGGTCTTTTTCGTGCGGCGGCTGCGTCTGATCAACCGGGAACCGGTGATGCTGGAGCGGTTCACAGCACCAGCTCATCGCTTTCCCGGGCTGGAGCGCCACGATCTGTCGAATCGCTCGCTCTACGACGTGATGGAAAAGGAGTATGGCGTTATCGTGGTTCGGGCGCGGCAGAGTCTCGAACCAGTAGCTGCCGCAGAGTATGAAGCCGAAGTGCTGGAGGTAGAGCCGGGCGTTCCCCTCATGCTGGAGCGGAGGCTGGGCTTTGATCAGGACGACGAACCGGTCGAGTATGGCGAGGATCTCTATCGCGGCGACCGCTTTCGCTTTGTCACCGAGAACGCTTTACTGGAATCATAGAGGGTTCGTCCGCGGCGGGCGCTGGCCTCGCGATTCGGCCTGGGCCAGCGACCGAAATCGAAGGTGCATTTGAGGGCGGGCAATGGAGAGAGATCATCAGATTGCGGGCTGGAGGGACAAGGTTCTCTTTACCCCCGGCCCCCTGACGACCAGCCGCACGGTCAAGCAGGCTATGCTGCGCGACCTCGGGTCACGCGACTATGAGTTCATCGACCTGGTCAGGGACATCCGGCGAAGGCTGCTGGAGCTGGGGGGCGTCGCCGAGAGTGACCATGCAGCCATCATCATGCAGGGCAGCGGCACCTTTGGCATCGAGGCGGTCGTGTCTTCGACGATGCCGCCTGCGGCCAAGCTGCTGGTGATCATCAATGGAGCCTACGGAAGGCGCATCGCCAAGATAGCATCGGTACTCAAGATCGAGACGGTCCTGCTGGACTACCCTGAGGACAGCAAACCTGACCTGGAGGAGATCGCGGACACGCTCTCGGCCGACGAGGGCATCGCCCAGGTGGCGGTAGTGCATTGCGAGACCACCACCGGCCTGGTGAATCCGATCCAGGAAATCGGGGCGGTTGTTGAGCGGGCCGGCCGGCGCTTCTTTGTGGACGCCATGAGCAGTTTCGGCGCTATCCCATTGAATCTGGCTGAGTGCAGGATCGACTACCTGGTCTCCTCGGTCAACAAGTGCATCGAGGGGGTGCCTGGGTTCTCTATTGCTCTGGCTCGCAAGGAAGCGCTGCTATCATCAGAGGGTTATGCCCGCAGTCTCTCTCTTGACCTTCTGGCGCAGTGGAAGGGATTGGAGGCCAATGGTCAATTCCGGTTCACGCCGCCGGTCCATGCCTTGATGGCCTTTCACCAGGCTTTGATAGAGTTGGAGGAAGAAGGAGGTGTAGAGGCCCGGGCCGCTCGCTATCGCGACAACCACCGCGCGCTGGTCGCGGGCATGCGGGCGATAGGGTTCCAGGAATACCTGCGGCCGGAAGATCAAGGCTACATCATCACTTCGTTCCGCTACCCGTCCCACCCGCGATTCACCTTTGAGGAGTTCTATCGATTGCTGAACGAAAAGGGGTACGCGATCTACCCGGGCAAGGTGAGCAAGGCTGATTGCTTTCGCATCGGGAGCATCGGCCGGATCTTCCAGGCCGACGTGCGTGACCTGTTAGCTGCCATCCGCGACACCTTGGACGAGATGGACATCCAGATGAATAGCTGAGCAGGGGCCCAGTGGTGACAGATCCAGGCGCTTGGACAGCCCGGTCCTGGGAGGTTTTCCCAGGAGGCTCCTTGGGAGAGTACAACCTCCCCAAAGGCCTCTCTGCCGTGCTGAGCCACGGCAAGGGATCCAAGGTCTATGACACCAGCGGCCGGGAGTTCATCGACCTGACCATGGGCTGGGGCTCGGTGCTGCTGGGGCACGCCCACGAGAGGGTAGCGGCGGCCGTGAAAAGACAGGCGGCGCTGGGGTCGAACTTTGCCTACGTGTCGCGGCCGGCCCTGGAACTGGCTGAGGAGCTGGTACGCGCCATCCCGTGTGCCGAGAAGGTGCGCTTTTGCGCTTCGGGCACCGAGGCCACCATGTACGCGGTGCGCTTTGCGCGGGCTTTCAAGGGTCGTGACAAGATCGTCAAGTTCGAGGGGGCCTATCACGGAGCCAACGATTTTGGCACCATCAGCCTGTTCCCCCAGCGCTTGCTGGACTTTCCGGCCGGCGAGCCGACCTCGGCCGGCATCCCCCGGTCGGTCAGTGAGAACGTGCTGATTGCCCCTTACAATGACCTGGACACGGCCGGCCGCATCATTCGAGAGCACACCTCCGAGATTGCGGCCGTCATCGTTGAACCATTGCACCGCTGCACGACCCCGCTGCCCGGCTTCCTGGAAGGGCTTTGGCGGATCACCAGAGAAGAGGACGTACTGTTGGTTTTTGACGAGGTCATCACCGGTTTTCGCTTGGCCTATGGCGGCGCTCAAGAGTACTATGGGGTTGTTCCGGACCTGGCAGCCTTCGGCAAGGGGTTGGGAGGAGGACATCCCGTCGGCGCAGTTGCCGGCCGGGCCGATATCCTGGATCTATGCGACGAAGCCAGGCTGGGGCAGGATCGGTACGTCTGGTTTGCTTCCTCTCTGGGCGGCAACCCGGTGACGGCCGCCGCGGCCCTGGCGACCCTGAAGGAACTGCGAGAGCCGGGTGTCTATGAGCGGTTCTTTGCGGCCGGGGAGAGGCTGCGCGACGGGTTGCGGACCGCGACTGCGGAGCTGGGCATCCCGGCCCAGGTTCTGGGGGACGGCCCGCTCTGCGCGGTGTCCTTAACCGGGCAGCAGGTCGTCGACTATCGATCTGCGTTTCAGGCGGATAGTGCCAAGGGACAGGCATTAGGCCTGGGCCTGTTCGAAAACGGCGTCTTTCTGAACCCGATGTCAACCAAGCTCTACCTCTCTCTGGCGCACACAGATGAGGACATTGACCGGGTTTGCTCGATCGCCTCGAAAGTGTTGACGGAGATTGAGAGCTAGAGCCTGAGAGTAAGGGCCTCTGGTTCACGGCTTTCGGTCTTTGGTTGTTGGACCTTGATGCTACTGTGAAAGGAGACAGGAGATTGAGATAATGGATAGAGAACCCTTGTTCCGAAGGAAAACGGCAATTGCCTACAAGACGGAGGAGAAGACCGTCCTCAGAGGCTATGACCTGAGCGAAATGGCCGAAGAGGGATACTCCTTCTGCGACGCGATCTTTGTTCTGTTCCAGGGCAGGATCCCAACTTTGGCCGAAGAGAAACTGCTCAAGTACGAGATGGGCGAGTTCCTGGAGCACTCTATGTCGCCCTCGGCCGCTTCTGCCATCTCTGTGATCTCGGGCCGGCCGAACCTGCCGGCCGCGGTCGCGGCTTCCATCATGACCTTTGGAGGCGCCCACGGCCCAGGAGCAGCACACGGATACATGATGAACAAGTATCTGGAGCGTGCCCGAGTGGAGGGCAAGAGCCTCGACGAGATGGGCAAGATCCTGGTGGATGAATACATGGATGCCGGAGAGCCGGTCATGGGCCTGGGCCAGCCGCAGCACCTGGACGGCGACCCACGGGCGGAACCGACGCACATCAAGCAGGAGGAGCTGGGGCTCGACGGGGTCTATCTCAAGCTCCAGAGAGCCATAGAGAAGCACTTTTATGCCCGGCGTGAGAGGGAGGGGAGGTCCTACGTGGCGGTGAACATGATAGGCGCCGGGAATACGGCCCTCTCGGACCTTGGTTTCTCGCCGAACGCTGCCTGGTGTGTGGGAAGCGTATGCCGCGGCTACAGCTGCGCAGCGCACGCGGTCTATACCATGAAAAAGGGACACGCCTGGGCGGCCTCCAAGAGAGAACCGATGGTACAGATGCTAGACCTCTCCACGATCAAGTACATCGGGCCGGAGGACAGAGAAGTGCCTAGCCAGGAAGAACGTCAAGAGTATGCTAGAAAGCAGAACGAATCGGGAGAGTACGAGAAATGGGTGATCTAGACAAAAAGCCGGTGGGCAATCTGGGAGACCCCAGGTTGCTGTACGATTATGCGAACAGAAAAGTTGGAACGGTCCCCCCGGACACTACCCGGCCGTATTTCCAGTGGGTGTCGGAGGTGGCCTACAAGAACGTGCACCGCATCGTGGCCCGCGGATATGACACGACGGAGTTCGTGGAGCAGGGCTATGGGCTGGTTGACATGCTGTTCGTCGACTTTCAGGCCAGGATTCCGCTGATAGAAGAAGAAAAGATGCTGAACTATGTCATGATCCTGACCCTGGAGGATGGCCTCTCGATGCCGGCCGGCATATCCAGAATCGTCGCCAAGTCAAAGACCTTTCTGACCCAGGCCTGCGGCGCCTCCATTCTGGCCTTTGGTCACGCCCATGGCGCCTATTCGGCGTTCGGAAACATGCTGATCGAGGGGCTGAGGAGAGTGGAGCAGGAGGGCAAGACCAAGAGGGAGATCGCCCTGGAACTGGCCCAGGAGAAGCTGGGCGATCCTGCCCTGGGTGTCTCTGACCTGATGCTCAAAGACCCGGCCGCCAAACGCATGTTCGCCCAGGCTGAGAAGCTCCATGTCGCCGGCAAGTACGTCGCATTTACCAAGGAAATTGTCAAGGCGGCGCAGCAAGTCAGTGACCACCCCGTTGACCTGGATTTGCTGGGCGCCACCGGCGCCACCATGATGGACCTGGGCTTTACCCCCGAGGCAATCTGGGGCATCCTGGCCGTCACCCGGTCCTTTGGCGCGGGCGCTCACGCCATCGAGGAGATCGAGCGGGAGGGTATGGTGGGCCTGGGCCAGGCGCTCACGCCCAAGGAGGACTATGACGGCCCCGAGGACCGGCCGGTGCCTCCGTTGGGAGACCGGGACAAGATCGCCAAGCCCGCGCAGACCTACACACCTGATGAATGGAGGAAAGCCCTCGACGAGAGGAAGAAGCTCCATGGCAGCGGGTTCGCCATAGTAGAAGAGATCAAGGACCCCAGCAAGAAACGATAGGCAGGCAATGGACATGGCAGAGAGAACCGAAACAACCGCAGACGCGGACGATATCCAAGAGTTGTACGAGCGGGCGAGAAAGGCCTTTGAGCAGGTTGAGTTCTGGCCCCAGGACAAGGTGGACGAGATGGTCGCCGCTGTCGCCTGGGAGTGGCAAAAGGAAGAGACCGCCGAGGTACTCGCCAGACTGGCAGTTGACGAATCCGGGATAGGGGTCTACCGAGACAAGGTCTCCAAGATACAGAGCAAGACCAAGGGCACCTTGTGGGACATGAAGGGCGCCATGACCTGCGGCCTGATGAAGGAGGACAAGGAGAAGGGCCTGAGGATTTTCGCCAAGCCGATGGGAGTGGTGGCCAACGTGGTGCCCAGCACCAATCCCGAGTCGACCGTCTGCTGCATTGGGCTCGGCCTGCTGAAGACCAGAAACGCCATGATCGTCTCGCCTCATCCCAGGACTCAGGGCAGTTCCTATCTCACGGTCGAGCACGGCCGGAAGGCGCTGCGCAAAGTGGGCGCTCCTGAGGACCTCATGCTGTGTGTCCAGAACAGCAGCCGGGCCAAGGCGCGTGAACTGATGGCAAAGTGCGACTTTGTCGTCGCTACCGGCGGGGCAGCGCTGGTCAGGGTGGTATATGCGGCCGGCAAGCCCTGCCACACGGTCAGCGCTGGCAACGTGGTGTCTATAGTTGATGAAACGGCCGACCTCAAGGCCGCCGCTTCCAAGATCGTCAGATCCAAGATCGCCAACAACTCGGCATCCTGTTCCTCAGAAAACGCGGTAGCTCTAGAGGCCAGCATATACGAGGAGATGCTCGAATGCCTGAGGGCCGAAGGTGGCTACCTTTGCAGCACGGAGGAGCGGGAGAAGCTGCGGGCCTACATGTGGCCGGATGGGAAGATGCTAAACCGGGACATGGTGGCCAAACCGGCGCCCTGGATCGCAGAGCACGCGGGAATCGACGTGCCCGAGGGAACTCGCTTCCTGATGGTGCTGGGCGAGAGAGTGGGACCCGAGGACCGATTCTCTGGGGAGAAGATATCACCAGTCCTCACCGTCTGGAAATGGGATGACTTTTCCGACATGGTCGAGCGCATGAAGGAGATGCATCGCTTCTCAGGCGAAGGGCACTCTGCTTCCATCCACTCTGAACGGGACGACCGAAAGGTTGAACTGGCGATCCTGGCGAACGTCGGCAGGGTCAACTGCAACATGCCCCACGCCATGGCCAACAGTGGGAGCTGGTTCAACGGCAACCCGTTCACCGATACGCTGGGCGGCGGCAGCTGGGCCGGCAACATGACCACCGAGAACGTGAACTGGAAGCACTTTCTCAACTATACCTGGCTCTCCGAGCCGTTCCCGGAACACGTTCCCTCAGACGAGGAGCTGTTCGGAGATTATCTGGCCAAGTGGGGCAGCGACTAGCCCTGTCGTGACACCGGCGACACGGGGCCGGCACCGGTCTGCCTAGACGCCTGGCCGAAAAGCCATCTGCGGCGGTCACTCGCCATGACCGCGACCCACAGATGCATTCGAGGGCGCACCTGCAACCCAGGGTGGCGCGCCGGTGGTCTGGCGAGATGATGCTCAAAGCATACCTCTTTGATTTCGGTCAGACCCTGGTCGATTCGGCCGACGGTTTTCGGACGGCCGAGAAGGAGGCCGAGACCAAGATCTTTGAGGACCTGGGCCTGGAATCCTGGTCCGAGTTTCTCTCGAACTACCGGAGGCTCCGGCGGGAGCATCACGACATCTCTAACTTTTCCAGAAAGGCCCTCTGGCAGGTGGTTTACCAGCATTACGGCAGGCCGGACCCGGCGTTCCTCGCGGAAGCGGAGCGCGGCTACTGGAACACGGTCCGATCCAGGACCAAGCCCTTTCCAGAAGCCAAGGTGGTGCTGGAGCAGTTGGGGTCCCGGTACCGGCTGGCCCTCATAACCAACTCCCAGGCCTCGGGAGAGCATCGCCTGAACAAGTTCCCAGAGCTCGCCAGCCTCTTTGAGGTCATCGTCGTGGCCGGGGAGGCAGGCGTGCCCACAAAACCGGACCCCCAGCCCTTTCTCCTCTGCCTGGAAAAGCTGGGCATTGCCCCGGCCGAGGCGGTGTACGTTGGAGATGACTGGAGGATTGATGTCTGCGGGGCGAGAGAGGCCGGCATACGGCCTGTCTGGCTTCAGCACCATTCAACCTCCCGCAAGTGGCCATCCGTGGAGACGCCGGTCCCGATCATCACCAGCCTCGAGCAACTGCTCGACCTGGAGGACCGGTGAGATCAGACAAGCGAGGAGCTAGCGTGCTGGACTATCTCCGCGCCTTGCCCATGGTGTCAGGCGAGACACGTCCCGCGGCCTGGCTGCTGGCCCTGTGCGCTGTGCAGCTCGGCACTCTGCTCGTCTTTATGAACTTTGCCGGCGCGCTGCCGCTGGTACAAGCGGACTGGGGCCTGAGCAACGCGGAGGCGGGCGCCATGCAGGCCGCCCGCCAGATTGGCTACGTCCTCGGCGTGCTGGTTCTCGCTTCGTTGGCCGACTATGTGAGGGTCGAATGGTTGATCGTAGGCAGCGCGCTGTGGGCGGCGCTGGGCAACCTGGCCTTTGCGCTGCTGGCCCATGACCCGGCCAGCGGGATGGCGCTGCGGGCAGTCACCGGCGTGGGGGTTGCTGGCATCTATATGCCGGGCGTGAAACTGATCTCGCAGCGCGTTCCATCGTATCGGCGGGGGCGTGCGCTGGGCCTGTTCGTCAGCTCCTTCACGCTGGGGGCTGCGGCTTCCATTGCGCT
>JAUVHW010000105.1 GCA_030593075.1 Ardenticatenales bacterium
CCGACCAGCACGACCTCGTCAATCTCGCTGGCGCTGATGCCGGCGTCCTTGATGGCCTGATGATACGGCCCTTCCACCCGGTCTACCAGATCCTCGCTCATCTGCTCGAACTTGGCGCGGGTCAGCTTGAAGAGCAAGTGCTTGGGTCCGGAAGCGTCGGCCGTGATAAACGGCTGGTTGATCTCGGTCTCCATGGTCGAGGAAAGCTCGACCTTGGCGTTCTCGGCCGCTTCCCTCAGCCGCTGCATTGCCTGCCGGTCCTGGCTCAGATCGATTCCCTGATCCTTGCGGAATTCTGCCACCAACCAGTTGATGATCTTCTGATCCCAGTCGTCTCCACCCAGATGGGTGTCGCCACTGGTGGCCTTGACCTGCACCACACCTTCGCCCACTTCAAGAATAGAGACGTCAAAGGTGCCGCCGCCCAGGTCAAACACCAGGATGGTCTCCATCTCTTTCTTGTCCAGCCCGTAGGCCAGGCTGGCGGCCGTGGGCTCATTGATGATGCGCAGCACCTCCAGTCCGGCTATCTTGCCCGCATCCTTGGTCGCCTGCCGCTGGCTGTCGTTGAAATAGGCGGGGACGGTGATGATGGCCCGGGTCACCGGCTCGCCCAGGTATGCCTCGGCGTCCTTTTTGAGCTTCTGAAGAATCATGGCCGAGATCTCCTGCGGCGTGTACTCCCGGTTGGTCTGGGGGATGTGAACGCGGGCGTCGCCGGCCGGCCCCTCTGCCACCTTGAACGGCACCATCTTGCGCTCGACCTCGGTCTCATCATAGCGCCGCCCCATGAACCGTTTGATCGAAAAGACGGTGTTCTCAGAATTGGTGACGGCCTGTCGCTTCGCGGTCTGCCCCACCAGCCGTTCGCCGGTCTTGGTAAAGGCAACCACGGAGGGGCAGAGCCGGCCGCCTTCGGCCGTGCTGATCACGGTAGCATCGCCGCCTTCCATGACGGCAACAACCGAGTTGGTCGTTCCCAGATCAATGCCTACTGTCTTGCTCATCTAGTATTCCTCCTGACCGCCACTCTGGAGATTCAACCCCGAATCTACCGGTACGCATCCAGACTGCCTGGGAAGCAGCTGCCGCAGTCACCGGCGGCTCTGCAAACTGGCGGCCGAAAAGGGATGGTTGCCACCATCGCTTGTGGCGGTCCAACGTTACTCTGTCGCCCCTTGCTGGCGACCACGGACAGTATAGGGGGACAGTATAAGACCGTCATAAAAGGCGAGTATGAGTAGCGTCAGAACCAGCCCAGGTTCCTTCTACTCAAGGCGCGAACAGCGGTGGGCATGCTGTCGGGAGCTGATCACTCGGCCTGGCTCCGATAGTCTGCAAAGCGGTAGCCCACGCTGCGCTCGGTGAGAATGTACTGGGGATCGGCCGGGTTCTCTTCGATCTTCTTTCTCAGGTATCCCACGTAGATGCGCAGGTAGTGGGTCTCTTCACGGTACTCGTACCCCCAGACCTTGGCCAGCAGCGTCTCGTAGGGAACGATCCAGCCAGCGTTGTTGACCAGATGATAGAGGAGCCGGTACTCGGTCGGCGAGAGATCAACACGTTCCCCCTCTACGATGACCTGCCGCCGTGCAAAGTCAATAGTCAACCGGTCATCAATGAATATCTCAGTCTTGGGCGCCGGGGCCGGCAGAGCAGCACGGCGCAGAACGGCGCTGACGCGGCTGGTAAGCTCCCGCGGACTGAATGGCTTGGTCACATAGTCGTCTGCTCCCAACTCCAGCCCCCGTACCTTATCCTCTTCATCAGCCTTGACCGTCAGCATGATGACGGGCACCGTCGAGATTTCGCGTAGTAGCCGAAGAGTCTCGAACCCGTCCAGTTCTGGCATCATGACGTCGAGGATGACCAGGTCAGGGAGTTGATCCCGCGCCTGCTCGAGCGCCTCCAGCCCATTGGACGCTTCAGTTACCTCGTACCCCTCCAGCTCCAGGTTCATACGGATGAAACGAATCATGCGCGGTTCGTCATCCACCACCAGGATGCGCGGAGCTACCTCCTTCCCCCTGGAGGGGGGGGCGTCACGAATGACGGGGGAACCCTTCATTCGCGAACAAATGTCACGAGGTCCTCCGCGACCTCGGTGGGCAGGACCTCGGCATAGAGGAGGCGAGCCAGGGGTATCACAACGGTCACGGCTTCGGGCAGGAAACTATCGACGTCCCTGCCATCGCGTCGGCGTGGGCTGCTGCAGACGAGGATCTGGGCAGCGGGTTGGGGCAGCTCCTCCACCTCAGCGACAAACGGCTCTTCGTTTTCCATGTGAATCAGCAGTGTATGCGCCATGTCATCTCATCCTTCCAGAAACACGTGAATCAGCAATTCCCCCAGTTTGATCTCATCTCCGCTCTCGAGAGCGTAGGGCAAGTTCGGTGGTAGGCGGCGGCCATTGAGCCGGGTGCCGTTGGCACTGTCCAGGTCGGTAATGGCCACCCCTCGATCCGTCTGGGTGATCAAGGCGTGTTGTCGGGAGACTCCGGCCGATGCTGCACCATCCTCGGCAAGATCCACCTCCGGCAGTAGCCCGCGCTGCCTGTCCGACCGGCCGAGGCGGAGTTGGCTCTTCATCGGCACTACAACCCGACGTCCACTCGAAGGAATCACCAGACGGATCCGCGCCACCTCCCTCATTCGACCGGATCTCTGCCCGACTAGCGGTGGTTCAGCCAGAGGCGCCGTATCCTGGAACGGGAGGACGAGGGTTTTCTCCTCCCCGACGCCAGGCTGCAGCGGCGCCCCGCAGTTGACGCAGAAAAGAGTGCCCTCAAGGCCTTCGTGCTGGCATTCAGGACAGACTATCATCGCTCACCAGTGCGCGCGTACCGTACTTGAGCTCTTTTCGCCCCGCCGCCGAGACCTCACCATCGCGGGAGATGTTGTCTGCCTCGCTCGCGGCGGTCGCCGCGAGTTGGGTCTCGCCGACGCTCCGCAGGCGAGTAGCCAGGATTTCCAGCCGGCGGGTTGCCTCCTTTACGCGGCCACTCTCGAGGTCCTCATTCACCTTCTCGCTCATCAGATGAAGATTCAGCTTCTGGACCGCGCGGGCCACCGCCGGGAGCGGCGGCCTCGGAGGAGGGTCCTGAGCGAAACCGATCTCCGCTTGCCCAAAGAAGTGCTCGTCCCGTTGGCCGGTCGGCACAATGGTAGCGCTGATGTCCGCCCGCAGCCGTACCGACGAACCAGGGGCGGAGGGCTGCACCCCGAGTTCGAAAAGGACCGAGAGTGGCACGCTGTGCTGCACGGTTCCCAGCGGCATTCGGCCCGAAGAGCAGTCCACCGGTTGCGAAGAGGGGCTCAGCTTGTTGGCAGACCGCACGCCTATCCCCGAGGGCAGGTCCAACTGAAGCTGGACTTCCCGCGCAACGGCACGGTTGAGAGCGGAGACCCGCTGCTCCAGGTATCCAAGCACCTGTTCCGAGGACTCGAAATAGGCCGAGGAGCCGCCGGACGGCGCGACCAAGGCGTCGAGGAAAGCGTCGTTCCACTCGTGGCCAATGCCAAGCGCGCTGATACCAATACCGTGTTCGGCCGCTCGCTTTGCCACCTCTATACAAGCCTGTTCGTCTCCATAGGTGCGACCGTCCGTCAGGAGCACCAGGTGGCTGATCCTGGAGGGCCTGACCCCCTTGTGCAGCTCTGTCATCCCAAGCCCAAGGCCCTGCAGCATCTCCGTCCCACCGCTGGTGTGCACCTGACTGATTCTGGACTTGATCCCTTTTTTCTTCTCCACCGGCCCGGCCGGAACCACCACCTCCGCGCGGTCGCTAAACGCGACAAACGAGAACCAGTCATGCGGCTGCAACTGGTCGACAACCAGACCAGCTGCCGCCTTGACCTGGGTGATGCGTGAGCCTTTCATCGAGGTGCTGCGGTCCACTACCAGACACAGGTTCACTGCGGCCCTCTTGGCGCGCACAACTGGAATGGCGCCAATATTCAGCAAGAGGTAGAGCAGCTGGGGCTCCTTGATGGCAGGGAGGACGTTGTGGCTGGCAAGCATCTCTACCTGCAAGAGAGAAGGTCCGCCACCGCTGGCGCGAGCCTGGTCAGGGGTCGCAGCGCTCGCCGCTCCAGCTAGCGCCTGGTACGCCTCGACCAGCTCCCGAAAGGCGGGATTCCGCGCTGGATCGCGCTGATCCCTTGGAATACACTGCGCTCGCTGGCCAAAGGCAACAGATATCTCCTCCGCGGTGGCGCCAGGAGCAACCCCCAGAACGGCATAATAGTGGTCGGAGGTTCCCGCCATGGAGCTATTCGACCCGCACCAGTATCAGACTGATGTTGTCTGGTCCCCCGGCGTCGAGCGCGGCGCGGACCAGGGTATTGCAGGCCTGCTGCGGTCCATCCGCGCCGCAGGCTGCTGCCAGGATCGTCTCAGGAGGCACGACCCCCCACAGACCGTCGCTGCACAGAAGCAGCCAGCTCGGTGTTGGCAGCGCCCGAGTGAAGGTGTCTACCTCTAGCTCATGCTCCTGACCAATCGCCCGGTACAGGATGTTCTTCTCAGGGTGAGTGGCCGCCTCCTCGTGCGTGATCTGTCCTATGTCCTGAAGGCGCTGGACAAAGGAATGGTCCAGGGTAAGGAGTTCCATCTCCGAGCCGCCGCCGTCTATCAAATAGGCGCGGCTATCGCCAACGTGGGCCACGTATATGCGAGTGCCCAGCACCAGAGCGGCGGTCAAGGTCGTCCCGCTCTCAGGACTCTCCGCCCGTACGTTCCGACTGGCCTTCCGCAGTGCCTCCCCGAGGACCTCCTGGATGGGTCCCGGGGCATCGGCCGGGTCGACCCGCAGATAGGGGGCATAGACCTGGCCCACAACCTCACGCGCTACCATGCGCGCTGCCATCTGGCTGGCCCTGTGCCCGTCGCTGTGCCCACCCATACCATCGGCCACAATGAACATGCCAAAGGGAGGCAGTGCCGAATCCCCCAGCGAGGTGGAGGTTATCACCAGGATCGAATCCTCATTTCGCTGGCGAACGTGTCCTACGTGGCTCGCACACCCTACGTCCAGCGGCAGCGTCGTCGAGAGCGGAGGCTCAGGAGCTGCCACAGCGTCATCAGGAAGCTTATCGGTGGTGCCCGCCGTATCGTCGAAATACTCGGCCGCAGGCAGGCCATCACCTCCGAGCATCTCCGGCGTCTCTTCCCCGCTGGATTCCACGGTAGAGACAACTCCTTCCCCGGCTTCCGGCGTCTGGGCGCCAGACTCGGGCGGCTTCTCTGCCTCCCGCCCGCCTTTTCTGAAGATGCGACGCAAGAATCCCACGGTTCTCTCCCGGAATCAGTTATGCCGGCCCGGAATCAGTCATGCCGGCCCGGCGGAATCAGTCATGCCGGCCCGGAATCAGTTACGCCGGCAGTGCATATAGCTTGCCGTCTACCGAGCCGATTAGAATCAGGTCTCCATAGGCGACTGCTGAACCTGGCACAGGTCCCTCGCTCTTGAACCGCCAACGGAGTCCACCCTTGCGGATGTCGAGACTGTACACATAGCCGTCGATAGAGCCAAAATAGACCGCGTCGCGGTAGACGAGAGGCGAAGAAGTGATCTGCGCCTCAACGTCATAGCCCCAACGTCGCAGACCCGTGTAGAGGTCAATCGCGTACATGGTACCGTCGGCCGAACCAATGTAGACTATCCCCTCGTGCACGGCTGGGGACGAGACCACAGAATGCCTCGTCCGGTAGCGCCAGGCCGACCAGCCGTTGACAGCGTCAATAGCATAGACGGACCAGTCCTGGGATCCCACCACCACCAGCCCGTCCGCGACCGCGGGTGAAGAGGTAACGGCCCGCTTGGTAGGAAAGCGCCACTTCGGCTTGCCGCCCATTTCCAACGCGTGGACCACGCCGTCCTCGGCTCCAAAATAGACCAGGTCCTCGCTCACTGCCGCTGATGACCGTATCCGGGCGCCGATGTCAACCCGCCAAGCCTCACGCCCGGTTTTCGCGTTGATAGCGCAAAAGTTGCGATCGTCGCAGCCGAAAAAGACGTGACCAGAGTCCACAGTCGGAGAGGCATAGATGCTGTCGCCCGCCTGGTAAGTCCAGGCCTTGAGACCGGTGTCAGCGCGCACGGCATAGAGCCGCTCATCTATTGAGCCAAAGTAGATAATGCCATCGGAGTGCTTGGGAGAGGAGGCGATGCCAGCCTCCGCTGCGTATTTCCAGGCAAACTCGCCGGTCTCCAGGTCAATCGCATAGAGGTTGTTGTCATAGGCGCCGACCACCACCTTGTCCCCCACCACACAGGGGATCGAACGGATCTCGTCCTCGCACTGAAACGCCCAGAGCGGCACGGCGTTATCCGCATCAGCCTGATAGGCAGCGACTAGCTGCTCGGTTCTGGTTTGCACTGTCCCCGGGGCCACGGCCGCCGAAGCCGCAGGCGCAGACACAGCCGCAGCCGCGCTCGGTTGGGCCAGCGCCTTTAGCGCTTCCGATAACTCGATCGCGCTGGGATAGCGGTCCTCAGCATCGTAGGACAACGTCCTGGTGATGATAGCATCAAAGGCTGGAGGTACGTCAGGGTTGAGCTCCCGGATGGGCCGCTCGGCGAACGAGAAAGGAGGTTCCAGCCGGGGGTCCCGGTTGGTGAGGAGGGCGTGCACGGTGGCGCCCCACGCATACACGTCACTTGCCGGGCCAGCCTCTCCCCGGTACTGCTCCGGCGGCGAGAAACCCTCCGTTCCAATCATGGTACCCCGCTCCTTAGACTGGATCGCCTTGGCGATCCCAAAGTCAATGACCCGAATGCGGTCGTGCAGATCGAGCATGATATTGGACGGCTTCATGTCGCGGAACACGATGGGGTCCGGCTTGTGGCTGTGCAGGTAGGCAAGGACTTCGCTGACCTGGATGGCCCAAATCAGCACCTTATCTGCCGGAAACGGCTCCTCCGCCTCCTCCAACAGCGATTCCAGGTTCTTGCCGCCGACGAATTCCATCACCAGGAAACTGCGGTTGTCTTCGCTGAAATAGTCAGAGATGTCAGGCACGGCCGGGTGGTCCAGCGTCGCCAGAATGTTGGCCTCGCGCTCGAAATTCTCCACGATCAGCTTGCGTAGGTGAGGCTCTGTGGCCCGGTTAAGCATCTCTTTCAGCGCACACAGCTTGGTAACGCTCGGGAAGCGCAGGTCGCGCGCCTGGTAGACAGAGCCCATTCCGCCCACGCCCAGCACCCCCACAATCTGGTACCGGCCCTGAACGACAGTACCGGGCGGAAGCTGGCCTTCAGAGGGCCTGTCTCTCTCGGAACGTCCTGGTAGCTGACGTGTAGTGAGTCTTTCCATCGAGCAGCTGCTCCAACTGTGGAACCTGTCGTATTATAGACGGGGCTGTCGTTTTTCGCAAGCGACGCCTTGGTACCATACCGGGGAGGTGATATACTGGCCGCAATGGGCATCGCGCTGTACATTCACGTTCCGTTCTGCGCGCGACGGTGCAACTACTGCGGCTTCTGCACCTGGGCCGGGCTCCAGCCGCTAATGCGCCGCTACACTGCCGCGCTCGCAGCCGAACTCTCCTGGCTGACGGACTGGGGCGACCGGCGCGCGAGCAGTGGAGCTGAGGGCAAGTGGGCAACATCGCTGTATCTTGGCGGCGGCACACCTTCGCTGCTGTCGAGCGGCCTGCTGCTTGAGATCCTGGGGGCGGCTCCGGTGGCTGAGGGAGCAGAGACCACCATGGAGGCAAACCCGGACACGGTGGAGCGTGCAGATCTCTTGGCCCTGCGGCGAGGCGGGGTCAATCGTTTGAGTCTGGGCATGCAGAGCGCCAACCCCAGGCAGCTAGCCCTCCTGGGCCGAAAGCACGACTTTGCGGCCGTAGCAGGAGCCATGCAGTCAGCCCGCTCGGCCGGCCTGGACAACGTCAACCTGGACCTGATCTACGGGATTCCTGGGCAGGGGCTCAAGGAATGGCAGCAGTCACTGGAGGCAGCACTGTCGCTCGCTCCCGAGCATCTTTCCCTCTATGCGCTTTCGGTTGAGCCAGGGACAGAGCTTGCAGGATGGATTGAACGCGGGGACGTCTCAGCCCCAGACTCAGACCTGGCGGCCGACATGTACGAAGCCGCCGGTGACATCCTCACGGCCGGTGGATACTCGCACTATGAGATCAGCAACTGGGCGCTGCCAGGGCGAGAGTGCGCCCACAACCTGGCCTATTGGCGCAACGATCCCTACCTGGGAGCGGGCGCGGGAGCCTGGGGGCACTGGCCAGAGGGAGAGACCAGCTGGCGGCTGCGGAACGAGGCCGATCCGGAGGCGTACATCGAGAGATGCAGTGCTGCCGTGCCAGAGCAGGGCAGCGATCTACCTGTAGCGGCCGCGTGCTCCGAGAAGGAACGAGTGGGCAGACGGTTGGCAATGGCTGAGACGATGTTCATGGGGCTGCGGCTGCTGCAAGAAGGCGTTTCGAGGACTGCGTTCCAGAGCCGGTTTGGCACCGATCCGGTCGGCGCCTATCGAGAGACGCTGGAGCGACTGTCACGGGTTGGACTGGTCGAGTGGGACGACCAGCGGGTGCGGCTTCTTCCCCAGGCTGAACTGATAGGCAACCAGGTATTCGCCGAGTTCCTGCCAGAGCCGGAGGAAGTCGAGGCTGGCGGCTGACCGCAGAGGCCGCGGAGCGCCGCCGCCCTGCACGCGTGTCAGCTCGACCCGTGCGGGGGACCGGAACAGGGGGCGAAGCGGATAGCGAGCTGGTGGTCGGCGTCGCACGAGTAGTGTGCAGAGAAGGGCGGATCGGTCGGTCCCGCCGAGAGGATGCGGTCCAAGAGAACGGGCAGGTCCTCCACCAGCCCCTGGCTCGGCAGTGAATCCCTGGCAAACCAGGTCAGCGAGCCCTCGGCAGATGGGGTTACCCGGCGCGTGCCGGCTTGCGCGCTGAACACATAGAGGCCGATGCCGAGTAGAGGTTCTGCGTCAATAATGACGACACCCCGCAACCGCAGGTCACGGACTTCCAGTCCAGTCTCCTCCCGTACCTCACGTGTCGCGGCCGCAGCAACGTCCTCGCCCCGTTCTACGTGACCCCCGATGCCGTTGTAGAGACCGGCCCACAGCCGCTTGCTGGGTGCGCCCCTCAGCAGCAGCAGCTCATCGCCGTGAAAGACAAAGCACAGCGTTCGGGGGACGAGCTGATAGCGAGGTTCGGGGACAAGGTCCTGCCGCGCCAGCACAGGCAGATCCCAGGCTAGGAAACAACCAACTCCAGCCCCTCGTAGCCGACGACCGCGTTGGCGTTTATCTGCTGGGCTTCCTTCTCGACTACATCAAACAAAAAGTCGTCCGTGGCCCGGAAGTCATGGTGGAAGAGGACCGTCCTGCCCGCGTTTGCGAGCTTGCCCACCTGAGCGGCCTCCCTCCAGGATGAGTGTCCCCAATCAGGGTGCCGCATTTTCTCCTGATCAGAGAAATTGGCATCGTGAATCAGGACGTCGCACCCTCGGGCGATTTCCACCACCCGTCCGTCCAGGCTTCCAGTCGGGTGCCCGACATCCGACGCGTACACCACCGAACGGCCATCGTGCTCGATGCGATAGACAAAAACCCCTCCGGGATGGAAGGCGCTTCGCGCCGTGACGAGGGTGCGGTCGCCGATCACGATGGTCTCGCCATCCTCAATCTCTTTGGTGATCAGGTCAGACTCCAGCTCCTCGTATCCGAACGGCAGGTAGGGGGCGGAGAGCTGGCCGGCCATGACAGCCTCTAGTGTCCGGCCTACCTTCTTCTCTCCGATGATCACAATACGGTTGCCTCGTCGGCGAGCCACGTCAAAGAAGGGGAAACCCTGGATGTGGTCCCAATGGGTGTGGGAGATGAGCAGGGTGACCACCACGCGGCCGCCAGCTTCCTGCACCAGGGCTTGACCCAGCGGCCGGATTCCGGTGCCGGCGTCTAGGATCACGATCTGGTTGTCTCCCGTACGCACCTCAACGCAGGGCGTGTTCCCGCCAACCCTCACGGTTTCCGGGCCTGGCGACGGCATCCCCCCTCGCACACCCCACAGACGCACAGTGATCATCCGGCCGGGCCTTCCTGGCCTGCAGCTGCGGCCAAGATGGACCTCAGCACGCCGTTCTCAACGACATACGCCGCATATCCCGCTAGGACAGAGAAGAGATGGTCCGCGAAGGGAGGGTGGGTGTCCCGCTTGCTGACCACCGACATCAGCCCGATCACTCGCTCGCGGCGCACCAGCGGAATGTGAGTCCACAGACCGTCGTTGCTCTTGCTCCTGACCACCTTGCCCGTCTTGATGGCATTGCTCAGAACCGCACTGGATTCCACGTTGATGAGCTTCCCGTCCCAGGCTGGCAAGTTGGCAGTCACCTCAACGTGCAGTTGCCTGCTCCTGGGATCCATGCGCGCCACCAACCCGCCGTCGGCCTTTCCGCCGTACACAGCCCCCATGATGACGCGGGAGAGGATGTCTTCCGGTCCTTGGTCCTTCTCCGCCTCGCGACTGACCGCCTTGATAACGACCAACATCCGCCGCTGCCCATCAAGGGAGGCCTGCATCTGCCCCACCTGGCGCCGGAGCCGGCTCTCGGTCAGGGCCCGCTCAACGGCCGCCAGAATCTCATCGGTGCTGAACGGCTTGATGATATAGTCCTTGACCCCCATCCGGAGCGCTCGCGCTGCTACGGCCTCGGAGCCAAAGGCGGTCATCATGATGGCAGGGATGTTGAGGCCCTCGCTCTGCAAGGACTTTAGGACATCCAGCCCGTCAATGCCTGGCATCTCCAGATCGCATAGAATCAGGTCTGGGTGGATTTCGCGGGCTACTTCCAGTCCCTCTTCGCCGCTGAGGGCGGCCGTCGCGCGATAGCCACCCATGGGCAATATCTCGTTAGCCAGCAACGATGCTATGGCGATGCTGTCGTCGATGATGAGAACGTGTTCGGTAGGCATAGGTCGTCCTCCAGCCGGTACGCCAGGTAGGGCTCAATACCGCGTGAGCGTCCGGCAGGCAATTGGAATGTAAGTAATCTGGCCTAG
>JAUVHW010000058.1 GCA_030593075.1 Ardenticatenales bacterium
GGAGGATGAGCGGCGCGTGCGGATCGGCGTAGCCTGTATCGGCGTCGAGAATCTCGGCCGGGAAGGCGCCCATGGTCGCTAGCTCGACGGTGGCGAAGGCATCGGCGTGGTTGCGCATATACCACGCCCGTGCGACGCCAAGGCGGATCAAGCTGAGCATCTTGTTGCCCCAACCGCCGAGATCGACGGAGGAGACCAGGGCGATCTTGTGGTAAGTCTCCCAGCAGTACTCGATGGCCTCGCAGAGCTGGCGCGTCTTGCCGCTGCCGGTGAGTCCCACGAGGCCCAGGATGCCGCTGGCTTGGCTGGCGACGCCGGTGGTGCTGGCCTGGACATCGGGGCGCGCGGCGATATCAGCGACTTGGGTGGCGACGGCTGCGGCCGCCTGGGGGTTGACCTCGGGGACCGCGGGGGTGGTCACAGGGGCCACCGGGGCGACGGGGGTGATCGGTTGCACGGTCATCGTTGCTTTGACTCCTTACCTTGCGGACGCTACTGGCAGCGCAGCAGGCACATCGACTGCGTCTTCGACCTTGAGGTCGTACCTCAGGTCACAGAGGTGCTTCCATTGTTCGCGTGTCAGGTCAACACGCATCTCATTTCCACCGCCAGACATGAGAGCCACGGTAACTCGAATGGCATGGTTCCCTGGCAGTTCGGCGACGCGGAGACAGGTGGCCTCCGAGCTCGACGCCGAGTCCATCCCTGGAGTGGTATCGATGATCGTGTAGCTCTTTTCCATTTACTCCTCCTGTGCCTCATCCTCTTCGCCAGGGAACGATGTCCCCAAGGCTTCAAACGCCTTCCGCTCCAAGGCATGGTGCGGCGTCCGCGGAATGTATCTCCCCGAGCCCTCGGGATCCTCCCAGCCGATCTCGCGGTCACAGAGATGCTTGAACTGGCACGGCACGTTGTCATAGCTCGTGCAGTTCCAGGCGCGGACGATCATGTCGTCCACCTCGGGGTGGTTGGGCATCGTGACGCCCGCGGCCTGCAGCAGGCGTACCTTGTCACGCCAGTCACGCTCCTCAGCCAAGATCGCCTTGATAGCCAGCGGCGTGCGCCCCCGCGGTTTGGGAAACGGGCCCAGCACCTTGAGACACGCCGCGCGCTCGGCAGGCGTCAGGATGCCGCGCACCCAGGACTCGACGCGGCTCGCGCCCAGGCGGACCTCGACGAGCGGCGCAGTGGGATCCCAGATGGCCTTGCGCCGAAATTCCTTGCCGCGCTTGTGGCGCTTCCCGTCACTCGATTCATACCAGACCGAGGGTGACCAGCTAGGCTGCCGCAGCCCTGGGCTCCCTTCATCGAAGTAGGCATAGCAGAGATAGCTATGCTGGTACTTCGGCTGCTCGGGCGGCGCATTCTTATCCCGGCCGCGCCACCCTTTGAACAGCACATCGACATAGGCCGACTCAACGTCGCGCCCCAGGCGCCGACTGGCCGTCTCCATCTGGGTCCACAGCTGCCCGGAGTGTTCCCACTCCTTCTCCCAGGCGACTTGCTGCTGCGCCTTGGACTTGAACTCGATGCCGACCGGAGCGCCGGTATCGAGCCGCGCCACGAGCCAGTCGAGCCGCGACTGCTGCACGATGCCGGTGCACCCGCGCGCGGCGTGTGCGGTGTCATCGGTGATGCCCTCGCCCAGGCCACAGCTGCAATCGAGGATGAGCGCTTCCTCATGCTCGATGCTCAGGAGGCGATAGCTGGCGAGCAAGCCAGGCATCCGCTCGAGTGCCCAGATCCAGGTGAGCCCTTCGATCAGGGTGCGCTGCTCGAGGATGAGCTCGTTGACGGCCGCCTCGGCGTCGAGGTCATTGCTCGACAGCAGCAACCCGCGCGAACGTGCCTGGCGTTCATAGCGGCCCGCGGCATCGGTGGCCGCCCACGCAATGACCGCGTCGAGGCCGGGCAGGTCGGCGGTGACATGCTCGGTGGGGTGGCCCAGTTGATACTCCAACAACCAGCGTCCGATGGCCTCCAGGCCCTGGTGGATGGCCCCGCCGCTGGCGAAGGGAATCGAGGTGGCTTTCAGCCGCCAGCCGGTGCCGTGCGGGCCCGCGTGGTACTCCAGGTAGCGCGCCATGTCGCAGGTGGTCTGGCCCTGGCGCGCCGGCGTGCCGGAGGTGTACCAGAGGGTGGGCTGGGGGCCGAGGGGTGGGCGGTTAGTCACGGGCTTGCTCCCGATACGCCGCCCACCATTTGGTACGCGTGGGGCGGTCAAGGTACCGTAGCGCACGAGCAAACGCCCGCTTGCGCCCCTCGGCTTTCCTGAAGGTGTCGGTCACGTGGCAACGTACCTGGCCAACCGTGTCGGTACTGTCATCGATCTGGCAGCGTGTATAGCGTCGGCGTTCCTTCATGAGCGGGGTGTAGTAGCCATGTACGAACGCGACCGTATGACGCTCGCCGTCAATTACTAAGATCATGACGGGTCCACCTGCTCGCGCATCACCGCCGCGCTGAAGATCTGACTGGCCGCGGGGCCGACGTTGAGGTTGGTACTCTGCGGCGCGACGCCCTCTCGGTAGAAGAGGCAAATCCACTCGTCAGTCATCGTCTCGGCGGCCGACTCCCCGAAGAGGATGTCCCAGGCGTGCTCCTCGAGGTCACGCTGCTCTGTCAGGGAGGGCCGGCGGTCTGGATAGTACTGTCTCCGCAACCGCCTTTCCTCAGCAGCCTGGAGCTCGCCGAACTCCCGCGTGGTCTTCTGCGCTTCCGGTAAGTGCTTCCTGAAGTCGACCATGATCTACACCTCCATCCACAACAGCACCGCCCCGGTCAGCCCGAGCGCCCCGGTGACCGTGCCCCAGGTGCCGTCGAGTCCGGCGCCCATGGCGATGAGCCCGACACTCAGGATGGCCGCGATGACGGCCAGCAGGTGCAGCACACGCGGCAGGTCTGGGGCGTGCATGGCGCGACGCCAGTCCTCGGGGGGCGTCATGGTTTTCGCACTTCCTTTACAAACCAGCGTCCATCGGGGCGACACTGGTCCTGGTCGAACCGGGCGATATCACAGGGAAGGAGCTGTCCGATCACCGGGTCCCTGCGGCACTTTAGGCTGGAGCACCGAAAGACGCGCGGGCCTCCGGTGAGCCTGACGTACTTGCACCCAACACAGACTCGCAGCGTGGGGGGCGTCACTTGGCTGGCTCCGTGGGCGCGGTGGCCTTCGGTGGCGCGACACGCACGACGATCACGGGTACCCCGGCAACGGCCACGTGCGCGAGTTCAAGCTTGAGTTCCATGGAGAGTCGCTCCTCCTCCGCGTCTCCGAACGTGCTAACGTGTGCAACTGTAAAGGAACGATCCGCAGATGTCAACTACTTTTTTCAGCATCCCCCGATCGCCCAATGACCACCACCGGCGGCCGTCCCTGCAGCGCGCGCACCGTCGCCAATCCGCCGAACCGCTCAGGGCACTCGCGCAGGACGCGCATCAGGTCGGCGAGCAGGCAGCGCGAACAAATGCGCGCGTACGGCGCGGGCTGCGGCTGGGCAGACGCCCAGGGCCACGGCCAGTGGAGTCCGCAGACGTCGCACGGGGCCAGGAACACGCCGGGCGCAGCAGGTGTGGTCTTGGGCGCGTGGCCCGCCCAGCCACGAGGCTTCTTTTTCTTGGTCATCGTCGCTTGAATGCTTCTGCCACCGAGTCGAACATCTCCTTGGGATGTACTACCCGCTGACGAAGCAGCTCCAGCATGCGCTGCGCATCCAGCCGGTAGCCCTTATGCCGATGCCCGTGCTTCGCCCACATCGACCGCGGCTTCAGATACTTCGCGCCGATGCGGCTGGAGTTTCCTTGGCTCATTGCTTCCTCTGCATGCGGGCTGCCCAGGGCTTTCCCCCGGCCGACTCATGATCTCCTCCTCGAGCTCAGGCGTGAGTGCTAATCACTTGCACACCATAACACACTCTGCTAGACTCCCCGAATGTCCGCGCGTGCGGAGGAGGCCTCCCGATGACCTGTCCTGACCCGTTGCACCTCACGGCGGCTGATCGGAAGCTGCTCGAAAGCTGCTTCATTGTCCGCTGGGACTGCCCCACCTGCGGAGGCTAACGCATGTCGAGCGATTCCCCGACCCGGCCACCCGTCCCCGTCCCGCTCGCCCAGGCCCCGCGGATCTACCAACCGAGCGACCTGCCCCCAGGCAGCCCCGACCACCCGCTCAGCATCGCGCCAGCGGCGTTTCCCGACCCAATCCCGGGCATCCTCCCCTTTGGCACCGTCAGCGTCTTTGCGGGCGCGCCAGGGGCCGGCAAGACCACCATGCTGGCGGCCTGGTACCGGCGCTGGCAGCTGGGCAAGACCATCTGCGGCTATGCAACAAACATGCCGACCGGGATTTGCTACGTGGCCGGTGACCGCGGCGCGAATGCCGCCCGGCTGATCTTCCTCGAGGCCGGCGTCACCGATCTCAACTTCTATTCGCCCATCGAAGACTCAAGCTTCGACCAGGCTACGCTGCTCAACCGGCACGTGGCGCTCGAGATCATGCGCGCGGCGATCCTGGCGGTCAACCCGCAGCCGGGGAATCTGCTGACCATCGACCCGGCGGCCCCGTTCTACGTCCCAGGCTCGGCCAACGATGCCCGGCCCGTGGCCGCGATGCTCTGGGCTCTACACGTCATCGCCCGCGAGCTCCAGATCACGATCATCGTCATTGGCCACTTCCACAAACAGCCCTCAGACCCCAACCAGCGCTACCGGCGCCCCCAGGATCGGATCTCCGGCTCGGGCGCGTGGTCCGGGTTCTCCGACACCCAGATGTACCTGGTCGACCCCGAACCCCCGCATCAGGACTATCACATTCTGGGCTGGGTCCCCCGGCAGTCGGCGCCCGAGAGCTTCAAATTCCGTCGCGACGATGCCGGGTTTGCGCCCTACCAGAGCCTGGAGGACGTCGGGGTCAAGATGCCGGTGCCCGAGCAGGCGTACAAGCTCCTGACCCTGGTCCCGGACGACGGCATCCAGACGGCGCAGCTGGTGGCGACCGCTGAGCAATTGCTCGGGATCAAGCGGTCGATCGTCCAGCGGTACCTCAAGGAGCTCGACAGCCTCGGCGTCATCACCCGGCCGCACGGCTGGGTGCGGCGGGTGGCGCTGGAGACGGTGACGCCCAGCAACACTGCTGACAGCTAGGTCTGGCGAGTCTCCCCGCCGACCAACGCCGGCAGAGGTTCGTAGCACCGGGTACATCCAGCCATTCCACAGCCGTGATCCACGCCGATGCGTGGCATGAGCCCCGCAGGCGGAACAGGTGCCCCATCCTGCAGCTGTGAGATCCGGTCCCTGAGTGTGGCGAGTGTATCGTGTCGAATGTACATGGTGATCTCCTCCTCAGTGGCCCACGTTCCTAAAGGTACATCGATGTACCTGTTGTACCACATGCAACCCCGCGCACATGACCTCCCGGGGCGAAAGCGATCAAAGTACAAGTACTCTCCCAGGGTATAGGGGGTGGATTATGGACTTTCGCCTAAAGTACCCTTATTATGTACTGCCCATTTTCGCCTGTGGACTCTTGTGGACTTTCCACTAGCCCATGTGCCCTAATAATCCACAAGTCCACAACGTCCACACCTGTGGAAAACTCACTAACTCCCTAGTAACCCAATACCTTAGAGCCAAAGTCCATAATCCACTACCCCCCGTATAGGCGCATTATCGGACCCTGGGGGCGAAAGTCAGCTTGGCAGGCCAGTCGTCGGGGTCCCGGAAGATACAGACCTCGGTGTGCCCGGCCTGGGATGCACACTCCCGGTAGGCGTCCAGCTTGGCCTGGGCCTCATCCTCACTGGCGGCGATGATCTCAGCAATGAGCTGGAAGCGCACCGTTACGATCGGGGGCGCAGGATCGTCTTCGAGCGCCAGCGTCGCCTCATCGCGCAGGCTCGAGGAACACGCCTCCGAGTGCGCCAGTATCCAGGCCGTGCACCGTACGCCGTGCCCCTGGCACTGGGAACAATAATCCGGGTTCTGGGTCGGATCTGGGCAGCGTTTCATGCGAAACTCCGCGCCACCCGCTGCAGCGTCCCGTCCATTTTCATCGCCTGCCCGGTGCAGGTGCGGCCCCACCACTGCCCATAGGCGTTGTCGAGTACCGGTTCGCCGATCGCGATCAGCTGGCGTGCGAGCCACTCGGTGACGGCCCACCACTCGAAGATCTCAGCGGCCTCGGCGTGGTCGCGTACCGCGTCTTGAATGGCACCTAGGAACGCTTCGGCCGATTGGGCGTGGAAGATCTCACGCGCCTCGTCTTCGTGGCCTTGCTCGTACAGCCACTCTTGACAAGCCTTCGCGTCCCACTCGCTCGGGTCCGGGGAGAGGTTCGTGACGCTGTCGAGCCCCCATTCGTTGAGGACAGCTGCTGCTTCATGGTCCCGCGCAACGCCGTCCAGTTCCATGAGCGCGGTTACCAGCATCGAGTCGCACTTCAGCACCTCATGTTCGATGTACCTTTGGACCCGCACCTCGACCAGAATTGCCTCCCATTCGGCCTTGGTGCCCTTGCGCCAGCGCTCTTGCTTTTGCGCACCGAGCCCCTGCCGACGCAGGCGATGCGTGGGCACCTGCGGGTCTGGGTTACCCCAGTACTCGTACCCGTACCCGCACGGCCACAGCTGCAGCGTGTGTGTCTCATTATGTGACATGGTCTCCTCCGCTCCTGGGCGCCTAGTCGCCCCTATACACGCATCGGCATCACAACGCCGTCGACCTTTGGGCTATCCGTACCAGTGCCAACAGTGAAGTACACGCCCGAGTTCGCCTGATCCGGCACGATGTGGAACGTCACGGACGCCGTACGGCACCCTTGTGCATTCGCCACCTTGGCCAGTGTCTGCAACAGGGCGGCTCCCAAGGTCACCGTATTCGCGTCCTTGAGCACAGTGAACACCTTGCGCCACGGCGGAAATGTTCCGTCAAGGGCTGGTGCATGCATCCGCGTCACTTGGTCCAGGTCGGTGGTGATCACTTCCGTCTGGCCTTGGGCGTTCTGCGTGATCACGACGTTGGCCAGGATTGGCACCTGCTGCCGCTTCGTCAATCCCTTGGCCGCCTTCTCGAGCACGGTGGCGTCGATCAGTCCCGTCACGGGCTGCGTGGGGTCGATGGTTGCCCCGGCGATGTTCGTGGGGTACTCGCTGTCAGGATCTGTCGATGCGGCCGCAGCACGAACGAGGATAGCCCCGTCGGTGGCGATGCATTCGCCGTTTTCCGGATCGATGTAGATCCCCTGCAGTGGGTAACGCGTGTTGCCCGTGGTGGTCGCCGGTGCCAACGACCGGATTACGTTTCGATGTATCAGCATGTTGATTCTCCTCCAAGGTCTCCGCGCCTCCGACGGTGTGTTCGGCGAGGGCTACTCCTCGAGACGCGGGCCACGCGGTACCCAATCCGGATCGGGTGCTGGCTCAACATCACGCTCTTGCACGACCCGGTACGTCCCCTCACATGGCTGCCAGCTACCTGGCCAGTCCTCGGGGTCGTCAACACGCCCGCAGGCTAGTCCTGGCTCGCTGTTGGACACGTCGCCGCATCGGTCGCATACAGTCTCAGTCATGATGATGGTCTCCACTCTCCGCGTCTCCACTGGCGTGACTTACACACCCTAGCACAACCGACGCCAGATTACCACACCGGCGTAATCACCACTGTGTGATATACGCCGCCGCACGCTCGCGGTACATCTTGAGCAACTTGGGTACAAGATACTTATTCGGGTGCCGATCGCCTTGCTCCCAATGCTCGACCGTGCGATGGGACACTCGCCATCGACTGGCGAACTCTCGAGTCGACTCGCAGAGATCATGACGCAGCCATCGGAGGTGGGCCGGGGTGAACGTGCGCAGGGTGGTACGCGTGCGGGTCGGGAGTGTCATGTGGTACCTCTACCACTTCTGCGCCAAAGCGCCCAGGAGTATACCCGTACCGACGAGTGCGAAGACCATTGCCGTTACACCGTTAATGCTACCGGCTAGATCGCTGCCTGCGTCTGTCTGGAGCCGTGCGAGCACTCCAAACACTCCGCCCAAGAGCCAGTATCCTTGGTACTTGGTCATGTGGTACTCCTCTCTGCCGGGCATCATCGCCCCGTGCTACTAGTTAAGTGGTGTGTTCGCTAGGGGTTACACCGACTCCTGCTCATCGAAGTAGCCGTCACCAGTCATGCCGGCTTGGAACAGGTCTTGGATCTGGTCACCATCCAGCACCCCTGCCAACGCGTGAGCTAGGTCGCGTAGCTCCTCGATGGTGTCTGCCTCGTTGATGGCATCCTGTAGCCACTCGCCTGGGTGCGACCACTTGTACTTGCTCATGATGATGTCTCCTCCGCCGCCTGCGCGACATGCACAAGCTAGCACAAGCATACCACACTGGGGGAATGTGTCAACCCCTATCTGCCTATAAGCCTCAGCGCGCGCGGGTACATCAATGTACCTGGCGGTACCCATTGGCCCGAGATGTCCCGCTGGCTGCCCGGGCTGCGTGATGTCCCCTGACTGGCTGTCTGGCTGGCATGAGGCGCCCAGTACCACATGGTGGCCTGCCGGGTGCGGGTGCCACACCGTGGTACTGGCCCCTGGGGCTGCGCCCTCGCCCGCATGCACAACCCATGCCACATGCGCATACATGCATACATCATGCCATGTATGGCGATGTCATTGTCCAAGGGCTGGGGGGAGGGGGGCTTTGTCATGAGCTTGGGCGCACACCCATTTTTTCGATCAGATTTCCCGCTGCCTGTATTGCGCACGCTAGCACTCCTGTGTTACAGTCCTCCCTGGTAGCTGGACACCGATATCGTCTAGGCTGGCCTAGGACACCCCGCAGGCGGCTCAGTCGACGACCGCTGCACGGGGAAACGCGGGTTCAAATCCCGCCGTTGGAAACGGGGACGGGTCGCTCCCGGAACCAGTCCAGCTACTGTTTGCTCTCCAGAGTTGCACATGATAGCACTCTCGTGGTAGGCTGGTCGGTGTGGGTGGGCTGTGGCTCGTGGTGCAGCCTGGAGTGCAGACTAGGAAGCGCAGACACAGCGGCCAGCCGCACCAGCAAGTTGGTCAATGACGCTGCGTGGAGCCGGGTGGGGTATCCGGCCAGCCCGTCCACATCTCATCGACACCCGCGCGCCATCAGGAGGTCCACCGATGCCCGTCATTCCCTTTAGGTCGCCGCCGGATGACCGTCCAGCCGAAACGCGCACGCCTCGATGGCCGCAGACCGCCTGGGTGAACCTCCGCCTGGCGGCTGGTCGTCTGGTGAACCAGTGCCGGATACCTGGAGCCATACAGCCGATGCACATCAACGACAAATTGAGCGGGCAGACTCTCGATGTAACGGTCGGCCCATTCTTCACCTGCATCTCAGTCAACGGCCGCGACTACTACTTCTGCCGCTTCTCTGGGCGGTTGGACGGTACTGGGGTGGGCTGCCGATAACTCTCGTGGCTGACAAGGAGATCCAGATGCCCGACATCTTCGAGCGGTTCATCGTCGATCCCCTCATCCAGGCCCGGCGCTGCGGGCTGCTCGCCCAGCTGCTCGAGCTCCCTGATGAACCAGCCATGCCGCGGCGCGGGGTCCGGGTGCGCTATGCGCTACCCGTCAACCGGCAGGCGCTGCTGGCGTGGCTCAGCCAGGCGCATACCCAGCACCGGTTGCTCGAGGCGCGGGGGGAAGGGTAGGCCTGCGGCGCGCGTTCCACGTGGAACAGTTGCACAGGGTAGCACGGGTGTGATACGCTGCCGGCCATGCCCAAATCCAAGAAACTCACGCGCCCACAGCTCCATGGGAGGATTCGCGCGCTCGAGCGGCATGTCACCTCCAATGACAAGCGCTGGCTCGAGCAGCAACAGAGGCTCCATCGGCTGCATGGACGTGCAGCCCAGTTTGAGTGGACTGTCCGTGCGACGCTTGACGTTCTAGGCGCCTACAGCGGCGACAAAATAGGGATGCTGAGGCATGGACTCGAGAATGCCCTGTGGAGCACCGACAAAAGCTACCCTCTGGAGGAGTCAGACACCGCGATGTGCGCCACCAGTTCCTGTGATGAGGAGCCCATGAAAGGAGTGCCGCCCGCATGATCACCGACGCTGACCTCGACAAGATGTTCACCTACCACGCGCCGGCAACGGGAACCCAGCCTGGGCGATATGGCGCCATTCGGGATGCCGGCAAGCTGCTGGCGCAGCAGATTCTTCGACACACCCCGCCCTCGGCCGACCAGTCCGCCGCCATCCGCAAGGTCCGCGAGGCGGTCATGACGGCCAACGCGGCCATCGCGCTTGAGTGACCATGCGCATCCTCCCCTTTCCCCGCGCCGGTGCCCCGCTCGCCCCGTCCAGGCGCCCGGTCAGCCCCGCGCGGCAGGCCAAACGCGTCGCGGCCCGCGCCCTGCGTCGGCGACCCAAAGGCGGCTGATGCAAGCGCTAGGTGCCGGGTGCGCCCAGAGGAAGGAACCCTGCATGTCACAACAGCCAACGCAGCACATTTGCTTTAAAGGGCGATTGTGGCGACTAAAGAAGCGCGTCTCGTTTCCGCTGACGTTCCACGATCTTTCTATCGGTATGCTTGGCCCTGATGATGTAGACCCAAGGATGACCAAGCGGACATGGGCAGCATTTTGTCATCGTGTCCAAGTACTGGATCGAAGGAACGTCGCGGCAGCTTCCAAGTCACGCTGAACTTGCCACGACCCGACTCACTGTGCTAGCCTATGCAGTCATGAATACGGCCGTTGCCGATCCCCCCGTGGCCCTGTCGGGCAAGCGCCCCCCAAAGCGCCTGCTCGAACAGCTCACCACCCAAGCCGCGGACCTCGAAGCCGCTGGCCTGGACGGGGTGTGCACCATTCCCGAGGCCCAGCGCCTGGCCCGCGTGAGCCGCCGGACCATTTATCACTGGATCGAGAGCAACTGGATCGAGGTGCGGCGCACCCCGAGCGGGCACATGCGCGTGGTGACGGCCACGCTGCTGCAGAAGAAAGAGGCTTGAATGGAGCCATACGGTATCGGCTGGGCGATCGACGCCATGCGGGATGGTCTGCGGGTGACGCGTCGCGGCTGGAACGGTCCAGGGCAGTATCTCAAGCTCGTGGTCCCCGCTGCCCGCCGCCGCAATGTGAGCCCAGGCCCCCAGATGACGTTGCCCTATATCTACATCACGACAGTCCAGGGCGATCAGGTCCCCTGGCTCGCGTCCCAGACCGATATCCTGGCCACCGACTGGGAGTGCGTGCCAGAATAAGCCACGCTTCTATCGCCACACCCTGAGAGAGGATATTCTAATGATCGACGCACCCCTGCCGCCCCCGCCGACGCCGCGGATTCTCGAGGCCCCGCCGGCCGACGCCCGCGAGGTCACCCAGCCGCTGACCGCTGAGGCGCGCGCGGTGCCGGCCAGCCACGCGGGCAACGAGAAGACGCTGGCGCCGCTGACCTATGCCGATAGCGCTGGCGCACCGGTGCCTGTGACGTCGGCGCCAGTACCTGTGGTGCCGGTGACCACTGCCCCAGTGGCCCCTGTCGAGACGTCGGCACCGAGCGCGGTACGGCCGCCGGTGCCTGGTGCACTGGGAGTTCCCGGTGTAGTAGCGGCCCAGCCCGTGATCATCGACACGGAGGGCGCGGTTGGCCCGGGACCCGTACCGGACAGTGTGTTCAATGTTACCCCCGCAGCCCCGCCACGCGACACGCCTTCCGCACCAGTACCCCCCGTCCCGGCCATCATCGCGCCGCCCGAGGCCTACCAGCCGGCGGCATCCAACAGCGAGTCCCCCGGCCGCGGGGTCATGCGCCACGACCCCGACCCGCTGCATCGCCCCACCGGCGGCTTCGGGCCCGCACCCTCGACCGAGTACCACGCGCTCAACGGCGCCGAGGTCCGCGAGGTGGTCTTCAAGCTGCTGGACGAGATCGCCGCCCAGATCCCGAACGACCTGCGGTTCTCCCACGCCCTGACCTACCCGCGCATCGAGTGCCGGGTGACGGTGGACGTGGTGACCTACCCGCCCGAGGGCGCCGTGCGCATCACCAAGATCGCCCCCGAGCCCAAGGGACAGGCGCCGCGCGAGGTGGCCCTGGCCCGCGCCGACGAGTGTTGCTTTGTGGTCATGGCCGAGCGGCGCGAGCAGGATGCGCAGGGCCACCCGGTCGACCCGCCCGACAAGCTCCGCGACGAGGTGAACCTGCCGCGGCCACACAAGCACCTGGTCGGGACCGGGCAGAGCCGCCAGCTGGTCGATCGGGACTCGCCGCGCACCCATGACGTAGCGGGGAATCCGCTGGCGCCCGATGGGACGCCGATTATCACGCCGGTAGCGCCGCCGCGGCATGCCGTCTCGGGGGCGGGCGGGCAGCCGCGCGTGAGCCCAGGGCCGGTCGAGCCGCCACCGCGACCGGCAACGGGAGGACCAGGATAATGCCGACACGCCGAGAACTCCTCCGCGGATTGCTGACGGGCGGCCTCGTCGCTGGCGCCGCACCGCTGGCTGCGGCACGCGAGCCCGACTCCCTGGCGTGGCCGCGCACACCGCTCGATCTGTTGAACGTGCGGCTCAACGAGCACTACCCGATGCGCTACAACGATGACGGGGGCCAGCGCATTACCGTGTGGCCGTCCCCCGAGGTGAGTTACCAGCTGTTCTTCAGTGGATTCATCGGGGCACCCGATCGCACGGGGTACACCGGCTATTGGCTGGCGTACCCGTCGCAGCCACCGCCGACGCAGCCACGGTACTTCTATGCCATGTGCCCATTTGAAGCCAAGTGCGCGGAGGAGTACCGGCCGGGGGCCACCTTTCGACTGCCCCACCACAGACTGGATCTCGCAGCGATGCAGCAGGCGAACCCCGAGGGCTACTTCGCCGAGGTCCGCACGTTGGTCGACCAGAGTCAGAAGGAATTGAGCGTGCTACTCTGGCTGTCCAGGAAGACGTAGCCATGCCTGAAACCCGCAAAGGCGCCAAGATCAAACGCGCCATGCAGCAGACCTACGGCGCGAAAAAGGGTGAGCAGGTCTTCCACGCCTCCGCCACCAAGGGCACCATTCGCGGCGTGCACAAGCCGGCCAAGAAATCGGGGCGGCGCCGTTGACCTGTGATTCGGGAGAGGGTTCATGCTGACCACACGACGCCGTCTGGTGACGGGACTCCTCGGCGTTCCACTCATAGGAAGCCTAGTACAGCGGCTCCATGCGACATCGCCGGCCCGGCGCTCCAGCTTTGATTATGACCGCCTGCACGAACGGCTCTACCAGATCTACCCCTATGGGTGGGCGTCTACACCGGACGCGGGTGGACCACTGTTCACGGTACCGGATCTCGGCAACTTCCAGGTGCATTTTCGCGGCTTCTTCCTTCCACGTGGTGCGTCGGGATATGTGGGCGCGTGGGAGGCGTGGCCCGCGCCGCCCTTCTTGCCTGACGATGGTGCACTTGGGCACCGCTTTGTTTCGATGTGTCCGTACGAGGAGGGCTGTACCTGTGAATATCTGGTGGGCGAGCCTTCTCCTCTGCCACGTGGCGGACTCGACATCGAGCAGATGTACGCAACAGATCCAGACGGGTACATCGCCGAAGTCTGTGGTCACTTGAATGAGAGTTTGGGTGCCCTGATTCAGCTGCTGTATAGTAAACCAACGCTGTTGACGGTGGCTGAACGCCGCGAAATCTATCGAGCCCAATGACCCTATGGCCCGAGCTCCGCAGCCTGCCCCGGATCGCCAACACGCTCCTGGATCTCGTCCGCCTGTCCCAGGAGCAGAGCCTCCTGCTCCGCGAGTTGATCGAGGCCCGGAGCGGCCGGCCGGCCCGCACACGGAGGGCCCACCCCCGCACCGCCCGTCAGCCGCCACTCGGCGAGACTTCCCCAGCCTCCGGCCCCCCGTCGTCCTCCCCCCGCCCCCCAGCCACTGGGGACCGGGTGTGGCGGCAGACACGGGAGAAGATCGAGGAGCGCCTGGCGGAGCAGGAGGACCGGCGGCTGCACCCGCACCGGTATCTCAACCTGGACGTGGGGAAATACTCTCCCCTGCCGCCGGGGCAGCCGCTGCGCCGCCACCTCGACGCCAACGAGGCCTCCGCACCCGCCACGCCCACACCACCGACCCGGTCGTCGCCGCACTCGACGTCGTAGACCCCGACGGTGCCCACGCGCGCCGCGTGGATCGTGGGCCATCGAAGCGCGGACGGCCGCCGAATGCCCTGCGCGAGGATACTGGGCCACCTCCCCCCGTCGCCGCCTATGATCGCCCGTTGCGCGAGAAGCTGCAGCGCCGTTACCAGCAGCTCGCCAAGCGGCTGGGACACCCTGTCGAGCGCCTCCCCACCTTGCCCGATGTGAGCTGCCTGGGGGAATTTGCGGCACAGCTGACAGGTGGCCGCGCGGAACTCATTCAACTCGCGCAGGCCGCGATGCTCACCGGGGATGCGGCCGCCAAGGCCTGGTGGACCGTCTATGCAGACCTCACGCCGACGGAACGCGAACTGGTGAACCTCGACGAGATCGGGCTGGCGGCGGGTGTTGCCTGGTGGGATCTGGTGGGCGTGGTCACGGCGACAGGCGCCCGGCTGGGCACGAGTATCGGACGACTCATCCATGCACGGGCGCAGCCGGCGGTAGTCGCCGCCGCCGCACTATCTGCGCAGGCCCTCGGTGAGGCCGGCTTCCCCGATCGGCAGATGTTCTTCCAAGGCGCAGGACTCGTCCCCGTACCGCGGGGCCACGTCACCGAGGTCAACGTCCATGCGACCGCCCAGGCGGCCGCGTCGGCGGAGTCTGAGACACCCGGCCGCGGCATGGGCTTCCTCAGTGACGTGGCGGGGGCCGAGGACGCACGCAAGACCGTCCACACGCAGTTGATCGAAGCGGCCACGCCTGCGGAGCCGGTGTTTGAGGGCGTGACGGTCGAGCGCGAGAAGGTGCCGGTGGGTGACAAGACTGGAGTTGTCGATGCCAGATGAACACTTTACGGTCAACGCAGTTAGCCTTGCTATCGCGGCTGATCGAGGACAGCTCGCTGCACGGCGGGATGGGGAGTGTCTGTGTACCGTAGCGTGCACCGTCAGGGAGACCGACGTGCTCCTACGCGTAGGACCCTGTATGTGGCAATGGAACCGCGCTACAGGTGAATTGATTGGCCATGGGACTGGAGATGCACCCAATACCGTGTCTGATCTTCCATATGTGGCTCCGGTGGCCAAGGAATCGGAGGTCTAATGGGCAAGCCGCGCGTCGAACAATACCGCTTCCGGGTGCCCCTCTACAGCGCACGGATCTTGCTTGTACGGTCGACGCCCCAGGACTTCCTACGCGTACTCGCAGACCACGTTGCGGGCGAGGACGTTGAGAAGCATCGGCCTACGGGCGACGGTGCCACGTTTCTGCTCACCCACCCGGACCATCCGGCCATGATGGTGATCTGGCTAGATGCTCCAGCGATTCTCTCCGACCCGCACTGGATCGGGACGCTTGCCCATGAGTGCTGGCACGCGGTTTGGCGGCTGTCGCAGAAAATAGGGCTCCCGGCGAACAACGCCGACGAATCCGCAGGTGAAGCGCACGCGTACCTGCACGGCTGGCTCGTCGAGCAATGCGTGACGCGTCTGCAGCGCCGATCGCGGCGCGCGCTGGCTGGACGCCGCAAGAAGTAACCACCCCATGTACGCCCCCGAGGTCACCACCGCCGCCATCGACGCCGCCAACGCGCAACGGCGCGCTGCCAAGCGCCCCGAGCTCGTCCCCCACACCCCGGCCGAGATCGCCCAGGCCATCGCGCACTTCGACGGCCTCCGTGTGGACGACACCGCCACCGACGCGCACGCCGAGCTCACGCGTCCCCTCGCGCTCGAGGAGCACCAGTTCCTCTCGAACGAGCGCCAGCTCTGCGCGCTCGATTTTCGCTACTGGCTCAATTACGTCTACATCATCAACTGGGCCAAGCAGCGGCAAGCCTTCACCCCGAACGTCGCGCAGGCGATGGTGCTCGACATCTGGGCCGATCTCGAACGCGAGGCGGCCGCGATCTTGATGATTCAGCTCAAAGCGCGCCAACTCGGCGTCACCACGCTCACCGAGATCGCCATTTGCCACCGGTTCCAGTTCTACCCGCGCACCAACGCCGTCGTCGCCTCCGCAGACCCGAAAAAGTCGGCTGCGATGGCCAAGATGATGCGCTACTGCCTCGAGCAGCAGCCCTATTGGCTCAAGCCGGCCGTCACGAAGTTCAAGGACATGCTGCCGGCCGAATTTGGCGAGATCGACACCTCGCTGACCGTCGAAGCGGGCAATCAGTTC
>JAUVHW010000400.1 GCA_030593075.1 Ardenticatenales bacterium
GGGTCACGGACCTGGCAACCGGGAAGACCAAAGTCAACATGAGCATCCCGATGGGGCTGGTCAACGTGGGGGTCAAGATGGGGGCACGTTTCGCCCCCGAGGTGGAGGGGGTGAACATCGAGGAGCTGTTTGCCGCCATAAGGGGAGGAGCCCACGGCCGGCTAGTAGACGTGACGGACGAAGAGGAGGGGGAGCACGTCGAGATCTTTGTAGAGTAGCCGATTCCCCCGCCACCGGCCCCAGAAAGGCACCCAGAGGACCCGCCAGGGAGCGGCTCAGCTCAGTTGGAGGACCCGCCAGGGATCAGCTCAGTTGGCGGACCCGCCAGAGATCAGCTCACCTGGCGGACCCGCCAGAGATCAGCTCACCTGGCGGACCCGCCAGAGATCAGCTCAGCTGGCGGACGACCATCAGCACCCGGCCCTGGATGTGCACCACGGCCGGATCGACGTAGATAGGCTGCATGGTCGGATTGGCCGGCTGCAGGCGCACCTGGTCCCGCTCCCGGTAAAAGTACTTGAGCGTAGTCTCGCCCCGGTCCGACAGCCAGGCTGCCACCATATCGCCGTCCCGAGCCTCCTGCTGGTGCTGCACGATCACAATGTCGCCATCATTCACCAAGGCGTCGATCATCGAATCACCGCGAACCTGCAGCGCGTAGAGGTTGTCGTGCTGTGGCAGCAGGTCGCGAGTCAACTCGAGAGCATCCTCCTCGTCAAAAACGCCCTCGCCGATCTCAATCGGCTCGCCGGCCGCAATGGTCCCCGCCATCGGCACCCGCACCACGCCACCCGCCGGAACCAGGTCGGGGGCATCGGCCGCCAGACGCAGCCCCCGCGACACGTCCTTCTGGCGCAACAGGTAGCCCCACTCCTGCAGCCGTTTGAGGTTATAGTTCACTACCGAGGTGGAGCTTATCCCTGCCGCTGCCCCGATCTCGCGGATGGTGGGAGGGAACGAGTTCTCCCCAAGATAGCTGCGGATGAACTTGAGAATAGCCTTCTGGCGGCTAGAGAGCGTCTTTTTTCTGACCACGGCACACCTCCTCGTAATCTCGCTCATTTGTTCGCAATTGCAGCTATTATACACTGAACATATGTTCTGTGTCAAGTCCAGAAAACGTTGAGGTGTCGCGAAATCGATGGAACGCCATTCCCTCTGCGGTCCTGTGCTGCAGGACGGAAACCAGTGCTCTCTGGGTGTGCAGAGCCGGCTCAGGCGCCGATCGAGATACCCCCAAGGGGCTCTGCCGGGCAGCGGCTACTCGCCTGCGACCTCCTGCAGGCATTCGCGGACCAGGTCGAGGGCGCCCGGCGTGTTCTTCCAGAACCCGCCCTCCTCAGTCCAGTAGTAATAGGCCTGGTCCGCGCCACCCAGCGTGATGTAGTCGGGGCGCAGATCCTTTGGCCGGCGGTGGCGGGTCTTGACGAGTTCCCTGGCAATCAGAGGGAAATGATCTATGGCCTCTCGCAGCGCTTCCTTGGCTTCTCGTTGCCGCCCCTGCTGGTACAGCGCCAGCGGGCGGCCGTACAGCACGGATTCCATTATGTCGTCAGGGTAACTCTCGCAGACTTCCAGCACCCGGCCGGGCCAGCCCAGACCAAAGTAGCACTGGATCACCAACCCTCGCACTCCCTGATTGTCGTTGGGATTCAGCGACAGGATGTCATTGAAGATCGAGAGCGCCGTTTCCACCTCGCCCCTCTCCAGGTACCAGAGCCCGTAACTGTGATACGTTCGCAGGAAGGGCCGGTTGTCCAGGTAGCCCCAGGCCAAACGGTCACGACCCATGGAAAAGCTCTCGGGCAGGCAGCCGAAGCCGAGAGCAACCGCCTCCCGCCACAGCTGAAGTGCCTCTTCCTCCCGGCCTGTCTCGTCCAGGAGCAGCGCCAGATGTTGATACACATCGATGAACTCGGGATACTCGGCCAGGAGCGCACGGTACTCTCTCTCTGCCATCGCATCCTCACCCATCCGCCAGAGATCGATTGCCCCGTCGAATCTGTCGAACACCTCCATGTCCAGACGGGGGTATTCGAATATCCAGTCGTTCTCGTCGAGGTGAGCCACGCGAATGTGCCTCTCGCGGTCAGGATGTTGGGTTGTCGCTTCGGCCAAGGTTCGTTTCCTCAGAACTGTGCACCCCTTCCCATCGCCGCAAGCTCGCCTGAATTAGGATGACGGCGTGTCGCCTGCTGGCAGCAAACACCAGAGGAGATGCTCTGGGTGCAGTTTCACCCGTCGCACCCCCACCTGAATCTATCTATTGCCAGCTCGGCACCCGGCGGCAACCGAGTCTTGACACCAGCCTGCGCCGAGTTTACCCCGCCGCACGAACGACATTTCTCAAAGCGGGCACTCCTGGGAAGCAGAGCCGGCGGCCCACAGATCGAGGTCTGATTCCTGGCGACTACCTACCTCGTCGAGAGCCTCGCGCCGACCTGGTGTCAGGGCGCCCCTTCCTTGGAGGCTTGGGCTTGGCCGCTTTGGGTTCTTCGCCGGGGATGCTCAGCTCCTGCCCCGGATGGACCAGGTTTGGGTCCTTGATCTT
>JAUVHW010000020.1 GCA_030593075.1 Ardenticatenales bacterium
GCAGACCATCAGCTGGCACCCTTTCGGCCGGTCCCCCCCGAAGAGCAAAGCCACTTCAGGGGAAGATCTTGCCCGGATTCAGTATCCGGTTGGGGTCAAAGGCGTCCCTGATGCCGCGCATCACTTCGATCTGCGCCCTCTCCAGGGCCAGGGGGAGATATTGGCGGCGGGTGGCGCCGACCCCGTGCTCGCCGGTGATTGCCCCGCCCAAGGAGAGGGCCAGCCGGTAGATCCCTTCGGTGACGGCCGGCACGAGGGCTTCCCACCGGCCGTCGGGGATGTCGTCCTTGAGCACGTTCACGTGCACATTTCCGTCGCCGGCGTGGCCAAAGCAGACGGTGCGCACCCCGTGCCGCTCGGCGATCTGCTTGATCCCCTTGAGTAGCATCGGTATCTCGGCGCGGGGCACCACCACGTCCTCCATGTGGTTGACCGGGCTCTCGTGATTGAGGGCCTCAATGATCAGGCGACGCGCCTCCCACAGCCGGTCGCGGGTGCGCGTGTCCCGGGCCACCAGCACGTCCCGTGCTCCGTGCTCCAGGCATAGCTCGCCCACCAGCTCGAAATCGGCGTCCACTGCCTCCGGCCGGTTGCCGTCCAGCTGGATCAGAAGATAGGCCTCCGCATCGCGGTAGGGCAGCTCCTTTTGAAGCAGCTTCTCGACAGCCTGCAGGCTGTCCCGCTCCATGAACTCGATGGTGGCGGGCACGATGCGGTGGGCGATGATGCCGGATACGGTGTCGGCGGCCGCCTGAAAGTCGTCGTAGGGAACCAGCAGGTCGACCCGGACCTTGGGCAAGGGCAGCAGCCGCAGGACGATCTTGGTCACCACCGCCAACGTTCCCTCCGAGCCGATCAGCAACTGTATCAGGTTGTACCCGGTGACGTTCTTGACCAGCTTGCCGCCGCAGGTGATGATTTCGCCGGAGGGCAGCACCGCCTCCAGGCCACAGACGTAATGCTGGGTCACTCCATACTTGACCGCCCTCGGACCGCCAGCTCCCTCGGCGACGTTCCCCCCAATAGAGCATGAATCCAGGCTGGCCGGGTCGGGCGGGTAGAACAGTCCTTCCGCCTCCACAGCGCGATGGATATCTTCCACAATCACGCCCGGCTCTACGGTGACCATCAGGTTATCCTGGTCGATCTCTAGGATGCGGTTCATCTTTTCCAAGGAAAGGATGATCCCCCCGCACACCGGAACCGCGCCGCCACTCAGCCCCATCCCCGCCCCTCTGGGCGTAACCGGCACTCGCACCCGCTGGGCCAGCTTTAGGATCTCTGAGACCTGATGAGCGCTGGTGGCCCTGACCACGACCTCGGGGTCGGCTCGCAGGCCGACCACCTCGTCGTGGGTATAAGGCTCCATCTCCTCGGCGTCGACCAGGACCTCCCCCTCGCCGGCGATCTCGCGCAGCGCCTCTACGATCGCGCGGGTGACGCCCTGGTACATGCTTGCCCGATTAGCCGGCAGTGAAGGTCGCCTGAGCAGCAATCAGGCCTGCGCCGGCCGGGAACTGATAGCCAGCCTGGGCGAGGCCCTTCTCAATAGCCCCCACCGTCGCCAGAACGTCGGACTCGGTTACTGCCCCCATGTGCCCAATCCGGAAATAGCGCCCCTTTATAACCGGATGCAGGCCGCCGGCCAGGATGACTCCCGCTTGCTTGATCTGCCCCAGCACCGCACGGTCCACACCTTCGGGGTAGTAGGGTGCGGTCAGGGTCGTCGCCCCCAGCTCCGGCCTCACCGGCACCTGCTCCATCCCCAGAGCGCGGATGGCTGCCTTGAGGGCAGTGCTCAGTCGCCGGTGCCGGTCAAAGCAGGCCTCCATGCCCTCCTCAAGGATTTGACCCAGGCTCACATTGAGGGCCCAGAGGAGGTTCACCGGCGGGGTGCCAAAGTAGCTCGGCCGGCGAGCTAGGTAGGCTTCCATGATGGGCAGCCAACTGGCCCAATCAGAGTAATAGCTGGCTACCGGAGTGCTCCGCCCGCGAAAGGCTTCGATGGCTCGCGGTCCGGCCATCACCAAGGCCAGCCCGGGAGGAACGCCCACAGCCTTCTGGGAAGCGGTCAGGGCCAGGTCAATCCCCCACTCCTCCTGGCGCATCTCCTCGCCCGCGACCGAGCACACGCCATCCACCACTACCAGCGCTCCGTGCTCGCGTCCCAGAGCTGCCAGGCCTCTGACATCGACCTTGACGGCCGTGGAGGTATCCACGTGGGTTACCGTCATCAGCTTGTAGCCCCCGCCAGCCCTTAGGGCTGCCTCTACTTCAGAGAGAGACGGGGCGTCACCGACGGCCGGCGCGCGAACCTGGGTCACGGCCGCTCCGTAGCGCTCCAGAACAGCCGCAAAGCGATCGGAAAAGTAGCCCGTGTTCACCACCAACGCCCTGTCGCCGGGTTCGACCAGGTTTGCGGCCGCGATGTCCATGGCCAGTGTGCCAGAACCGGCAACCACGAAGGGCTGCCCGCTGGGGCAGAGGAACACCTGGCGCAACCGCTCCAGCGCCTGGCCAAAGACCTCAACAAAGTTGGGCGCCACATGGCTGGTCGTGGCCATGCCCATGGCCCGCAGGACCTGGGGCGTGAACTCGACGGGCCCGGGGATCATCAGCAGCTTCCTGTCCTTCACCGTTCCTCTCTCCTCGTACCGGCTGACGCGGGTCCAGCGGCATCAGCCAACTGTGCTGTTCTAGCCCAGATACATCGACTGGGCAAAGATCTGCATAAAGCTGGGCGCGGTGGCCAGCTCAACGTAGCCCACCTGTCCGGCAATGGCCTGGGCCTCGGCCCTCTTGCTGAGGGAGACGAGGGCCAGCCGTGCTCCCGTACCGGCAGCGTTGCCCACTTGACGGAAGCGTTCCAGCGGCAGCCGCGGCAGCATCCCGATGCCCATCGCACTCGAAACATCGATGTAGGTGCCAAAGGCTCCGGCTATGATCACCTGGTCGATGTCATCCTCAGACAGGCCATTGGTCTCCAGGAGCACCTGGATGCCGGTGTGTATGGCGCCCTTGGCCAGCTGCAGTTCCCGCACGTCCTTCTGGGTGATGGTGATGGCAGGCCGGCCGGCCTGCTCCTCCTCGCTCACCAGCACGAACTCCCGGCTGCCGTCGGTGGCGCGCACTCGAGGATGATCGCCCATACGGCCCTTGCTATCCAGAACGCCAGCCTGATAGAGCTGGTCCAGGGCATCCAGGATACCGGAACCACACAGACCCACCGGCGGGTCATCTCCAATGGTCTTGAATTCGATTCGGTCCCCGACCAGCCTGACGTTCTCGATAGAACCGTTGGCCGCCCGCATGCCGTGCGTGATGTGTGCCCCCTCAAAGGCGGGGCCGGAAGCGCAGGAGACGCTGGTCATCTTGCCATGGTTGAACAGGCAGACCTCGGTGTTGGTGCCGATGTCCAAGGCCAGCACCACCCCCTCAGCATCCCTCAGCTCGGTGGCCAGGAGCATGGCCACGTGATCAGCGCCGACAAAACCGGCTATGTTGGGCAAGAGATGAACGTAGGCCCCGGGCGCGATGCAAAGCCCTAGCTGGCGCGCCTTGACGTCGAGGGCGGCCCCTACGGCCGGCACATAGGGCGAAAGGGCCAACTGCTCCACCGGCAGACGCAGGAAGAGATGGTGCATGGCGGTGTTGCCCACCAGCACCGCCTCGACGATTTCGGCCGGCGCAGCATCAACCTCAGCGCACAGGCTCGCGGCCGCCTCGTTCAGCGCATCGACTACCAGCGCCTGCATCCGGTCGGCCTCGGCCGGCGTCGTCATGACCCGCTCGATCCGAGCGATCAGGTCCTCCCCGTACGCAATCTGAGGGTTCATGATCCCCCGAGAGGCCAGCGTCTCCCCGCTCTCCAGGTCCACCAGGTAGGCGGCGATCTTGGTGGTTCCCAGGTCAACAGCCAGCCCCAGCGGCCGGCTAGGCCAGGCGGTGAGGCCCACTATCTCCTTGTCCCGAACCATCAGCCCAACCTCCCAGCTCCGCTCACGAAGCTGGGGAGAGAGGTCACGCAGAACGGCAAGGTCAATGGTGCAGCCTGCAACGTCGTGCTGGTCCTCCAGCGCCGCCAGGAGGCGCTCGGCGTCAGCCCGCAGGTCCTCCAGAGAGGGAGGTTCCAGACGTACCCGAAAGGCCCTGACGGGCGGCTCCGGCCGCACCCGGACCTCCAGCCCGTCCACCTGGGTTCGCTGGGGAGTGGTCAGCGAATCCGGCGGCACCCGCACCCGGGCGTCGCTCAACGGGTACGCCTGGCAGGCCAGTCGGTAGCCCTCCGCGATCTCGTCGGAGGAAAGGGTCGTCCGCTCCACCGAGTTCAGCTCAGAGGCCGTGCCAGCCAGGAGCTGCACCTTGCAGCGGCCGCAGCTGCCAGCGCCGCCGCACAGGTTGACCAGGTCTACCCCCAGGTCGCGAGCGCAGTCCAACAGCGTCTGATCGGCCGGGCAGTGTCCCCGCCGGCCTACCGGCTCAAAGTCTATGTGATGCTCCACGTCATCTCCGTATGACCCTCCTTGACCGCACTCGACAGGCAATCCAGCCAATTATACCGCATGCCCAGACCTACGGGGGAACGCTGTGCTGTGCGAGAAGCACGGGGCAACGGCGAGGGTTGCTCCTACGGGCGCCATTCGGACTGCTGCCCGGAAGATCCCAGTGCTCGACCGAACTTGCGCTCAACCCACTGCAGTCTCCCCGGAGATCTCCGCCTGGGCGTGCTGCAGCACGCTGCGCATCTCCTGGGCCAGGTCCTCGGGTACGGCCGGCTCGACAGGCGCGGCTAGCAGTTCGCGCACCCGTTGGGCCGCTCTGGCCCGCAGATCCAGGCCCCCGGCCGATGCCCAGGCGTCCGGCGCCAGGCGGTTTGCCATGTGAGAAAGCTGATACTCGTGGCGCAGGTGGTCAAGGGTATGCTGCTCTGCCAGGAAATGACCGCCGGGGCCCACGCGATCGATCACCTCCCAGGCCAACGAGTCGCTGTCCACACGAATCCCTTTCAGGGCGTGGAACAGCCCTCCCAGGGCGTCATCATCGAGAATCAGCTGCTCCGTGCTGGCGACATTAGAGGCAGAGAGAGAGCCCACGCCACCCACCAGGCTCGGATGGGCGAGCAGAGAGGCATAGGTGACCAGGATCTTTTCCATGCTGGCCTGAGCATCAGGAATCACCGCGTCTGTCGCCAGGCCTAGGCACTGACTGGGCAGGCGATAGAACTTGCCCAGCTGGACAGAAGCAGCCAGGAGCAGGCCGAATTCAGCATAGCCTACAGACACCGCGGTGGACCGCATGTCAAGGATGAGCGGCAGCGGTGACCAGACCATGGGAGCGCCGGGCTGGGCCAATTGAGCCAGCACCAGGCCCGCCAATACCTCGGCGTTGGTCTGGGCGATGACGCCGGCCATGGTGTAAGGTCCAGTGGCTCCCGCCAGCGGCGCCGAGTTGATGGCGACAGGCACGTGGTGCTCGACGGCGGCCAGCAGTATGTCTACCTGCCGCTCGGTGAAGGTCAAGGGGCTATTGCAGGAGACAAAGACCAGCAGCCGGCAGCCGGCGTCACGCTCCGGCAACATGGCGATCAGCTCCAGCGACCAGCGCAGCGCGTTGGCCGAGTAGTGGCTGATCGCCACCGGTTTGGGCGAGAGCTCAAGGGTGCGCTCCACTACCAGCACGTCACGACTGGCGAGAGGCACGTCCCGCGGGTAGGGGCAGCAGACGATGTGAACGTTGGGTAGCCGGTTCACCAGTTTGATCCAGTCCCCGGTGTCCTTTACGAGGGCTGGCCGGTGAGAAAGCGCGCCAGGGTCCACCACAAAGTCCGGCCCTACCGACGGCCGGCCGTGAATACGGCCGTTGTCCGCGAGGAGCACATCGTGCTCCGGAGCACTGCCCGTCAGCGTGAAAGACGAGGGGACCGTGGATAGAGCCTGGGTGACCAACTCCTCGGGGAGCCAGGCACGCTGCTGGTCCCTGTCCACGCGCGCACCATGCTCATGAAGCAGCCCAAGAGCACCGCGGTGCGCTACTATCAGCCCCGTCTCACCAAGGATGCGGAGCGAGGTTCGGTGGATCTGGGCGAGTTCCTCGTCTTCCAGCAGCAGAATCTCTCTCATCCGCTCACTCCTCCAGGGGCCCGGCCGGAAACCCAGCCTGCCGGGTCCTGCTGGGGAGCCGACGCTCTGTCAGCCACCCAAATGCAACTGTGGTGGACCGGCCAGGCCTTCGAGAAGCCGGGTCTCAGGGATCTGCAGGTAGCGGTTATGGCAATCCTCACGCCAGACCACTTCTCGGTCAGGCTTCTAGGACCTTGGCCAGCGCCCGTCCAAAGCGCCCTAGCCCATCTTCGATCTGCTCGGCCGTCACGACGAGAGGCGGGATGAAGCGAATGGTGTTGTCGTAGGTCCCGCACGTCAACAGGAGCAGGCCTTCGTCCTGAGCGGCCTCCTTGACCGCGACAGCGCTTCTCTTGTCGGGCTTGCCAGCCGAATCGGTGAACTCGGCGCCCACCATCAATCCCAGGCCGCGCACATCGCCTATGGCGGGGAACTCCTCCTGGAGCCGGCGCAGGCCGCTCCTCAACTGATCGCCGCGCGCCTGGGTGTTCTCCAGCATCTTTTCGTCACGCATCGCCCGGATGGTGGCTACCGCGGCCGCACAGGCCAGTGCATTACCGCCGTAGGTCCCACCTTCGGCGCCGGGAGTCCACTGCTCCATCAGGCTCATGCGGGCGATCACTCCCGCGAGGGGAAGCCCCGAGGCCAATCCCTTGGCTACCACCATGATGTCAGGCACTATGCCAAAGTACTCGTGCGCGAACCAGCGCCCGGTGCGCCCGAAACCGGACTGAACCTCGTCGATGAGGAGCAGAATACCGTGCTGGTCGCAGATTTCACGCAAGCCCTTGAGGAAACCAGGCGGCGGCACCACGTAACCGCCCTCTCCCATCACCGGCTCAACGACGATGGTCGCTGTCTCCTCGGGGGCGGTCTGGCTCAAGAGCAAGAAGCGCAGCTCGTTGAGACACCACTCCACTGTCTGCTCAGGCTCCCATCCGTAGCGGTAGGCGTAGGGAAAGGGCGCTACTGCCACACCGGACATGAGCGGCTGATAGCCGGCGCGGTAGATGGTCTTGCTGGTGGTCATGGACATGGCGCCGACCGTACGGCCGTGAAACGAGCCCTGGAAGACGATCACATTCGGGCGCCCGGTGGCCATCCGGGCCAGCTTGACGGCCGCTTCTATCGTCTCTGATCCGCTGTTCTTGAAAAGGAACCCATCCAATCCCGACGGAACGATGGTCCGCAGCTCTGAGATGAGGTCCAGGAGCGGCGAGTGCAGCAGGATGTTGGCCTGCCCATGCAGGAGCTTTTCCGCTTGGGCGCGCACCGCCTCCACCACCCGGGGGTGACAGTGGCCGGTATTGGTGACCCCGATGCCGCTGGTAAAGTCCAGGTAGGTCCGGCCGTCCTGGCCGTAGACCAGGCAGCCCTCCCCCCGCTCGGCAACGATGCCAGTATAGCAGGGCCAGGCAGGCGAGATGTATGAAATACTCTTGTCCATGGGTCAATCACTCCTTGCATCTGGTCTCGAGAAAGGGCGCAGGTTCAAGGGGTCTGCCGACGAATAGCCTTGCGAAGGTTGCGAACCGGGGATTCGGGACCTTCGCAAGGCTAGCTGAGGGCCAAAGGTATCCTGAGCAGCGAAAGGCGCGCTCCGACAGGACCGCGTGACACGCGATCACAGTGTCTGTGTTGCCAGGCGAGACTGCGGCACTAGTTCCGTACACGTTCCGAGATCTCGCTTCCGGTCCGGACGACCAGCCGTGCCATTTCGTCAGCATGCCCCTCGGGCGGGAAACGGAAGGCAGGGCCATAGAGATTGACGGCCGCTACGACCGCTCCGGCGCCGTCGTAGATAGGGGCTGACACGCCCGCAATCTCGTCGTACTCCTCGAGCGCCCAGGCATACCCCCGTTTCCGGACATTGGACAGCTGGCGACGCAGAACGACCGGGTCGGTAATGGTAGCGGCGGTGAAACGCTCAAGCGGCCGTTCGAGATAGCGGGTGAGGTCCTCTTCCGACCGGTGCGCCAGGAAGACCTTGCCGGAGGAGGTCGCATGTAAGGGAAATCGCTGACCGGTCACGTCCTGCACCTGCACGCGACGCTGGTACTGCGCTTGGTCTGCAACGTAGATCTGATCGCCGTCTGGCAGGCAGAGGGTGACCGCTTCCCCGGTGGCCTCAGCCAGCTCCAGCAGCCAGGGGCGGGCTAACACAGTCAGGTGCCGATGATGGGGTACGCGCTGCACCAGAGCAATAGCCCCGGGGCCGATGCGGAAGCCTGATCGGCGCGGTCCTCGCTCGACAGCCTCCACACTCTCCAACGTTCCCAGCAACCGCGAGACGGTGCTGATCGGCAGGCCCACCCGACGAGCGATCTCAGTAGTGCCCAGGCCGTCCCAATCGGCCGAGATGGCCTTGAGAATGGCAAAAGCTCGTTCGACGGACTGGACGGTTGACACTTTCTGCGATGTGGTATAATTCCGTATTGTGGAAGTATAGCTCGTTTCGGTGGAATCGTCAAGCAGGCGCCCGAAAGCGAATCGCGGCATGATACCGCTCTCCGGCAACCCCACGGCCGAGGTACCACGGCAGGGGAAAGGACGGGCAGCACTCTCCCCTGGCGGCCGTGACCAGACCGCTGGGCCGAACCAGCCTCTGGAAGACGCAGGCCAGAAAGTGCAGGCCGTGTCACACCTCGAGCCACCAGTAGTATCAAAGAGAAGTATAAGCAAGCCGGCCGGCTGGGCGGCGGCGATTGTGTCCATGGCTGCCGTGAGCATCGTTACGCCCATCGGGCGGGCGGTGATTGCCGGTGGGATGGACCCGACCACGCTCCTGGCGGGTCGCTTTGTGCTCGCCACGCTGCTCATGAGCACAGGCCTGCTGGTTGCCGGACGGAACAGGTTTCGGATTGATCGGAGAGGGCTTCTCGTATGCGGCGGCGCAGGCCTGCTCAATGGGCTAACGGTGCTGGCGTATTTCTCGGCGCTCGGACGACTCACCGCCTCCATTGCGGCGATGCTGGCCTCGCTCTCTACCCTGGGCGTGCTCTTGCTGTTGGCGCTGAGGGGCGAGAGACTCACCTCTCGCAACCTTGTTCGTCTGGCCGTGGGCCTGGGTGGAGTGTATCTGCTGATCGGACCGGGCGGCCGGGTGGATCTGACGGGTGTCCTACTGGTCCTGGCTGCCCTGTGCACCTATTCGCTCTACGTGGCGATCATCCAGTGGTATCTCCAGACGTACGACAACTGGACGGCAACCTATTACCTCCTCATCTCGACCACGATTACGGTAGTTGGGTTCTGGCTGGCACGCGGGGGCGAGTGGCACGACCCCGGCCGGGCAGGATGGCAAGCCATTGCTGCCCTGGCACTGCTTGGCACTCTGCTGAGCCGTCTCACGCTTTTCGTCGCCATTGGCGGAATTGGCAGCGGGCAGTTCGCCCTGCTGGCGCCCCTCGAGACATTGCTGGCGGTGCTGTGGTCGGTGCTGTTCCTGCACGAGCGGCTGGAGCCGCTGCAGTGGATCGGCGGCGCGTTGATCCTTGCCAGCGCGGCGCTGGTGCCGCGGCGTCTAGAGCACATCCCCCATGAGCCCCTTCCGGCTCAGGGTGTTACCAGCGGCATGGCATAGCCGCCGTGGGTGATGGCTCTTGGAGAGGTAGGCGGTCGGCCCGAATGCGTGAATCCACAAGGGCCGAGAAGAGCGCTGCGCTGTCGCCGCTCAGTGTTTGGCGCACACGCCGCGCGGCGCGGGCGTGCGCACCGAGGGCGCCGGCCGCACAACCCTACGGCAGTGCCGCACGTACCATCTCTGCTGCCTCGGGAGACACCCATTCGGTCCACTGATGCTCATAGGTCTGGAGGTAGTGGACGGCTGTCTCCGCCGGTGTCGCATCATTCAGCTGCATATGGGCCTCCAGCAGACTGGCGTTCGCCGTCCCAACGAACATCTTGGAGAGCATAGCCACGACCTCAGGAGCCGTGTCCAGCAGCCCGCTCCAGACCAGGATGTGAAGATCGTGCTGCTGGTATCCGCAGGCAAGCTCGACCGTGCCCAGCGGTTCGGCCGCGGCCGCGGCCGTGATCTCATCCCAGCATTCTTGGGTCCACTGTGGCTCATCCAGCCGCACCATATCGTACATGCCCAGCAGCGCGGTGGGCTCCCAGTAGTGTGACAGAACGTGTTCTTTGCGCTCGTAGGCGCCGGCGATGGCGGCGTCAATGCCGGCCGCTGCTGGCGGCTCGAGGACGTCATAATAGTCATCCAGGCCGTAGGCCGCCGCCCTCACCCGCGAGACGTTCCGACAGGGCCAACCGACGATGCAGTTCACCCAGAGGCCCCTGCCAGGCTCCTCTGGATCCTGGAACAGAGAAGCCACCTCGGGGTCCAGGAGGTCCTGGACCGACCAGATTTCGTACTCCTCGGCAGTGTATCGAGGGATGTACCATCCCTGGGTGTAGGACTCGACGACTCGGCCAAGGTCAATCAACTCGCCGCTGGCGACGCTGTCGTTGTACCATTCCCGTGCGTTGAAGCGCCAGCCGGCCATCACTACGTGCAGGTCGCCCTCGGGCAGAGATGTCCTCATCACATTCGTGCTGGCCCCAACCATCTCGAACGGATAGCCCAGGCCGTGCTCGGTGATGAACGCAGCGATCTCAGCCAGGATCTGTGCACTCTCCCAGGTAGCATCTTGAATCCTGATCGTAGGCTTGGGTCCTTCCGGAGGCTCAGCCTGGACCTCGACGACACGCGTTACCTCGACCTCTTTCTCGACGACCCTCTCGACCTGGACCTCCCGGGTGACGACCACTTGCTTCTCTACGATTCTCTCAATCTCAATCACCTCGGGAGTCGGTTGCGCACATGCCGTGAGCGTCACGGCCGCCGCGACCAAAGAGCCCAGGACACGCCGCATTCTCCCGGTAGGCTGCGTCATTCCTTTCTCCTCACATCTTGTCTGCTGTCTGCCAGAGCGCAACATTCACACAGACAAGAAGCCGATATTATCACACGCAAGCAGACCGGCCGCCACCTGCTCACGTTATCAAAGCAGCGACAGGCGATGTGGGCCTGAGCCCCGGCTTGCAGGCGCGCCTTGGCCGGTCAGTCCGTCGGCAATCGGCCGGGCTTCTAGAGATCGCGCGGCCAGACTTGAGAGTCATCGGCGCCGGCCGCGAGCTCCACCACTGCCAGGGCTGAAGGTCTCCCTGCTATCCCCCTCGCCGCTTGAGAGGAATGGACGGCATCGCCTCGACGCTCTTTTTGTCAACCTTAAGGTGAACGACGTCTTCCGCTATGCGGTCTATCTCCGATATGGGAATGGTCACCACCTTGCCCTCCCACAGGTGGCCCTCCCGCAGTACCAGGTGGGATATCTGGCAGCTCTCGGGGTCCACGAGAAACTGGTCCACCCGTCCAACCCGCCCATCGGTCGCCCGCACCCGGGCGCCCCGGCGCACGGCAAGCTCACCGGGCGGAATGCGCCTGACCTTGGCGTCTACCAGTCGCTTTGCCGGTACGACGTATGGCCACAGCAGAGTGAGCCTTGGGTCGGTAGCATAGTGGGGCAGGTCTCCGTAGATGAAATCCGTCTGGTTGAATGGTTCCAGCTGCGCGAACTCGTCCATCGTACAGCTCAGCAGGATCACTTCAGCGGCGGTGTTCGCGACCAGTTCGCACGGAACCAGCCGCTCAAGGCGGGACGGCTTTCTTCCCTGCACCACCAGGTGGGTCACTTGCTCGGTGGCCGGATTCAGAACGATGTGGGTAGAGCGGCCGCACCGGCCATCCGTGCAATGCACTCTGACGTTCAGGGGAAAGTCCATGGGGTTTACCTCTGTTGATTGACTCTCATCAGCCCATTACCGACGCCAGGATGGTTTGCTCCGGTATCATGCTGCTACCCGCTTCGTCAGCCAGATGGCAGGCGACAAAGTGGCCGGGACGCAACTCTCGAGTCTCTGGCACCACCGCATGGCATTCCTCCGCTGCCAGCGGGCAGCGGGTATGGAACACACAGCCTGGCGGGGGGTTGGCCGGGCTGGGCGGGTCTCCCATGAGTATGAACCGCCGCCGCTTCTTCTCGAGCCTGGGAAGAGGCACCGGCACCGCCGAGTTGAGCGACTGGGTATAGGGGTGCAGGGGGTCATCAAAGAGAGCGTTGCGCTCAGCCAGTTCCATCACCCTGCCCAGATACATGACCACTATCCGGTGGGAGATGTGCTTCACCATGCTCAGGTCATGGGCGATGAACAGATACGCTACATTTAGTTGCTCCTGCAAGTCCTGCATCAAGTTCACCACCTGAGCCTGGATAGATACGTCCAGCGCTGAGATGGGTTCGTCGCACACGATGAAGCTCGGATTCAGCGACAGTGCCCGCGCGATACCAATCCGCTGCCTCTGGCCACCGGAGAACTCGTGTGGGAATCGGCGCACGTAGACCGGATCCATCCCCACCAGTTCCAGCAGTTCCGCCACACGATCCTTCAGTTCTTTGCTGCCCTTCTTCATGATGCCGTGGATGACCAGGGGTTCGCCGACGATTTTGCCCACGGAGTGGCGCGGGTTGAGCGTGGCATAGGGATCCTGGAAGATCATCTGCATCTTGGGGCGCAGTTGGCGCAGCTCCTCGCCGCCCAGCCGCGTAAGGTCACTATCCTCAAAGAACACCTGCCCCGAGGTCGGCCTGTGCAATTGGAGTATGGCTCGCGCGGCGGTGGACTTGCCACACCCGCTCTCGCCCACCAATCCCAGCGTCTCGCCCCGCCTGACGTCAAACGAGATACCGTCTACCGCCTTGACCGCACCAACCTGGCGGCCCATCAGCCCTCCGAAAATCGGAAAGTGTTTCTTGAGCTCCAGTACCCGCACCAACACATTATTCTCGGCCATTGCTCGGCCCTCCTTCACTCGCACTCTGCCTGGGCGCATGGGCCTCCAGATCGTAGAAGCACGCTACCTGGTGCCGGACACCCACTGGCGTCAAGGCCGGGATCTCCTCCCAGCAACGATCATGGGCGTATTCGCAGCGCCACGCAAAGGGGCAGTGTTTCATCGGCAGCAGCAGGTCGGGTGGGGTACCCTTGATGCTCACCAGACGTCTGGATTCCCTGGCATCCAGCCGGGGCAGGGCGCCGAGCAACCCGTGCGTGTACGGATGCTGGGGGTGTTCATACAGGTCGTCCACCAGCGCGATCTCGGCCGGCCGGCCGCCATACATGACCAGGACCCGGTCGGCTATGCCGGCGACAACGCCCAGGTCGTGGGTGATCCAAATCACAGCCACGCCCAGCATCTCGCGCAACCGTCTGAACAGATCCACGATCTGCGCCTGGACGGTCACGTCCAGCGCGGTAGTCGGCTCATCGGCGATCACAACTCGGGGCGTGCAGGAAATAGCGATGGCGATTACCACCCGCTGGCGCATGCCGCCGGAGAACTGGAACGGGTAGTTCTTGTAGCGCAGTTTGGGGTCGGGGATGCCAACCTGAGCCAGCAGTTCGAGCGCCTGGTCCCGGGCCTCATCGCGGGTCAGCCCCCGGTGCCGGGTCAGCGTCTCGGAGATCTGCTCCCCAATGGTCAAGATGGGGTTGAGCGTGGAGATGGGATCCTGGAAGACGAATCCAATCTGCCCTCCGCGCACATCGCGCAGCTCTTCCGGTGACATCTGAAGCAGGTCACGCCGGCCGGAGGCGCCGTAGAAAAAGGCCTCCCCCTGCTCCACCTTGCCGGGCGGTGACGGAATCAGACCCAGCAGGGACATCATGGTCACGCTCTTGCCGCTGCCGCTTTCGCCCACTATGGCCAGTGTCTCCCTCTCGTGCAAGTCAAAGCTGACTCCGTTCACGGCGTTGACGACGCCGTCCAGCGTGTAGAATCTGGTGACGAGGTCTCTAACTTCCAAGGCTTTTGGCATTCTTCACCTCCTCCGAGCAGATACGAGGTCTACCCATACCTCATTTCCGTGCCCGTCGCAGCCGCGGGTCGAGCACATCGCGCAGCCAGTCGCCCAGCAGGTTCATCCCCAGGGAGGTGAACATGATGGCCAGGCCGGGGAAGGCGGCTATCCAGGGGTATTGCTGCAGATACTTGCGGCCGGCAGCCAGCATGTTGCCCCAACTGGGGATGGTAGGCGGCACGCTCAGGCCCAGGAATCCCAAGCCCGCCTCGTAGAAGATCATGGCCGACATCTCAAAGGTAGCCAAGGTGATGAGGGGGCCGATGAGGTTAGGCAGAATATGGTCAAAGATGATGCGCGGCCAACGGGCTCCGGCGCTGATTGCCGATTCCACATAGCCCGATTCACGCATCCGCAACACCTCCCCGCGCGTGACACGAGCGAAAATCGGCGAATCGGTGATGCCAAAGATCAGAACGACGTTCAGTAGACTCCGGCCCAGGATAGAAGCGATGAACACGACGAACAGGAGGTAGGGCAGCGACAGGATCAGGTTGATCAGGCTCATGGTGGCAGCATCAATCCGGCCGCCAGCGTATCCGGAGACAGCCCCGATGACCATACCCAAAGTACCGGCGATCAGCACGCCGAAAAAGCCAACCGTCAACGAGACTCGCGCCCCGTACACGATGCGACTGAAGCTATCCCGGCCCAGATTGTCGGTGCCAAAGGGGTGGTCCCAACTCCCCTCCGCGCTCCAGAACGGGGGCATTTTGTTTTCTCGCAAGTTCTGCTCCAGCGGGTCGTAGGGCGAAATGTGGACTGCAAATACCGCCGCCCCCACCACTACCAGAAACAGGATGAGCCCGATGACGCCGCTCCGGTCGCGCCAGAGGAAGCGCCCTGCGTAGGCTACACGCTCTTTGAAGGTGCGCTCAACGTCTAGTAGACTGTCGGCTTCTCGTTGAGTTGTCTCTCTGTTAGCCATAGCGAATCCTCGGGTCGATAACTGCGTAGGCCATATCGGTCAGCAGGTTGAGCCCCAGTACGACCAGGCTGGTGAAGACAGCGAGTGCCTGCACCAGGGGAAAATCGCGCCAACCGATGGCCTGCTCAAGCAACTGCCCCATGCCGGGCCAGGAAAAGATGATCTCGATGTAGATGGAACCGCCCAGCATGTAGCCGAACTGAACGCCAATCACGCTTACCAGCGGAATCGCAACGTTCCGGAGCACGTGCTTGGTGTAGATCGTTCTGGGCTCCAAACCCTTGCTGTGCGCGGTGCGAATAAAGTCCTCGCCCCGGATCTCCAGCACGGCCGAGCGGGTCAAGCGCACAATCTGGCCCATGACGGGAAGGCCCATAACAAAGGCCGGCAGGACCACCGATTTGAGCTCATCCCGGCCAAAAGAGGGGAACCATCGGAGCCGCACAGCGAAGTAGAGAATCAAGATCAACGCCAGCCAGAAATTGGGAACGCTCTGCCCGAGAAGAGCCAGGAAGCGTCCCAGCGAATCGACCAAGCTCCCCGGGTTGAACCCCCCTACCAGACCCAGTGGGACGCCCACTACTACCGCCATGACGAGCCCCGCGAGAGCCAGCTGCACGGTGGCCGGCAAGCGTTGCAACACCAGTGGCATCGCCGGTGTTTTAAAGTGCAAGGAATTACCAAAGTCCCCTACGATCGCTCCGGAGATGAAACGCCCAAACTGGACCATGACGGGGTCGTTGAAGCCCATCTTCTCCCGGAAGGCCTCGACGTGCTCCTGCGAGGCTTCGCGCGGCATCATCAACGCCGCCGGGTCCCCGGTGATGCGGACCATGACAAACACCAGCAGCAGAACCCCGAACAAGAGCACGATTGACTGGATCACCTTAGAGAGGAAATAACGTTGCACCAGCGCCTCCTTGAGCGCAATGCTCATTATGCAAGAGACGGCTACACATATTGCGCTCTGCGCGTCCCATTTGGCAGGTGGGAGAACGCCCATCCCCGCGTGCGCAGTCGCGCAGCGGTTCCTGAGGCGCCCTCCCACCGCCCTCTTGGCTAAGCCAGGCCCTAGGCCAAGGACTTAAGCCAAAGCCAGACTACTCTTCGATGACCCATGTCTCGAACAAGTCGTAGCCCTCGAACGGGAACGGATTGTACCCCTGCACCCTGGTGTTGATGGCCTCGAAAGCAACAGGTTGGTAGAGGTATATGAAGGGCGGGTCCTCCTGCATGTAGACCTGCAACTCACCGTACAACGCCGCCCGCTCATCCTGGTCCGGGGTTGCTTTGATCTCGTCCAACATGCGGTCAATCTCCGGGTCTGACCAGGCAGAGTAGCTGGCGTCCATGCCGCCCAAAGCGCCTGTCAGTCGCCGGAAAGCCTCGCCCCCGGCTGCAGACCAACTATCGCCGAAGAGCGGCGGCAGTTCCTTGTTGGCCTCAAGGTCCCAGTAGTGACCGGATTCCATGATCTCCAGGGTGGCGTCAATGCCCACGTCGCCCAGGTAGCCCACGACGGCCTCACACACCTCCTCAAAGTGGGTGTAGGCGCCGGCCGGGCAGGCCATGTCCATCGCAAAGCCATCCGGGTAACCGGCCTCGGATAGCAGTGCGAGGGCTTTGTCCGGGTCGTAGCCAAAAGGCTCGACAGCGCCATATCCCAGTTCCCCTGAGGCGACGTAGCCCGCGGCCGGCTCGGCAAAGCCGTCGAACAGGGCGTCAATGATGGTGTCCACGTCCACGGCATAGTTCATCGCTTGCCGCACCATGGGGTCCATCGTCGGCTGGTCCAGGCCGGTAGTCAAGTTGTTGAAAGCGACGTAGTAGATTCGGGTCTTGGGATACTTGATCACCTTGACGTTTTCCACGCCCAGCAGGCTCTGCGCCTCTTCCGAGCTCAGGCGCGTGACTATGTCCACCTCGCCCGTCTGAATGGCGGCCACCCGGGTGGCGGACTCGGGGATCGGCCGGAAGATCACGGTCTGGATCTTGGGCGCTCCCCGCCAGTAGTCGGGGTTGGCCTCCATCGTGATGTGGTCACCTTTGACCCACTCGACGAACACAAAGGGGCCGGTACCCATAGGGTGCTCGTTGAAGCCCTCCTGGCCTACTTCTTCGAAGTAGCCAGGGGGTATCATGGCCCAGTTGTCGGCAACCAGTGACAAGAAGAGCGCGTCAGGCTTCTCCAGTGTAGCCTTGACGGTGTACTCATCAACCGTTTCCACCGAGGTAGCCACCTTCCAGTGATAGGCGTATTCGAAATCGGAGGCAACCACGCGCTCCCAGTTAAAGACCACTGCATCGGCATTGAACGGTTCGCCGTTGTGGAAGACAACGCCCTCGCGCAGGTGGAAAGTGTACTCGGTAGCATCATCAGACACTTCCCAACTCTCGGCCAACTGGGGCACGATTGTGCCTCCCTCGCCGAACCAAACCAGCGAGTCGTACAACTGAAAATCAGTTGTAGAGGCCTGCCGTTCCGCGGCCTGCGGATGGTCGAGGGAGTTGGGGAAGGTTGAGACAGCCCGGACCAGTGTGCCCTCCGGTCCTTCTGGAGGCGGCACCGCCGTGACCTCAACCTCTATGATCACCTCTTTCTCGACTTCAACTTCGACTTCCTTGACGACTTCGACTTCCTTCTCCACCTCCTTTATGACCTCGACCGTTTCGACAATGGTCTCGGGGGCACATTGCACAGCCAGAATGGCCAACACGACCGCAGCAGTCAGAATGCTGAATAACCTGCTCTTCACGTCTTCCTCCTCTACTTTGATCAACAGTTGATTGAAGGGCGCTTGCAGGTCCCCTTTTGGGGAAGAAGCGCTCCCTCCCACCTCATGCTACCCACGAACTCGGTGACAATCGTGCCGCTCATCACCTCCTTTCCCCCTGCATGGGACAGGACCCGGTCTGCCGAACCGGTGCGGGCTTGGAACGAACTCCAAGCGCCCGCTCGTCGGCACTATATCACAAACCGCGAAAGCACGCAAGCAACATTCCCGGTCAGGAGTCTCGCTTCGGAAGAGCAGTAATCTGGGCGCCTTGAGGTCAGTCTGGTTCACCGCAGCGGTGCCTGGGCCGGTGCGCAGCGCGTGCGGTTCGTCTGGCCGATCCCCTACTGGCGTACGCACGCCGCCGGTTTACTTTGCCCGGTGACCATGATAGAATGGGGGCAGCGCACCCACCGAGCACAGTCAGGAGAATGAAAGGCATTCTTAGGCAGGCCTGGCATTACTGGGGGAGGCTTGGGGTTGCCACCTGGCTGCTGGTTGGCCTGGCGCTCATGACCGCCCTCGGTTCGCTCCTTCCCCAGCTGCCGCCGAACCCCGCCGCCCACGCTGGCTGGCTGCGCGCGGCCGAAGACAAATTCGGGCCTCTGGCGCGCGTAATGAGAGCGAGTGGGCTCTTTTCCTTCTTCCGTTCGCCCTGGTTCTGGGCTCCGGCCGGAGCCCTCACTCTCAGTCTCTTCATCTGCACGCTGATTCGCTTCCGAACGGTGTGGCGAATAGGCACCGGCCGGGTCCGCCGGCCGACCTCGGAGGAGCTATCCCGCTACCGCTACCAGGTGCGAATTCGAACGGCGGACCTGGCAGCAGCGCGGGCGGTCTTGAGCGGCGGCCGCTTTCGCACTCGCGAAACGCCGGTCAAGGGACGGATCGTCCTGCTAGACGAGCGGAATCGACTGGCACGGCTGGGAACCCTGGCGATGCACCTCGGGCTGCTCCTGCTGCTGGTCGGGGCGACCATCAGCGGACTCGCCGGGCGGCGGAAGAGCGTGATCATCTCTCGGCCGGGAGAGCCTGTCTCGGTAGGCCCCTTTGCCGTTCGACTGGACGGCTGGCACGTCGATACCTATCCGGACGGCTCACCGGCCGACTACCGTGCGGACGTCGCCATCCTGCAGGACGGCAGAGTGGTTCGGGAGGCACCCATTCGGGTGAACCACCCAGGGCGTTACCGAGGAGTCTCATTGCTGCTGATGGGCCACACGCCATCGGCGGGCGGCGACCGGGTCGAGCTGTTGGCACTGCACGACCCAGGGTATCTGCTGGTCATCGCGGCCGGGGTCTTGCTGACGGCGGGAGTCGGCACAACCTTCTACCTACCACACGAGCAGATGTGGGCCTGGATGGCGGATGACGGCACGATGACTCTCGCCGGCCGGACAACGGGCAATCAGGCTGGATTCGCACGCCGCCTCATGAGACTGGCTGAGCGGGCCCGCCAACACGTCGGGACAGATCCGCCCAGCCCTCCACAGGCAGACTCATAGCCCGCAGATTCGCTGATCCGCCCATTTGCCGATCTGCCGATTTGCTGATGCTGAACATAGGATTCGACGCACTACTCGCAGCCACCCTGCTCTACCTGGCATACCTGGCCTGGCAGCGCCTCTGGCTCGGGCAGGTCGCCGCGGCTGCAGCCGGACTAGCACTGCTGGTGCTAGCGGCTGGTCTCGTGCTACGCGGGGTGGCGGCCGGCCGCTGGCCACTGACCAGCCACTTTGAGTTTGCGCTTCTGTTTGGCTGGGCTACACTGGCCGCGTACCTGCTGCTGGAACGAGCAACACGCCAGCCCGTCTTCGGCGCGTTCGTGACTCCGCTGGCCGTTGGGATGTTGAGCTATGCGCTGCTCGGGTTTCCCTCAGCAGAGCGGGTGGCCCGGCCGGTCTCGCCGGTTCTGCGCTCGGTCTGGCTGGAAATTCACGTGCTGAGTGCAGCGTTGGGGTACGGAGCCGGCGCCGTGGCGGCCGGAATGAGCGTTCTGTTCCTGGTCCGCGAGCGCCGGCCGCAGGCCGAGGGTCTGCCCGCTGCGGAGATTATCGAGGCAGCCACCAGGCAGACGGTGGCGGCCGGGTTCCCGTTTCTCAGTCTCGCCCTACTGGCGGGCGCCATCTGGGCCCAAACCGCCTGGGGCCATTATTGGGGATGGGAGCCCAAGGAATGCTGGGCGCTGGTCACCTGGCTGGTTTACCTGGTCTTCCTGCACGGCAGCGCTCTGCGCGGCTGGCGCGGCCGGAGGCTGGCCTGGCTGGCGCTGCTCGGCTTTGCGTGCACGCTCATGACCTTCGTGGGAGTCGATTGGCTAGTAGAGGCAGCCCGCCTGGAGAGCCTGCACGTGTTCTAGGAGCCTGGCCGGAAGGCCAACTCGCCGGGTCCCGGTAGGGAGCACGCAGCGGATTCCACCACCCGACAAGACGGGAACCGGCCAGGCCTTGCAGAAGCCATCATCTAGACATCCGTGGTCAAAGGGTCATGAGGAATATTCTCGAGAGGGCGCTCCTCGGCAGGGCTTCTGCGCCCAATGGAAACGATGGATGAGCTGACGAGACGTGACGTGCTTAGGGCAGCCGGCCTGGGTGCCTGTGGCCTGGGAGCAGCCTGGCTGGGGATGCGGGCCCACGCACTGACGCGGCCGGACCTCCCGTCCCCGGCCGTCGATGCGGCGGCCGACTTGGGACCCCATGCTCGTGAGGCCCGTTTCTACAGCGGGGCCGGATCGGGCGCCACCGAACTGAACTGCGAGGCTTGCCACAGCGGAATCCAGCCTCCGTCGCGGGTCGGCTATTGTCACACCGAACATCCACCGGGGCATGTCAAGTGCGAGCTCTGCCCGCATGGCTGCGTCATCTCGGAAGGACACCGAGGTCAGTGCCGGGTGCGCGAGAACCGGAACGGCAAACTGTACACGCTGGTCTACGGCAACCCTTGCGCGGCCCACATCGATCCCATCGAGAAAAAGCCCTTGTTCCATTTTTACCCCACCGCACGCGCGCTATCGATTGCCACGGCCGGGTGCAACCTGACCTGCCTCTACTGCCAGAACTGGACCATCTCCCAGGCCAATCCGGAGGACGTGGAGGTAACCGATTGGCCGCCGGAGCAGGTGGCCGATCTGGCGGTTGCCAATCGCTGCCCGGTCATCGCCTACACCTACTCGGAACCGACCGTCTTTTACGAGTACATGGTGGACACCGCCGCGGCCGGGCGCCAGTCAGGAATCAAGAGCGCCGTCATCAGCGCCGGCTATATCAATCCAGAGCCGCTGCGGGCGCTCTGCCAGGTAGTGGACGCCGTCAAGATCGACCTCAAGGGGTTCAACGAGGATTTCTACCGGCAGGTCTGTGGGGCCGAGCTGGAGGGCGTGCTGAGAGCCATCGAGACAATCCACAGCCAGGGAGTCCACCTGGAGATTGTCAACCTGGTGGTGCCAACGCTCAACGACAAGGCTGACGAGCTGCGCGCCTTGGCTGATTGGGTGGTGCAGAGGGTAGGGCCGGACGTGCCGCTCCACTTTTCCCGCTTTCATCCCCAGTACAAGCTGACCAACTTGCCGGCGACGCCACTGGGGAAGCTGGAGGAGGCGCGCGACGCAGCGCTGGCGGCCGGTTGCCGGTTCGTCTATCTGGGCAATGTCCCCGGTCATCCTGGGTCCAACACCTACTGCCCCCGTTGCGGCGAACTTCTCATCGGCCGCCTGGGGTTCTGGGTGCAGGAGTACCACCTGGCAGAGGGTGCGTGCGGCTACTGTGGGGAGCCCATTGCTGGGGTGTGGGGAGCGGTTGAACTCGACTATCAATCACCACCGCTAGCGCCGCCCAGCGGTCCGGCAGATTCATAGGGCAAGAGGACACTGTGTGAACCTGAGACCGTTGCTCCTGACAACAGCGCTGGCGCTGCTGCTGGCCGGCTGCCGGGCGCCCGAACCGACCATCACCCCCGTGCCGGCTACGCCCGCGCCGCCTTCCACCAGGGCGCCGCCGACAGTCGAACCGACCAACACTGCCGTCGCTGGTCACGTCCAGCCGCCAGTGGTCGCAGGCTCGTTTTACCCGGCCGACCCCACCCAGTTGATGGCCATGGTGGATGCGCTGCTGGCAGACGCGGAGCGGCTTCCGGGCAGGCCCATTGCTCTGCTCGCGCCGCACGCGGGATACATATACTCGGGCCCTGTCGCTGCCCAGGCCTTCAGACAGGTTGAGGGAGAGACCTATGAGGTAGTCGTGGTAGTGGGCACCAACCACCGCCGGGCCTTCTTTGACCAGGTGGCGGTCTACCCTGACGGAGCCTTTGCCACGCCGCTGGGCGAGATACCCATTGACAAGGGTCTAGCGGCCGAGCTGATCGCGGCCCACGACCGAATCGTCTCCGAGCGGGACGTCTTTGCCGGCGAACACTCGCTGGAAGTGGAGCTGCCCTTCCTGCAGCGCACCTTGCCCGGCCGCCCCATTGTGCCGGTCATGGTGGGCGCGCCCAGCTGGGAGAACGTGGTTGCGTTGAGCGATGCCCTGGTAGAGGTACTGGACGGCCGCGACGCGCTCATCGTCGCCAGCAGCGACCTCTCCCACTACCCCAGCTACCAGGACGCGGTAGCGGTGGACGGCGAGCTGCTGGAAGCGGTAATGACAATGGATCCCGAGCTGGCCCGCTCGACGATCGAGCGCCTGATGGAGAGCGGGGTGCCGGGGTTGGCGACCTGCGCCTGCGGGGAGGGTCCTCTGCTGGTGGCGATGCGGGCCGCGGCCGGGCTGGGCGCCAACCGAGCGAGGGTCATTGACTATAAGAACTCGGGGGACACTCCCGCGGGGGACCGTGACCGTGTGGTGGGGTACGCGGCGGTGATGTTCTGGCAAGCCGCAGAGGACAATGGCGAGGGCGACAGCAGGCGCCCGCCCGCTGCGCCAGCCGCTCTGTCTCCCTTGGCTCCACTCTCGCCAGGCGACCAGAGCACGATGTTGGTGCTGGCGCGGGAGACCTTGGAGCGGTTTCTCACCACCAGCAGCTTCCCACCCTTCTCGCCGGGTAGCGACGGGCTGCAGCAGCTGCGGGGGGTTTTTGTCACTCTGAGGCAGGAGGGCGAGCTGCGCGGCTGCAGGGGCAGCCTGGTGGGGCAGCTGTCGCTCTACCTGGAGGTACAGCGTTCGGCCGTGTCGGCGGCGCTGAACGACCCCCGCTTCCCGCCGGTGGTCGCCGACGAACTCCCAGAGCTCCACCTAGAGATCTCGGTGCTGGGTCCGCTGGAGCCGATCACGGACGTGACTACTATCCAGGTGGGCACGCATGGGCTGCTCGTCGCAAAAGGGGACCGGCAGGGCGTGCTGCTGCTCCAGGTGCCGGTAGAGCGAGGATGGGACCGAGACCAGTCTCTGGTAGAGGTCTGCCGAAAGGCCGGCCTCCCGGACGATGCATGGCGCTCGTCCGATCTGTTCCGGTTCACGGCTGAGGTCCTTGACGAGCCATAGAAGCACCCTGGGCTTGGCAGCGGCAGGATTCACTGCCATCATAGGCCAGGTGCTGCTGATGCGTGAACTGGCGGCCGTCTTTTACGGCAACGAGCTGGTCTACGGGCTCGCGCTGGCCGTGTGGATGCTATGGGTGGCGGCCGGCGCGCGGCTGGGCGGCCGCTTCACCAGTCGTGGGTGGTTCGTGACCAGCCTGGTGCTGGCGCCGGCTGCGCTCCCACTCCAGATAGCCTTTGTGCGAGGGGTGCGGCCGCTAATCGGGATAACCCCAGGCGCGTTCGTCGGACTCGGGACCATCTTCTGGACCACAGCCGTCGCCCTGGCCCCGATTTGCCTGCTGGCGGGTGCCCTCTTTAGTCTGGGAGCCAGGCTGCTCGCCCATTCCGGAGGCACGGTCGGAGGCGCCTACGTGTATGAAGGCCTGGGCGCCACGGTTGGCGGAGCACTCTTGAGCTTGCTGCTCATCTCCCTGCTGAGCCCCTTCCAGGTAGCGCTGATGGTGGTGGGCCTCAACCTGGCAGTGGTAGCCTGCATCGAGAGACGCGTCCGGCTCTTGCTGGGCCTGGCTGCCGCCTGGTTGATCGCATCGATTCCGCTGGGGGCCCATCTCCACGAGAGGACGCTGGACTGGAGCTGGCCCCACCGGGTGCTGGCGGCCGATTCCCGCTATGGCCGCCTCATTGTCACCGCCCTGGACGGCCAGCGAGCGTTCTTTCAGGACGGCCGGCTGACCTTCCAGACCCAGAGCACGTTCCCGGAGGAGGTCGCCCACCTGCCACTGCTGGCTCATCCCGCGCCACGCCGGGTGCTGCTCATCGGCGGCGGGGTTGACGGGACCCTGCGCGAAGCCCTCAAGCACCCTATCCAATCGGTCCACTATGTGGAACTGGACCCTCTGGTTATCAGGGCAGCTCGCCAGCACCTACCGCCGGCCGAGGCGGCCGTGCTGGACGACCCGCGGGTCGAGCTGCTGCTAGGAGACGCTCGGCAAGCGATCAAGGAGCAAGGACCCGCATTCGACGTGATCATCATGAGCCTGCCGGAGCCTTCCACCGGGCAGCTAAACCGCTTCTACACCCATCAGTTCTTTGAGGAGGCGAACGAGCGGCTGGCGGCCGGGGGGCTGCTGGCGCTGGGGCTGCCCTCGGCCGAGAACTACTGGAGCCCAGAGCTGGCCCGCCGGAACGCCGGCGTCTACCACACCCTGGCGGCCGTCTTTTCCGAGATCGTCGTCACGCCGGGCGACACCAACTTTTTTCTGGCTTCGAACGATGCCCTCGCTGTGACCCCAGAGACCCTGACCGGCCGGATGGCCGAGCGAGGGATCAGCACCCGTCTGGTCACGCCCGCCTACCTGGACTTTCTTCTCACCGGCGACCGCTTCACTCAGGTTCAGGCGCAACTGGCGGGTGAGACCGGGGTCAGGCTCAACCGGGACCTGGCGCCAATCTGCTACTACTATGACATGGTATTGTGGCTCTCCCGATTCTACGGCCATTTGCGAGGTCTTTATGACGCTGCCAGGCCGACCTGGCTGATCTGGCTACTCCCCGCACTGGTGGCCGGGGCGCTGCTGGTGCGATACCGGCGAGATTGGGCTCTCCCAGGAGCCGTCGCCATCTCCGGCTTCAGCGAGATGACGCTGGAGGTGGCCATCATCCTGGCTTTCCAGAGCCTGCAGGGCTACGTCTATCACCAACTGGGACTCATCATCGCCGCCTTGATGGGGGGCATGGCCCTGGGCGCGTGGGCGGCCGACCGCTCCTGGGCGGGAGGTCGCCGGCTCTCAGGCCTGCGCCCTGCCCTGCCCGCAGCTCTATTCGCACTGGGCCTCTACGCCCTGGCTCTGCCGTTAGCTCTTTCGCGACCCCTTCCGGTCATGGCTGTCAGCTTCCCTCTGCTGGCGTTGATAGTCGGCGCGCTCGGCGGGGCGGTCTTTGCTCTGGCGGCGCAGCAAGCACGAGGGACGGCCAGCGAGGTAGCCGGTCGGCTGTATGCGGCCGACCTGGCCGGGGGGTGCATTGGCGCGGTCGCCACCGCCGGCTTCCTGGTGCCACTGCTGGGCATCCCCTTCACCTGCACGGTGGTAGCGCTCCTGAACCTGGCGGGGGGAGCCCTTCTCGTGGGGCGCCGCCGCTAGTCTGCCCCACCACTCCACCGCCAACTTGCCCGCAGTCGCGGCCGCGACGAGCGCACCTGCAACCTGCGCTCGCAAGGTGCACTCGCCAGGTGCGCCCGCAAGGTGCGCCCGCAAGGTGCGGCGACGCTCAGCCACCAGTAGAACAAACCAGCCGCAGATCCCCTCAGCAGTACCATCCCTCTGGCAGCGGGCGCCCCTGAGCATGCACCCGCATCGGCGCCGCCGCAGCAGTGCAGCCGCATCGCTGCGGTGCACCCTCGAGAAACCGAGGCCAGTCCCGGCCGTACAAGCTACGAAAATCGTCCCTCCAGGGTCGCAAAACGAGCTATTTCGCACGAAACCCTTGACAGAATGACGAATTTCGCATATCATATGGATGCGGACACAGTGCGGGGAGGCAAGAGGGCAATGAAGCCAGTAGACGACACAGACCGCAACATCATCGCCCACCTCCAATACAATGGGAGGATGCCCTTCACCGACATCGCGGCCGAGCTGGGGCTCTCGGAGGGCGCGGTGCGCCGCCGGGTCAAACGCCTGACCGAGTCGGGCGTGCTGCAGATCGTCGGCATAGCCCAGCCGCAGTTCCTGGGATGGAACGCGGCCGGGATGATCGGCGTCACCGTGGAGGTGGGGCAGGTCGACGCCGTGGCCAACCAGATCGCCCAGTTCCCCGAAGTCAGCTATCTCCTCATGGCCTCGGGCGGCTATGACCTATTCGTCGAGGCCTACTGCCGGGACATGGATCATTTCGTCGACTTTCTCAACCAGAAACTCCGCCAGGTGCCGGGAGTACAGAGGACGGAGACCTTTATGATTCTCAAGATGTACAAGCTCTCGTACCGCTGGGGCGAGGCCGAGATGTCACGAGCCGACCATAGACCACACATTGAGATCAACAGGGTGCGGAAGAGCAAGTAACCAGCTGCGCGGGTTCACATCGCCGCGGCCGACCATGGTGCTGAACAAGGTGCCCGATGCTGGTGAGCCACCAACCGGACACAGTAGTTGAACTGGTCCACGAGAAAACGGTCGAAATCCTGAGCGAGGTGGGCTTTTGCGTGCCGGAGAGGGACGCGCTGACCCGCCTGGGAGCGGCCGGTTTCCCGGTGGACCACGACTCACAAATGGCCCGGATCACGCCCGAACTGCTGGCGGCCGCCCTGGAGCGGTTGCCCAAGGATGTTCGCCTCTACGACCGTTCGAGAGGATCGCCGGCCCCGTTTGGCCGGGGCCCCCGCTTCATGGGGGCGGGCACGCCGGTGAACGTATTCGATCTGCGGACGGGAAAGCGCCGCTCCGCCACGCGCCAGGACGTGCGCGACCTGGTGACCCTGCAGGATGCACTGCCGCAGGTGGACATTGCTCGCCCCACCGTCACCGCCACCGATCAGGGCGAATGCTCCGACCTGGTCGAGATTGCCGAGTTGCTCCGCTGCACGGCCAAGCCCGTGGTTCATCGCACGCTTTCGGCCAGGCGGGTGGAGGCAGCCGTGGAGATGCTGGCGGCGGTCGCCGGCGGGGAGGACGCCTTCCGGGCGCGCCCCAGCTTTGCCACGCTCTACTGCCCGATCAGCCCCGGTTACATGACCCCCGAGAACGTGCGCTGCGTGCTGCGTTGGGCCGAGTACGGCGTCCCGATCACTCTTCTGAGCATGGCGATGGGCGGCGCCTCGGCGCCGGCTACCCTGCTGGGCGAGTTGGTGGTGATAAACGCCGACGTCCTGGCGTGGGTCGTCGCACTGCAGATTCTGTATCCCGGCACGCCGGTGCTGTACGGCAGCGTATCGGCCGTGCTCGATATGCGCACCGGCCTGCTGCCCCTGGGCGCTCCGGAGCGGGGGACGATCAACGCCGGGGCGGCCGCCATGGCACGTCGTTATGGGATGCTATCCATGTGCGGGGGTCTTTCGTCTGACGCCAAAGAGCTGGATGCTCAGGCGGGGTTCGAGAAGGCGATGACGGCGGTCCCGCTGCTGCTGGAGGGAACCGACATCATCTACGGCGTGGGAGCTACCGACGCAGGCTCAGCTATCTCGTACACACAGATGGTGTTCGACGACGAGGTCATCGCCGGACTGCGGCGCGTGATGGAGAGCATCACCCTGCACGATCTGGACGAGGAGGTGGCGTTGATCAAGGCCAATACGCCGCGGGGCAACTTTCTCAAGGCCAAGCACACGCGGCGGGCGTTTCGCGAGCACTGGCAGCCCAACCTCTTGAACCGCGACGCCTACGATAGGTGGCAGGCCAAAGGCACTACCATGGAGCAAGTGTGCCGTGACAGGGCGCGGGAGATCCTGGCCCAGCACAAGCCTGCGCCGCTGCCGGCCGGCGTCGAGGCCGAGATGGAGCGCGTCATGCGGCGGCATCTGGGACCCGACTTTGCATTCGAATGAGGAGCTCGTGACGAGAATAGAGCCCATTCAACCAAAGTTCCACCTGAGTATACTGACGGCCGCAGAGCTGGAGGAGTTCAAGGCCGCTACACTGCACATCCTGGAGCAGGTGGGCGTGCAATTCCCATCGGACCGTGCGCTCAAGGTCCTTGCCGAGCGCGGGGCCAAGGTGGATGCCGAGAGCCAGGTCGTGCGCTTCCCGCCAGAGCTGGTGATCGAGGCCATGAGCCACGCGCCGCGTACCTACATCTTGTCCGGCCGGGCCGAGGGGACCAACCTGGTCCTGGACGGCACGCGCAGCTACTTCTCCACCGATGGCTGCGGGGTGCATACCGTTGATCTCGAAACAGGAAAGCAGCGGCCGTCCTGCAAGGAGGACGTGGCCGTCATGGCGCGGGTGGCGGACTATCTCTCTTCCATCGCCTTTTATTGGCCGATGGTCAGCGCCCAGGATTTCGGCGAGTTGGCTCCACTGCACGAGATAGACGCCAGT
>JAUVHW010000339.1 GCA_030593075.1 Ardenticatenales bacterium
GCGAAAGCGGACGGCGAACCGAGGGTCCTCCGTGTACTGCGCGTGAACAACTTGCACTGCTACTGTCTGGGCACTCTCGAGATCTACAGCACGGTAACGGGCGGCCGCCGGCCCTCGACCGATCTGCTCCTCCAGGCAGTATTTCGACCCTAGATACTGTTGCTCGCTCATTGCCGCTCTCCCACGTACTGCGCCACCGTGTCTACCTCAAGGAACGATCAACTTCTGACCGGGGCGTATCAGCGCTGGATTCGCGATGTCGTTAGCCTCCACCAAGGCCTGAATTGTGGTCCCGTATTGGAGCGCGATCTCCCAGAGACTCTCGCCGGCCTGGACGACGTGAACCCGCCGTCCCCGGGCAGGGGCGGCGGGCTCGCCTGGCGTAGGCGCCTCGTGGACCCGCGGTTCCTGCTCAGGGACTGCACCCTCGGCTGTTGCCGACAGCTCGGCTTCAGACATCACCAGGGGCAGATAGGAGAACTCGGTGCAAAAGTAGTCCCATCGCACGTAACTGATGACGGAGAGCTTCTCTCGGACCAGGTCGCCGGTCCGCACGTATCCGTGACTGTCCATCCAGCCTTTGACCACCCAGTCCGGATCCACCAGCTCCGCGTCGCGGAGAACCAGCCAGACGTAGGGCTGTTCCCCAACGCTGGAAGCCACGTTCTCCACTCGCCGCGGGTCTGCGTAGAGCAATACCTCATCCTCGGGATAGCCCTGGGCATCGAGGTCCAGGTCATATTGCCCAAAGTAGTACTGGAACGGAAGTTCGGCATACCCAGGGACAAAGAAGAGCAAGCCGCTCTCTCTGTCCTCGGCCGCCTCCGCCACGTACTCGGCCGCCTCCCGCCAGTCTTCGTTTTCCCCATACCACGCATTGTGGCCAACCGAGACGAGGTTCATGGCTACCAGCGGCAGCAACAGGGCGGTGGCCGCCTTGGGGCTGCGGAATCTGCGGATGGTGCCGGCGACCAAGAGATAGTAGCCAAGCGATGCGGCAATCAGATTGCGGCTCAGAAAAATCGGTTGGCGCAAGCTGAGCAGCAGCGAGAGCCCCAGAGGGGCAAAGAGCCAAAAGGTAGCCAACGGCCGCTGCCAACCTTCGCGGTCCGGGACAATGTACGCCAGGACAAAGATGAACGCCATATAGAGCACGTTGGGCGCCAGCCAGGGGAAGCCGAGACTGTTGAAATCGAGAAAGGTTCCCAGCACTGCCTGGAACGACGGCGGCGGAAGCCAAAAACCCTCCGCTACCAGCCCGGTCTGCTTCCAGAAGAAAGGGAGCCAGGGAGCGTACAGCAATGCGATTGCGACCTGGCTCAGGATCCAGTCCTTGAGCGTTCCTGGAAAGCGCCTGGCAAAGAGCAGGTAGAAGAGGCCCAGGCCAAATACGTACCATATGGCGCCGGTGTCGGTATACAGAGCCAGCACCGTGGTCAGGGCAAAGCCGGCCCAGTCGAGCGGAGAGTTGCGCCGCAACGCCCGAAGGAAGAAACACGCCGAGGCCAACACCAGAATAGTCAGCATGGCGTACATGCGGGCTTCCTGCCCGTACCACACCTGGAATGGAGAGAAGGCCAAGACGGCCGCCGCGATCAGGCCCGCCTGAGCATCCTGATAGAGCGACTCGCCTACCAGGTACATCAGTGGTATGGATGCCGTGCTGAAGAGGGCCGAGAGCAGCCGCACGCGGCCTGCGCCCGTCCCCACCAGACCGAGCCACAGGTTGAGTGCCAGGTAATAGAGTGGAGGATGGGCATCGGTCCGGGCGACCATGCGCAGCAGCTCGGCCGGATCGCGCTGGCTGATGACGATGGAAAAGGCCTCGTCCAGCCAGATGCTCTTGCCAGCCAGGAGATAGAGGCGAAGTGCGCCGCCAACCGCCACCAGCCCCAGCAGTACCAGCATGGCGGGTGACAGCGAAACCCGCTGCAGACCAAGCCTTCCCCGGATTCTCTGCGCTGCCGCCGCTGCGTCCATCCCGATTCTCCGTCTGCCCCGCCATGCTGGCGCTACAGCCGGGCAGCGACCCCAGCTTTGTCCGGCCCATCGGTCCGCGCCGGCAAGGCCTCAATGAGTGACGAGCGCAGCGCCGACAGATAGACGGTGGCGTGCCAGGCCAGCAGGAAAGCCAACAGCACACCTTCAATATTGGTGCGCACGTTCAGCACGATAGGAATGGCCGCTACCAGGATGATGCCCAGCGCCGCCTCCCAGGCGCTGGCGCCCAGGGCGCGCGCCAGATCAGACTCGACGGAGACCTTGGGCGTGCGGAGAAAGACGCCCTCGTCGTTCCACAGCGCAGAGATGCAGGCCCGCGCTACAGTCCAGCTCAGAGCCAGCATGGTGGCGAAAGCGCCGACCCCATCGCGCCAACTGCAGCCGGTCGTGAGGCGCAAGGCCCAGGCTATGCGCAGGGTGCCGGTCGCAATGGACAGCACCGGCACCAGCAAGATCCACTCGGCCAGCCGCCGCACCGGCAGTTGCCAGCCCATGGCAAAGGCGGTCGTTGTCAACAGCAGAAAGATGGTAAAGATGAGGACCAGCAGGTCGTTGCACCAGGCCAACAGTCCCTGCAGATAGGCGAGCCGCTGCCGGAAAGCGAGCCCCTCAGTCGGGCCGGGCCGGAGCCGGGGCATCAGCTGCCGCCAGTACCGTTTGAGAATCTGCATCCCTCCAAACGCCCAGCGGAAGCGCTGCTTCTTGGTGTCCTCAAAGGTTGTAGGCAGCAGCCCATGACCGTAGGGATGGTTGATGTACACACTCTCGTAGCCCTTTTGCAGCAGGCGCAGGCTGGCCTCGGCGTCTTCTGTGATGCACCACTCGTCCCAGCCGCCGACCCGCTCCAGAGCGCGCTTGCGGATCAGGCCCATCGTACCGCAAAAGATGATGGCGTTGCGCTCGTTGCGGGAGGACATGCTGATCTCAAAGAAAAAGCGCTGTGACAGCGCGCTGCGGCGGGCAAAGAGGTTGTCGTCGCTGTTGCGGAACGACTGCGGCGTCTGCACAAAGGCGACCCGCGGGTCCCGAAAGTAGGGTACCGTCTCCCGCAGAAAGTTCGGCTCCACGACATAGTCCGAGTCCACCACAGCGATGACCTCGGTATCCGGCGCCGCTTGGGTGAGGGCAAAGTTCAGGGCGCCCGATTTGAAGCCCGGATAGTCCTGCAGGTGAAAGACCTTGAAGCCAGCCTGGTGGCAAAAGTCCATCACCGGCTGCCACAGGGCATCGTCGTCGGTGTTGTCGTCCAGCATGATTACTTCGTAGTTGGGATACTCCAGGTTGCGCAGAGCCGTCAGGGTCTCGATCACCATGTCAGGCGGCTCCGAGTGGGCGGGGACGTGAACCGATACCTTGGGCCAATAGTCGTTTGGTCCCGTAAAAGGCGGGAAGAAGCGCTTCCACCGGATGCGGCACATCACGTCCAGGACCTCGTACGCAAAGTAGATGGTCAGCATCACGACCAGCAATTCGGCCGCAAAGAGCAC
>JAUVHW010000336.1 GCA_030593075.1 Ardenticatenales bacterium
GGCCAAGGCTTTGAAGTAGGCTCCCGTGGAGTTGCTCTTGGGTGCCGTAGCCAGGTAGATAGCCGCCTGGGCCAGGTTGTACTGGGCCTCCGGCAACCCCACCCACTCCAAGGCTTGAGCCGCGGAGGTGACCACCACCAAAGCCTGGGGGTCGGCGTTGCCTATATCCTCCGAGGCGAAGATTATCATGCGCCGAGCGATGAATTCTGGGCTCTCCCCGGCATATATCATCTTCGCCAGCCAGTAGAGGGCTGCGTCGGGGTCAGAGCCTCTCAAGCTCTTGATGAAAGCCGACACGGTATCGTAATGGGCATCTCCATCCTTGTCATACAGCAGGGCGCGCTGCTGGATCGAGTCCTCGGCCACCTCCAGGGTTATCCGAATCACCTCCTCATCATCGGACTCGGTCGTCTCAACCGCCAGTTCCAAAGCGTTGAGAGCGATCCGCGCATCCCCTCCGGCGACGCGGACCATGTGAGACATAGCCTCGTCATCAACCTCGATATCCCTGTCTCCAAGACCTCTCTCACGGTCTGACAGGGCTCGCTCGACAATCAGCGTAACCTCCTCTTCGCTCAAGGGCTCCAGGCGAAAAATCCGCGAACGAGAGACCAGGGCCCCAATGACCTCGAAGTAGGGGTTCTCAGTGGTGACGCCTATGAGGGTGATAAGGCCCTCCTCCACGTGAGGCAGCAAGGCATCCTGCTGAGTCTTGGTGAAGTGGTGGATCTCGTCCACCAGCAGTATGGTGCGCAAGCCCCTCATCACGCGCCGGTTCTTGGCCGCAGCGATGAGCTGGCGCAGCTCCTTCACCCCTGCTGTCACCGCACTCATCCCTTCGAAGGCGCTTTCCGTCGTGTTGGCGATCACAGAAGCCAGGGAAGTCTTGCCCGTGCCGGGAGGGCCCCAGAGGATGATGGAGCCCAGCCGATCAGCCTCGATCGCCCGGCGCAGGAGCTTCCCAGGTCCCACAATGTGCTCCTGCCCCACCAGTTGCTCCAGGGCGCGCGGTCGCATCCTGGCCGCGAGCGGCGCTTCCTTCTTCAGTTGATCGCTCACAGAGTACTCGAAAAGGTCCATGCCCCCTCTGTATGTCAATTGTACATACCCCAGGGGCTGTTGGCAAGGGCCACCAACCGCGAGGTAGCACCTAGGCTTCGCTCGGTGTGCAAAAATCCTTTCCCAAGCACCCGCTAGGCTCAGCTTCCGGGGCAGTACACGGCCCCCGGCCGCGGGTCCCGACCGGGCTGCACATCCCGTCTCAGCACAATCTTGTCAGGGCTATTCACAACTCCCTATGTGTCTTGTTCGCTATTCGACAAGGTCTGCCGTCTGTCCTGGAGAGAAGGCCATCATCTCTTGCTGGTCCCGCGATATTCCCCTCAGGGTTAGGGAATCGAAGAGGGTCTTTTTCAACACCTCAGCCGTCGGGCGTTGCCCGATATGAGAGGGTCTGATACAATCCAGTCTACCAAGGGCACAGGATCAGCCAACTGGTCATTGTCACGGTAGGCCCCCCATCAAAGAAAGGAACACGATGATAGCATGGAACAGATACCTTCCGTGGGCTTAGCGGAGTTACTCATCTCTGCCGCCTGTTGCATGCTGGTGGTGGTCGTTGCCATGGTGATCCTGGCCCTCGTCCTGGTGTTGTACCGAAGGGACTGACATCAGCGCAGCTACGGCCCCAAGCGATGTCATCCCGGGACTCAACCGACGCGGCACAACATCCGTCCCACCGTTCTCCACCTGGACGATCTCCTCACTGCACGCGAACGCTGCTATGGGGGTACCCTAGAACCCAACGGCGCAGCCATCTTTCCGGGGATCGGAGCCGCCCGCCAGTACACCGGTCTCCGGGTCCACGGCGATGACCTGTCCGCCGCCGAAACCCGGTGAGAAGGTGGGTTCGGACCGCAGGTCGTGGCCCATAACCACCAACGCCTGCCGTGTCTCAAGCGCCACGCCCTCCTCGATAGCCACGGCCGGCCCACCCCGCTCGTCAACGCGGAATCGAGGAGCATCCAACGCCGCCTGGGGGTTCAGCCCGTAGTCCACCAAGTTGACCAGTACCTGGAGGTGTCCCTGGGGTTGCATGAAGCCGCCCATCACTCCGAAACTCAGCCACAGCCGTCCCTCCCGCAGCACCATGGCTGGGATGATGGTATGGTACGGCCGTTTGCCGCCGCCCAGCGCATTGGGATGGCCCGGCTCCAAGGTGAAGCACGCCCCCCGATTCTGCAGGCATATGCCGGTCCCGGGCACCACCAATCCCGATCCGAAGGCATAGTAGAGGCTATTGATGAAAGACACGGCGTTGCCCTGGGCGTCCACCACTGTAAGGTAGACAGTGTCCTGGTGTTCCGGCTGACCGGGCAGGGCCAGCTCCAGGACCCGGTCCGCCTGGATGAGTCTGCGTCGCCGCGCCCCATACTCTTTGGACAGCAACGCCTCTACCGGGACATCAGCCACGACAGGGTCAGCGACGTAGCGGGCAGCGTCCGCCATGGCCAAGCGCATGGCCTCGATCATCTTGTGCCACCGGGAGGGATCAAAGTAGTCCATGCTCCCCACGTCATAGCCCTCAAGGATGTTGAGGGCCACCAGTGCCGCCAGTCCCTGGCCATTGGGCGGGTGCTCCAGTACCTCCACGTCGCGGTATGTGGTTCCGATGGCGGTCTCCCAAGTTGCCCTGTGGGATGCCAGGTCCTCGGCGGTGAGGTAGCCGCCCTTAGCCTGCACGTGGGCGGCGATTTGCTCCGCCAACGGGCCGCGGTAGAAGGCTTCGGCACCGCCCTCGCCGATGGTCCGCAGCGTGCCGGCTAGATCGGGCTGACGGTGCAGTTTGCCTGGCTCTGGCGGAGGCAAGTAGACACGGGTCGCCTCTTGGTCCCGCGACAGCTTGTCCACCGCGCGCTGCCAAGCAGCGCTGATTAGCTGGCTCACGGGAAAGCCGGCTTCGGCGGCGTCGATAGCGGGCGCCAGGCAGTCGGCCAGGGCCATCGAGCCGAAGCGGTCCAGCAAGGCTGCCCAGCCGCTCAATGCGCCTGGAACGGTCACCGGCAGCGGTCCATCCGCGGGGATAGCCTCAAGCCTGCGGCGCTCCGCCTCCTCCAGGGAAAAGGCCGCTGGCGCGCGACCGCTGCCGTTGAGGGCGGTCACTTGGCCAGTCGTGCTCTCCAAAATCAGCGCGAAACAGTCGCCGCCGATGCCCGTAGACATGGGCTCCACTACGTTGAGCATGGCGGCAGTGGTCACAGCAGCGTCGGCGGCATTGCCGCCCTCCATCATCACTCGCAGGCCAGCCATGGCGGCTGATGGTTGGCTCGTGGCAACCATGCCGTGCCGGGCTAACACTACCGACCGCCGCGAATCGAATTGCCTGGGCTTCTCCGGTATCTTCACAGGAACCCTCCGGTACTCTCGATTCTGGCTATCAGCAGCTGACTTGCCCTCTGCCGTCCACCAATTCGCGACGCCATTCTCGACGCCACCATGACAGCTGCTCTATACATGGTGATCTCCCATTTGACGAG
>JAUVHW010000292.1 GCA_030593075.1 Ardenticatenales bacterium
TGCGGTCAGTGAAAACGCAATTGAGCAGGAGGACTAGCAGATGTCCCGACTAGCTGAATGGGAGTCTATCGTATGCGAGCCATCTGAGGATTTCAGCTACACGAAGGGGGCGGAAACTCTCGTGGTGACTGGGGGTGGGCCTTCCGTGCTACTATTCCCATCTGCTGCGGGCTGGGCTGAGATGCAGGAGGCGATTGACTTCGTAGCTATGAGTTGGTGGCGGCGGACGTTGATCAGGTGGGTAAGCGGAGGGAAGGTGCGGTTTGAACGAAACTGAGATGCCGGAGTGGGCGAAGGCGTTATTGCCAGCGTTGTCCAGGTCGCGCCGTAAGTGGGGGTGCGTCCCGACAGAGGAGCAGAAGCGGCTGTTGCTAGCGGCGGGCAAGGGGCTCGCCCAGAAGCAAGCTGACGATGTGCTCGCGCTCATCGAGGAGGCATAGCAGATGTTCAAGGGCTTCATGATAGGCATGTTCGTATTCAACGTCTTCGTCTGGGGCGCGGCTGCTGGCATCTGGCTAGGCGTGCTGGTGCGGGTGCCGTGATGAAGTGTCCGAAGTGCGGCCGCGACACATACAGCAAGAAGTGGGGGACTTGTACAGCGTGCAATCCAGCAGGGCAGGCGTTCACCTCGGGCGCGGCTACGCCCGTATCAAACGTTACTGCCAAGCCTCCGCTTGTCGCCGATGGCGTAACACCTGTTATCGGACGAGCGGAGATGGTAACATCTGTTATAGAGCCGGGCCAGGAGTGCCCCACGTGTCACCGGAAGATGCCGTCGAAGGCGGCGATCAAGCAGGCTGCATGGAGAGCGAGCAAGGAGGCGTGATGGACGAAGTCGTGCAACTCACCTGCACTTTCCAATCCCAGGTGCTCGTCACTAAGCCAAAGCCTGGAGAGAAGTGCATGGTTTGCAACCGCAAGGTGCCGCAGACGAACGCGCAGCGGCAGGCTGCGTACAGGGGGAGGAAGGCGTGAGACGCTGGAGGCACCGCCGGGCGATACGTGCTGTCTACGGGGACATCCTGGCCCTCTGGGCTGTGTCGGGCCTTCCGCGTGAGTGGCGGCGCACTTTCGTCAGGGTGGCGCTGAGTGACTATCGGCCTGTTAGCCCGGTTCGTCTATCATCGGGCCCTTGGGCATTGGAATTGCTTAGAGACGCGAGGGAGTTTTCGTGATCTTCCCGACGCGAGAGCAGGCCATCAAGATACTCGGCGACTTGGCGCGGGAGAGACTTCGGCCTACGCTGCCGCCGTGCCCAACCTGCGAGGCGCGGCATTGGCCGGTGGAGCCCCACGTGTTTGTGGGCTGCCAGCCCACGACGGCGATAGACTGGCCGCCCAAGGAGGCTTCATGATGGGGCGCATTCTCTGCCTCCTGGGGTTCCACGATATGCGGCGGGGACAGCACAACATCATTAGCTGCGCCCGGTGTCGCGGGGTGTACTTCGTCACCTGCCCTGCTGGTTGCCCCGACTGCCGGTGGGAACGGGCGGAGGCAGAGCGCCGCTTTGCAGAGGAGGTTTCATGAGCGACCGCTCAATGGGCGACCTGGGGATTGAGTTTCATCGCCAGTATCCAGACGACTACGACGCCATCAAGGACTTCCGTAACGCGCTCGCGGAGTTAGAGCACGAGTTGCTCCGGAAGTCTTCTGGGCGTGTTTCGCTGAAGCAGGTCACCATCCAGCGCAACTGGGAGCTGTGGCACAAGACGACGGAGGAGGTTTCATGAGCGAGAACGATGAGAACATCGGCCAGGATGGCGATGTCACTTTCACGCCCAGAACGTTTACCTTCTACCAAATCCAAGACGCGTCATTCTGGACGAGGGTGAAGTTGGGCCTCTCGCTGTTACTCGCCCCGATCACTATCCCGCTTATCGGCAGAACCATCAGGGTTCGGATGGAGAAGCCCAAGGAGACCAAATGACCACCAAGCGCAACACCGTGAGCATCACGCTGGAGGACGAGGACTACGACGCACTCAAGGCCCTGGCCGGCGAGCAGGACCGCTACATCTCCGGCCAGGCGCGGCACATGCTGCGGGGGGAGCTGAAGCGCCTGAGTGGCGCACAGGAACCGCTCAACGGCATCCGTAAGTTCACGGGCGTCGTCGTTCCCGACGAGATGCTTGGCCAGGACGATAGCACCCAGCCCGAAGGCCCCCACGCGAACGCCAGTGCCAAGCAGGAGCCGCTGCCAGGATGAAGTACCATTACGGCTTCAACGCACCCGAATCGTTCGCCTTCACTTCCAAGCAGTGCGAGGAGATAGGTGGGCATTGTTGGCGGCGTTCCGACGTAGTGCTAACGTCCAACCCCCCGCAATACCCTGAATGGTGTAAGCATTGCGGTGCGACGCGGGTAGGCACGGAACAGGAGCGCTATCGCTATTCGGAGGTCACGCCCCGCCAGGATGAGTGAGCCGCCTGACGAAACGCAGCGGCGCTATCGCGTCACCGCGCTGCTCATCCTCGATGCCATGCAGAAGCGTATGGCTGACGACCATACCACGGCAGAGGAGCACCGCGAGGCCTTGCTCTACTTGGCTGAAGCGCTGGTGGATCTCGCGGAGACTATGGCGGAGGGGCAGCCCGTTGCGGGAACCAGCGGTACATGAGCCGTGGGCGTCGCAACTGACGTTCGCCCCACAACCGACTTCTCCAAGATTCGCCACGGCGGCGGCTACCCACAGCGCGACTTCTTCAACTCCCGCGCCCCCTATCCCTTGTACTACGGCGGAATCGGGATCGGGAAAACCCGCGCCCTCGTGGTAGACGCCTTTGACTACGCCTGGACCTGTCCAGGCTCCCGACAGATTCTCACCGAGCCGACCTGGCAGATGGTGAAGGACATCCTCGTGCCGACGGTGGACGACTGCTACGCGGGCCAGCAGGGCACGTTCTTCTCCATGACGCGCCAGCCCCCTATCGACATCGCCTATGCCAACGGCTCTACGCTCTGGTTTCGCTCCGTGGACGTTCAGGCGGATAGGCTGCGCGGCCCCAATCTCGCGCGCGTCCTCATGGACGAGGTGACGCTGGGGAAGCAGGAAGAAGCCTTCGACATCCTCGCGGGACGGCTCCGGCAGCCAGGCTACCTCTACCAGCTCAAATGCACTGGCACACCCAAGGGAAGGAACTGGGTCTGGCGACGCTTCATCGACGAGCCGATGAGCGGCGTGGAGACTTTCTTTACCTCCACCCAGGACGCGCAGGACGGGGGCATCACCCCGCCGGACTACGTGGAGCGCCTGCTGAACACCTACGGCGGCTGGGACAACCCGCTCGCCCGGCAGGAACTCGGTGGCCAGTGGTTGCAGATGGCAGGCCAGGTCTTCCCCCAGTTCACCCGCTACGATCACGTCAGGACGCTGGACGCGGCGGGCTGCGTCGTGCTCAAGGATCGCTTGGGCGGGATCGACTTCGGGGGCGTTTCCCCTACCGCGCTCGTCGCCGTGGGGCTCGGTGCCGGCGGCCGCGCCTGGGCCTTCGAGGAATGGTACAAGCGCGAGGACACGATGGAGGAGACGGCGAAGGCGATGGGTGAGATGCAGCGCGAGTGCGGTATCAGGAAGTGGATCGCTGATCCCTCAGGGAAGGCGCAGATCGACGCGCTCAGGGCGATGGGCTTCAAGGTCCAGAAGGCCCGCCACGGGAACAGGATCGCGCTCAGGGTGCAGGTCGTCGGTGCTAGGCTCAATGTGGACGCCGCGACGAAGATGCCTGGCCTCTACGTCACGCCGGAGTGCCCGAACGGGATCGGGGAGCTGGAGGGCCTGTCCTGGCGGCGCACCAAGTTGCAGGGTTCGGCTGAGGAGATCATGACGGACGATTTTGAGCGCGGCGACCCCGACCACTATTTCGACGCCCTAGCTAACGTGCTGTTCGAGTATGATGGTAAGAAGCTGCCGGGGAAGCGGCAGACGAAGCCCGTGAGCGTGTATGGAGACCTGTGATGCTTAGGCACCTGAAACTGATCTGGACAACGTTGGCTATGCGGCTACGCGGCTTTCGGCCTGCCGGCAAGCCAGCCGTCTTCGATGACCGACACTACCAGCCGTTCGAGCGAAAGTGGCCCGATGCTTAGGCGCTACCTCGCCCGCCGGAAGATGCGCTGGGCTGTGCGGATGGTTCTGCGAATGAGGGAACACCCAGAGGAGTTTGCTTCCTCCTTGCCCCTCATCATAGAGAATTGGGAGGCAATCCGCGACTTTGACCG
>JAUVHW010000303.1 GCA_030593075.1 Ardenticatenales bacterium
GGCTGCCGCAGAAAGCAGCCCGGGCCGAGTGGCTTGAAGACGATGATGGCCACTCGCAGGCGGGGGAGGATGATCCCTCCTTGAGGCGCAAAATGAGGCTAGGGGCTTTCCAGACTCTGGCGGCTTGGACGAGCGAGAGAGGGAACAGGACGCGCTATCGCTCTCCCGACGGGCTTGGCAAAGTGCCGATAGCAGGGATGGCACTTGAGGTGCTGCACCCCTTTCCAGCCGATATTGGGCAACTGGCAATTTCCGGGGGTCTGAACGATCTCTCGCTGGTGTTGCGTGTTTCCAGAGATGGAACCAGCGTCCTGCTGACAGGTGACTTGGAGCCATACGGATGGGACGTGTTGGCAAAGAACTCAGTAGAGGACTCGGTTGATCTCTTCTGCAATGTGCTCAAGTTCCCGCATCACGGCGCTTGGGGCCGCGATGATGTGTCTGCATTACTGGACACCGTCCGCCCACAGTTTGTTGTGGTATCTGTTGGGACTGACGGTGCCAAATACGATCATCCCAACTCGCACGTACTTGATGCCCTCAGGCACCGGGAGGCAATCCAAGTGCTCTGCACCCAAGCAACTGTCAAGTGCACACCCGAACCGAATGGCGCGAAAAGCTGTGTCGTGGAGTTGCTCGCTGGCATCCAGGGGCGGTACTCAAAGCTGGTTTCCAGCCCGGGCTGCCCTTGTGCCTCAAACGTGATAATCGAACTCGACCATCAGGCCGCCATTCTCCATCCGCCGCTTGGAGTTCACCAGCAGATAATCCGAGAATGCATGCTAGAAGCCGAGTGCATCAAGGAAACGTAGTTGGCGGCCCCGAGTTCCGCTGTCTTGACGGAGCTACATTCGAGGCAGCGTAGCATGCCGTCCGGCGGCGGTTCTGGCCTGTCGCACTGCCTGCCGACAGAGCGGCTAACCAGGTTGTCGCCTGCGACAGCCATATCGCAGACGGTGATGGCGCATGAGTCCTGCATTTCCTAAACGATTGCACCATCCGGGTGACACGCGCCTATCGGCAGCGGATTGCTGATTCTTCATCCGCTGAGGTCCATACTGACGCGTTTGTCGATTTCCCGAAGCGTTGCTCTGCCGATTCGCCAGTCGGCCGGTCTGCGAATTGCTGTTTTCCTGTCCTACAGGTCAGCGCCACCGATGCTTTCCAGCCCTCTAACGTACCAGGTTGCTGATTTACCTCCCCCAGAGCTCGCCAATCTGCCGGTTTGTGCATTTCTGATTCGCTGATTTCTGATTTGCCGATTTGTGATCTGCCGATTTGCCAATCGACACTGCCCCCAATCTGCCAATGGCCCAATCTACTACTCTCCCAATCTGCCAGTTCCCCAATATCCCGCGCCCCCGGCCGTCGCACAGCCGCGCCTGGTCAACCCACCCCTTTTGCGGTATCCTTCAGCGCCTGACACCCTGATTAGCCAATGACAAAGGAGCACTCGTGAGCGGTGAACTGCAGAAGCTCAAAGAACACCTGGGCAAGGTAAACGACCTGGGCAAGGCGGCCGCCGTGCTGGACTGGGACTTGCAGACCTACATGCCGGCGGGCGGCGCCGACACCCGCTCCCGCCAGTTGGGCACCCTCTCTGAGATGTCTCATGAGCTCTTTACGGCCGACGAGGTCGGCCAATGGCTGGAGGCGCTGGCGCCCCGGGAGGCCGAACTGGACTATGACTCCGACGACGCCAGCCTGATCAGGGTGACCCGCCGGGATTACGAGAAGCAGCGCCGGGTCCCTGCAAGGCTGGTGGGCGAGATCAAGCGAGCTGCTTCGCTGGGGCAGAAGGCGTGGGAGCAGGCGCGCGGGGAATCGGATTTCTCTATCCATAGACCGCATCTGGAAAAGCTGGTGGCCCTGCGCGTCCAGTGGGCCCTCTGCTTCGACTACGAAGAGAGCATCTACGACCCAATGCTGGATGACTTTGAGCCCGGCCTGACCACCGCCACGGTGCGATCGGTCTTTGACGCCTTCCGGCCGCGCCTGGTCGAGCTGGTGTCAGCCATCGCTGAACGGCAGGAACGGGTTGACGCCAGCTGCCTGAAGGGGGAGTTTGACCTGGAGGCGCAGAAGACGCTGGGGCTGGAGGCGCTCAAGGTCATGGGGTTCGATTTCGAGCGCGGCCGGCAGGACGTATCGGCCCATCCTTTTAGCACCAGCTTCTCCAGCAGCGACGTGCGCATCACTACCAACTACCACGCCGATGATTTCGCCCAGGCTTTCTTTGGCACGGTCCACGAGGGCGGGCACGCCCTTTACGAACTGGGTGTGGACCCTGCGCTGGACGGCAGCCTGCTGGGCGAGGGCACCTCGACGACGGTGCACGAATCCCAATCCCGCTTGTTCGAGAACATCGTCGGCCGGAGCCGGCCCTTCTGGCAGTTCTTCTATCCGCAACTGCAGACGGCGTTCCCGCAGTTCAAGCAGGTGGAGCTAGAGACTTTCTATCGGGCCATCAACCAAGTCGGGCCCTCCCTCATCCGCATCTATGCCGACGAAGTGACCTATGGGCTCCACATCATCCTGCGCTTTGAGCTGGAGCAGGCGCTGGTGACCGGCGAGCTGGAGGTGGCCGACCTGCCGGCCGCCTGGAATGCCAAGATGGAGGAGTACCTCGGCTTGACTCCGCCCAGTGACGCCCAGGGCGTGCTGCAGGACGTGCATTGGTCTAACGCGTACATTGGCTATTTCCCCGACTATTTGCTGGGCAGCATGTTGTCGGTACAGCTATTCGAGAAGGCGCAAGAAGAGATGCCGGACCTGACCTCCCAGATCGAATCCGGCCGGCTCGAGAGCCTGCTGGAGTGGCTGGGAACAGAGATCCATACCCACGGCCGCAAGTTCACGCTCGACGAGTTGACTGACCGGGTGCTGGGTGAGAGCTTGAGCCCTGAACCATACCTGCGCTACTTGCAGGAGCGGTACGGGGAGATCTATGGGCTGTAGCGGTTGGCAGCGGGTTGGGTGGCGGCTCCAGAGTGGTGAGCGTGAGAGACGGAGGACGAGAGACGAAGGACGGATGGCGGCCGAGTATCGGTCGCCGACCATTGACCCTTTGTCTGAGCAGCGGCTCGTGAGGAGATGAGAGCGTGGCAGCACTCGAGCAGGTGATCAAGCGCAACGGGGCGGTGGTTCCCTTTAACCCGGATCGCATCACCAACGCTATCTATCGCGCGGCCGTGGCGGTGGGCGGCCGGGACCGCGCGGTCGCCGAGCAGTTGACCCAGGAGGTCATCGGCATCTTGGAGCAGAACACCCCGGCCGGAGAGATCCCCACCGTGGAGGGGATTCAGGACGTGGTGGAGAAGGTGCTGATTGAGAACGGGCACGCGCGCACCGCCAAGGCCTACATTCTCTATCGCTACGAGCAGTCTCGCCGCCGCCGAAAAAAGATCTCGCAGAAGGACCGCGACTCGAGCAACATCCCCTACCGCAAGATATGGGAGGTGCTCTATTGGTCGGTGGAGCACAACGTGCACACCGTGGGGCATCTCAACGAGCGCATTGCGCGGGGCGAGTTCCCCCAGATTGTTGGTGAGTCGGACGCTGCCTACGAAGAGGACATAGCGACGGCGGCCGATATCGTCACCGAGCGCCGCGACGAGCTCAAGATCGTTATCATCGCCGGCCCGTCATCCTCTGGCAAGACCACCACCACCACCAAGCTCAGCGACCGCCTAGAGCAGGCGGGGCTGCAGCTGGTGGCGCTTAACATTGATAACTACTTCTTCGACCTGGAGATGCATCCGCGGGACGAGTACGGCGATTATGACTTTGAGACCCCCCACGCACTGGAGCTGGATCTGGTCAACCGGCACCTGGTTGACCTGGTGGCGGGCAAAGAGGTCCAGGTACCGCATTACGATTTCAAGGACGGGAAGCGGACCGACGAGACCACTCCCATGCGCATCGGCCCGGATGACATCATCTTGATCGACAGCCTGCACGGCCTGTACGGCCCGATGACCGAAGGGGTGCCGGAGGGGCGCAAGTTCAAGCTCTACGTCGAGACCCTGCTG
>JAUVHW010000157.1 GCA_030593075.1 Ardenticatenales bacterium
TTATGGCGGCAAACAGCTCCTCGATGTTCACCCCCTCCACCTCGGGGGCGAAACGTGCCCCCATCTTGACCCCCACGTTGACCAGCCCCATCGGGATGCTCATGTTGACTTTGGTCTTCCCGGTTGCCAGGTCCGTGACCCGCACTTTGAACCAGCGAGGTTCCGGGTCCGGCGGGGGTTTGGGGCGCGACCCTTCCTCCAAGGCTTTGATCAGCTTGGCCCCCTCTTCGGCCGAGATCTTGCCGTCGGCCACCATTTTCAGTATCTGCATCCGCTCCTCTGAAGTTGCCATGCTGTTGCCTCCCTGGTCGTCGGGTCTCGATCCCCGGTCTACTTGCCGGTAGCTCTGTCTATCTGCAGCTGCATGAGGGCCAGCGTGCGAAGCGGCTCGAATCCAGCCTCGCGCAGGCTTCCTTCAACGGGCCCGTCGCCATCCGGGTGCTCTATCCACGCGCGTGTACCCCCGCGGAACCACAGCTGCCGCAGCGCAACCAGCAGCAGGTCTCCCGCCAGCCGGTCAGATCCATCGGCGCGGAGGCGCAAGGTGAGCCGGGGGCTCGATCCGGGTTGCGTCTCCAGCTCGACGTAACCGTCCAGCGCGTCGCTGCCTGGAGCCACCCATCTCTGGACTGAGCGGCCGGTCATCAGGTCTGATGCCGCACGCCAGAAGCTAGGCCGGAACTCGTTCTGCCTGCGGGGCTCAGGCCATCCCTGGGCTGCGGGAGTCACTGAGCTGAACAGCTCCCAGATCGCAGCCCAATCGTTCTGGACTGCTCTGCGCAAGGGCCGGCCGCCCGTCAGAATCCGGTCCCAGTGGATCTCACGGCCGGTGCGCCACCGAGTAAAGGCGCCCAACGAGTGGAATCCAAGCCGCTGGTACAGCGCGATGGCCGGGCTGCTCTTCCTGACCTGCAGCCTGATCGAGCGGCCGTCGAACCGGCGGACGTGTTCAATGACGGTCTGCAGCAACTGGGTGGCGATTCCTTGCCCGCGACAATCGGGGTGAACGGCCACGTTGGCTATCTGCCAGGCTCCGGCCGGGCGGTGGGCGCCCACGACGGTGACGTTGCCGACAATGCGGCCGTCCTCTTCCCACACAAAACCGGGGTGGAGGCCGACGCTGGCGCCAGAGAGCCGTGAGAGCAGGAGGAGCAGTGGGCCGGTCCGGCTCATCGTCCTCGCCTCGCGGATCAAGCGCCGGGCGCCAGAGTCTAGCTCCTCCTTAAAGGCGACCTCCATCAGGTCGGCCACCGCCCCCAGATCGCGCATCAGGTTCAGCGGCCGGGGGCCGGATGGCGGCTGGCGGGATTGGGCGGCTATTCTGGCAACCATGGGCTCTCGTCGTTCGGCCGGCAGCAGGGCGGGCGGCTCACCGCTAGGCAGCTTGCTACACCATTATACACTTCTGTCCCGGATCTGCACGGACAGAAACGCCGTCCGTCTTATCTACCTACCTCCTGTCTTCGGGCCGCCGCTCTGCTCTGCGCCGCGCGCCTGGGTGACCCTCAGAACTCGATCACGAACTCCCCATCCTCGTAGAGCAGTTGATCGTCTACCCAGATCTGGCCCCCAGAGCGCAGATCGCAGATCATGTCCCAGTGGATGGCCGACTCGTTCTTGCTGCCCGTCTCGGGAGGGCCGGCGCCCAGGGCCATGTGGAAGCTGCCCCTGATCTTCTCGTCGAACAGAATAGACCGCGTGAAGCGGGTGATGCCCTCGTTGGTGCCGATGGCAAACTCGCCGACGTAGCGCGAGCCCTCGTCGGTATCGAGCGTCTTTAGCAGAAAGTCCTCGTTCTTCTCGGCGGTTGCCTTGACCACCCTCCCCTTTTCGAACCATAGGCGGATGCCTGCGACCTCGCGCCCCTGATGAATGGCAGGATACGAAAAGTGAACGTGCCCCTCGACGCTGTCCTCCACGGGCCCGGTAAAGACCTCGCCGCTCGGCATGTTGTGCTTCCCGTCGCTGTTGATGAAGGTGCGGCCCGCGATGGTCAGGCGCAGGTCGGTCTCGGGGCCGACGACCCGCACCTGCTCCTTGCCGCCGAACCAGTCCACAATCTTTTGCTGCCAGGCTGAGAACCGCTGCCAGTGCCCTACGGGGTCCTCCATGTCAGGCAGGCACGCGCCGTAGACAAAGTCCTCGAACCCGCTGAGACTCATCTCAGCGTCCTGGGCGTGGGCGTTGGTGGGATACAGCGTGCCGACCCAGCGCAGCTCACCAGAAGCGGAGCGCTGCAGATAGGTCTTCATCCATTCCGTCCGGCCCTGGCTTCGCTGCACCATCCTTGATGGCTCCACACCGGTCAGCGCCTTGGTGTTCTCAGCAGCCATGACGGAGATGTAGACGTCATAGGTCTCAATGACCAGCTTGACTGGTTCGGGCACGTGCCGCAGTTGCTCGTCGGAAGCATGGCGATATAGGAGCTCATCGGTGCCGGGCAGAGAGGCCAGAACAAGCGGATGTCCCCCTGCCTGCAGTGCTTTCACGTAGACTGCCTTGAGTAGAGGAGCGGCGAGGGTGTTCCCTCGCACCAACACCTTGTCGCCTGGCTGCACTGCTACTGAGTAGTTGACTAACACGTCGGCCAGCTTCTCGACTCTGGGATCTGTCAAGGTCTTGTTCTCCTTGTCAATAGGCTCATCTCTGCGTTCATGATGATGGGTATCTCTAGACCGGGCCACCTCACCGGTGGTGATGCTCGCCAGCCGGGAGGCTGCCGCCAAGAGAAAACGCCTGTCCCGTCCAGATGGCGAGGAACTTGGCCTTCCAGTCAGAGCGTGTCTGCGTCGTTTTCACCCGTCTGTCGTTTCGAGTCACGAGGCAATGGACAGCAGGTCCTGCAGAAGGCTTCTTCCAGAGACCTGTGGGCAGCGCTCATGCTGGTCCACCCCCGCATCCCACTTATCGGCCGAGCCTGGCAGCAGCCATGTCGCAAGCAGCTGCGGTCGCAAGCAGTCGCGGATCGCAGTCATTTCGAGGCATGATGTGACCGGCCACTTCTCGGCCGGGCTTCTATGCACCCAGGGCGTCCAGCAGTGACTCGGCTTCCTCTACCGAGACCTTGCCCTCAGCCACCATGTTGAGGATGGCAATGCGCTCATCGTCCGAGACTGGCTCCCCCGGTGGCTGTTGTTCTGAGGCTCTGCTCGAAGGAGCGCTCACCTTGACGGGTTTCCAGCGAGCTTTGTGAGCCGCGCGCCTGGCTCTTCCCGCCTCGCGCTCCGCAGTGCGCCGTAGCCGCTCTGCTGCTCGCTCCATTTTCCTCCGCGCCTTCTCGGCCGCTTTCTCTGCTGCCCGTGCTGCGCGCTGGTCAAAGGCAGCCATGTTCCCTTCGATGTGCGCCAGCTTTTCCTCCAGCTGAGCGCTCATCTCCTCCATGCGGGCTTGGACGTGGGTCGCTATGTCCTGCGCCAGATCGGCAAACTCGGAGCCGAACTCCACACCTATCTCTGCCCCGATCGCGCCGAGATCGGCGCCCGCTGTCTCGCCGCCGTCCCGCGCAACGAGAGTGAGGTCCCCGCCGGCGTCCAGCAGGACCGAGGAGCCGCCATCGCCCAGCCGGCCGGTCACCTGGTTGTCGATCTCTGTCTCTTCTGCCAGGCGGGCCTTGAGGCGAATCTGGCCCCGGCCGCTCCGCAGCGTCAGGTCCGCGTTGGCGTCGGGTGGAACCCGCGCGACTATGTTCCCCTTGGCCTTGAAGGCGTATTCCTTGTCTACTGAGAAGGCTGTCCTCAGGCGTACGTCGCCGCGCACGATCCTGGCGCTGGAATTCCCGGCCAGGTCACGGGCACCCAGATCACCGCCCACCTCCTCGACCTGGAACCGGCCGCTGATGTTGCGGACGCTCATGTCGCCGTTCACCGTCTGTACCATTAGGTCACCATCCACCAACCGGACGGCCAGGTCACCGCGAACCTCTTGGATCGTCACCGGTCCCGCCTGGCTCACTACCAGATCGCCCGTTACCAGGTCGAGCGAGAGGCTGCCCTGAATGCGTTTCGCACGGGCATCTCCAGTGACTTGGACTACCTGCAGCTGAGCCTCGGTGGGCGCGCTGATGCGCAGCGAGGATTCGCACGTGATGGCAATGTTATCGCCCTCCTGGGCGGCCGTAAGAGTCCCTTCGTCCGCCTGCAGGCGAACCGTAGGCTCGGCCCAGCCGACCACGCTGAGGTCCCCCCGGCAGCTGGCGACGGAAAGCGTGGGAGCGCCCTCGGTCTCAAAGATCCGTTTCTCCATGTCCTACCTCCGCTAGCTCAGATAGATCTGGACCAGTTCCCCGTCCTCCTCGTCTTGGACTTCGACGATTGACCGCGCCTCGACGGAGCTGAGATCGGACAGGACCTCGTTCCAATTGACCTCTTCGACCCCAGGGGCGAACTTGGCTCCCATGCGCAGCCCGATGCGGGCCAGTGAGAGCGGGATCTTGACGTTGACCTTGTTGCGGCCGCTGGCCAGATCCGCTACCCGCACGTGCAGCCAGCGAGGCGGTTTTCCTGGTTCGGTCGGCTCCTCCGGCGGCTGCCCTGGAGCAGTTGCCTTGGGCTCGGCCGGCGCGTCTGCTGATTCGGGCGCGGCGACTTCCTGGTTCGCTTGCTCCAGCATTTCACCTGCTTCCTGCGCGGTGATAGAGCCCTTGGCCAGCATTTGCAGTATCTCACGTCGCTTGGTTTCCGCTGACATCTCCAACCTCCTATCCTCGTCCTCTGCTACTGTGCGGCAGCTGGGGCCGCTATTCTATTCACCCTTCCAACGCCGCTGACTCTCTGATCCACGGCCGGGTCCCCGATGTACGAAACCCGACCGCTTCCACTGATCCTGGCCTCCAGCCGCTCATTGACGTGCACCGTACCTTTGGCCGATCCGCTGATGGCGACAACGCATTCATCGCTGACCAGCTCGCCTGCACAGTACTCGCCGGATCCGCTGACGACCAGTTCCTGCCTGTCGGCCCTGCCGGCTAGCCGGATTCTCGCTGCTCCGGATACCTTGATACGTAAGTCGGCGACCAACAGGTCCAGATCCACTTTGGCTGACCCACTGACCGCGAGGCGAAGGCGGTCTGAGCAGAGACGAGAACCGCGGACCGTTCCAGAACCCGATACATCAATGGCCTCCAGCTCCCGCACCGTCACATAGTAGTCTATTGACTTGCTGTGTCTGGAGAGCAATGGCAGTCCTGACCGCTTGAGCCGGATGGTCAGTTTCCCGCCTCTTGCCTGGGTGATGATTCGAGGGAGGACATCAGGCTCCGCCTCGATTCTCAGCGATTCCCGGTCGCCGGGCTCAATGATCAAGTTGCCCACCCCCGCAAGAGAGATCCGATTGAACCCCGATACCTCTCTCAGCTCAGACTCTCGGTCGCTCACGCTAGTCTTCTCCTTCTGCCGGTGGCTCCTGATCGAGCCTCTGGCCCTGCAACATCTGCATCGCCTCTTCAGAGGATATGCGGCCCGCTGCCAGGTCTCCCAGTATGCCGCGCCGCTCCTCCTCCGAGATGACCAGGGGTTCCGGCTCGTCCTCGTCTACTTCGTAACCCAGAGCGCGAATCACGGCTTCCAGGCGGCCGCGCACCGTGGGATAGGAGATTCCCAACTCCTCCTGGACCCGGTTGAGCTTGCCCTGGCAGCGGATAAAGGTCTCCACGAAACTGAGCTGGTCGCTGTTCAGTCGCGCGAGCGGTCCCAGCTCGAACCGCCCTTCGAGAGCAGTGGCGCAGCTCGGGCAGTAGAGCCGGGCAACCAGCAGCTGGTCCTGGCATACCGGGCACTGAGTGATGACGGTGCTCATAACATTCTTTCTCCAGAGCTTGAAATACTTAACCTATCGGTTGAGAATCTTAACCTCTGCAAGCGTATTGTAGCAGAAATCTTATCTCTTGTCAATAGAAAAACATGAGGTTGCTTAATGGGTACCCGCCTCGGGGGGAACGAGGCGCAGGGAGGCGGGAAAGCGGCCGCGGGGGTGCGCGTTACGCGCTGTTTCTGACGTCCTTTAGGCTGAGGGCCGCTGTGTAGCCGAGACCGGCCGCGCAGAGGAGTAGAAACGGAAGCGAGCCGTGGCTGCCGCGGGCCACGGCGACGTTTGCCCCAAGCAGGGCGTACAGTGCCAACGCCGCCTCCGCCAGGATAAGCGGGCTGAAGGGCACGCGAAAGATGCCCGCCTCCGGCCGCCCGGTCCAGCCGCCGCCCGCGCGAGGAAGCAAGTTGAACTTGAGCGTACGGTGGAACGGATGCGTTCTCCGGCAAATGGCCTCCCAGATGGACCAGCTGTTGCTGGGAGCCAATCCTACCGCCACCAGAACCAGCGCGGGGCCACCAACGGCCGTTCGCCAAAGCCAGTCCGGATATAGCGCTCTCTGAGAGAGGAGAAAGAGCAAGGGTTGCCCAAGACCTGCGATGCCCAGCCAGGCGGGCAGCGGAGAAAAGTCGTGCCCCCAACAGAGCAGCGGCGGCAGCAGCAGCAGGAGGACCAACAGCAGCGGGTGCGCCAGGTAGCCGGTCATGGCGAACAGCGCATAGGCGCGGGCCAGAAGAGTGTGGCGCCGGCTGCCGAGGATCGCGCGCCAGTACTTTGCTGTACACTGCAGCGATCCCTTTGCCCAGCGAGCCTGTTGGCTCTTGAAAGCTGTCATCTGGGGCGGCAGTTCGGCGGGAGAGACGACATCGGGCAGGAAGAGAAATCGCCACCCATCCAGTTGGGCGCGTGTACTCAGGTCCAGGTCCTCGCAGACCGTGCTCGCCTGCCAGCCGCCAGCCGCCCGGGCGCAGGCGGTCCGCCATACCCCACCGGACCCGTTGAATTTGGGAAAGAGGTCCGCCCGGTGGCGTACCAGTTGCTCGATTGCGAAATGCTTGTCTAGCGAGATTGCCTGGGCCCGCGTTAGCGCCGAATAGTCCGCATTCAGATGTCCCCAGCGGGTCTGCACCATCCCCAGGTCGGCGTTTTCCAAAAAGTAGGGGATGGTCTGCTGCAAGAAGGCCGGATCCGGAACAAAGTCGGCGTCGAATATGGCGGTGAACTCTCCCTTTGCTCGGCTCAGCCCGGCCTGCAAAGCCCCGGCCTTGTAACCGGCGCGCGATGATCGGTGGGCCAGCTCGATGTCTGCTCCGGCCGCGCGGTGGTGCGCCACTCGCGCGGCCGCCAGCGCCGTGGTCTCATCGGTCGAGTCGTCCAGTACCTGAACCTGCAGCCGATCGATCGGATAGTCGAGTCCAACGGCCGCGTCAATCAGCCGCTCGATCACCAGTGGCTCGTTGTGGACCGGCAGCTGGACCGTGACCGGCGGCGCGTTCTCCGGCCGCAGCGGTCGCGGCCGGGGTGGGGAATCGCGCCGGTGGCGCAGGTACAGCCCGACGGTGAGCAGCCCCGCGAGGCCATAGAGCGCCAGCCAGAACACCGTTAGCGAGTATAGTACGCCCAGGAGAGGAATCATTACTCGCCGCTAGCCTTCTTGACGACCGCCTTTAGCCGGCGGTTGAACTTGCCGCGTGGCAGCAGCACCCGCCGGCCGCACCCGTTGCACACTAGCCCGATGTCTACTCCCAGCCGCACCACCTCCCATTCGAAACTGCCGCAAGGGTGAGGCTTGCGGAGCCGCACAATGTCGCCCAGATCTATCCTGGGTATGGTGGTCCTCATGGGAGTCAGGGGCTTTCTCTTGCGGCGCAGGATTATAGCATACGGCTGGGGCGGGTCTAGGTATCGCAGCCGTGTGGTTTCCCTGCTATAATAGATAGAGGAGCATACCATGGATGCAGCTGCTAACTTCTTTATCTTCATCACGGTGCTGCTGGCTGCCATCAGCGTCCACGAGTTTGCCCATGCCTGGATAGCCAACTACCTGGGCGATCCAACAGCTCGCTACCGGGGGCGGGTGACGCTGGACCCGCTCGCTCACCTGGATCCCGTCGGCACCGTGATGATTCTGTTCGCGACCCTGGCGGGGATTGGCATTGGCTGGGGCCGGCCGGTCCCCGTGGTGCCGGCCAACTTTCGGCGCAACCCCCATCTTAGCATGGCCCTGACCTCTGGCGCGGGTCCGCTGTGCAACCTTGCGCAGGCGGCTGTTGCCGCGGTGATACTCAAGTTGGTGCGGCTGGGATTGCCGGCCGCGCCGGCCCCGGTGGTTTCTGTCTCGCGGGTGCTGGTGGTTCTGGCCGGTCTGGCTGCGCTGGCGGCCGGTGGAATGCTCATCTACCGGTGGTACCGCGGCCGAGCGCCGCTCCAGCCGAATCCGTACGGTGATTTCTCCTGGCAGGTGGTGGACGCCTCTCCCACGCCATGGTGGCGAGATGAGGACAATCTGAGGCAGGCAGTCCGCCTTGGAATGGCGGGTGTGCTGCTCTTTGGTT
>JAUVHW010000159.1 GCA_030593075.1 Ardenticatenales bacterium
CATTAGTGACTACGACCAGCCTGTCATAGAGCCCGGTCTGCTGAACGGCTGTCAGGGTGTCCAGAGTCGCAGCCTGACGCGCCTCGAGCACCATTCGGACGGCCGGGCCGGTTCCGGCCGCGGACGCCACCATTATCACCAATCCGAGCCGGGATTCTTGTGAGGGCATCAGAAGCAGCAGTTCAGCAGAGGGTCAGGAGGTCATGGCCTATCGGCTGTTGCGATTGCCACTGCCTGCCAGGCGCTTCCGCGCGAGGATCCCAGCGCAACCGCCGCTCCTCGCCTCGGGGAGATCCCTGGTCCCTCTCCACGAGCAGACCGCCGGCCTGAGCCGATTGCGTGAGTCGGAGCCGAGATCCACCCGCTGGTCTTCCTTGTACAGCCGAGGGGGCACCCTTCAGTAGGCCATCAGCATCAGGTTGGTTGGGCGATCAGACCACCCGCTCCGCCGGGCATGGTTGCCGCGTTAGCCCAGTTCGGGGACCAGCAATCCATAGTCGCCGCCCGTACGGCGATAGAGCACACCTACGCCTTCTTCTTCCGCGTCGTAAAAGACATAGAAATCATGCCCCAGCAACTCCATCTGCTCGATGGCCTCGCTCTGCATCATGGGGGCCAGGGTGAACCGTTTAGTGCGCACGATTACCCCGGCCTCCTCCTCGAGTGCTGGCTCACCGGCCGCTGGGCCCCGCTCTTCAGCTGCGGCCGCCCGTCGGGCGCGTTGCCGCTTGCCCTTGTAACGCTTGATCTGACGATACATCTTGTCCATGACCGCGTCGATCGAGGCGAACATGTCGGCGGTCCGCTCCTCCGCCCTGAGAATTACGCCACGATCATTACGCACAGTCAGCTGTGCCACCTGCCGGTCAGCCGCGCTCCTGGCGTTCTCCACTGAGAGATCCATACGAGCGCTAGCAATCGTAGGCAAGTAGCGGTCCAGCTTGCCAACTTTGCCGCTCACGTACTGCTCCAACCGCGGCGTCACCTCCATGTTTCGACCTGTGATCTGCAGGTCCATCATGCATCCTCCGTTTGAATGTGTTTGCTAGACTGGTTGAAACTGCCGGTGCAGGCTGTCAGTCAGCGTTCCCGTCGTCGGGTCCCGTCTGGCTCGCGCCAGCGTAAAGGCAGATACCTGGGCTGCGTTAGCCGCCAGGAGCGCGCTGGCGCAAGCCTCCAGGGTTGAGCCGGTCGTGCAGACATCATCCACCAGCAGCACTGATCGCCCGTTCACCTCTTCGGGACGAGCCACGAACGCTCCTGCCACGTTCTTCTGGCGCCCAGCCCCGTCGAGCCCGGTCTGCGCGTCCGTCATCCTGGAGCGGACAAGGGCACCCTCCAGCACAGGTACGTTGATTCCCGCAGCCAGCTCTCTGGCGAGCAAGACGGCCTGATCATAGCCCCGCTCGGCCAGACGCCGAGAGTGCAGCGGCACTGGGACGATACAGTCGACGGTCAAAGGCCCCTCATTCCACGCCTCAGCCATCAGCCCGGCTAGCTGGTGGGCCAGGTCGGTGCGGCCTCTGTATTTCAGTGCGTGGACTGCCTGCCGGATCACGCCTTCAAACTCAGCTGCTGCCCGCACGCCCTCAAGCACCGGCCGGCCGGCAGCGCTCTCCCGGCACAGGTTCGCGTGGTCGCCCCCAGACGGAAGGCTACAGCGAGGGCAGAACCGCGAGCCGACCCAACGAATCGTCTGACGGCAATCGGGGCACAGGGAATGATCCACGCGACCACACCCTACGCAACGAGGAGGGAATACCAGATTCAGGATGCCGCGCCAAAGGCGCTCAACACAGCCCCCCCGGTATTTCAGTCGCGTCACAACAGCTGAGGCTATATTACGCCAAGGACACCCGAGCGCAAGACCTGGAAAGCCGCCGGGCCAAGGAGCACGACCAGCAGGGAGGGAAAGATCAAAAAGACCATGGGGATGACCATTTTGACCGGAGCCTCCTGCGCTTTCTTTTCGGCAAGCTGACGGCGCTTGATTCGCATCTGGTCGGACTGAATTCGGAGCACCTTGGCCATGCTGACCCCCAACTGCTCTGCCTGCACCACAGCCGCGATGAAGGTTTGCACATCCGGCACCTTGAGACGATCCGACATACCGCGCAGGGCGTCGCGCCGGACCTTGCCCAGCTGAATCTCCTGCAAGGCACGGCCGAACTCCATGGAAAGATCCGACTCCCACTTTTCGGCCACGCGTCTCATGGCCGAGTCAAACCCCAGGCCGGCCTCGACACAGATGGTCAGCAGATCGAGTGCATCAGGCAAAGCTCTAATGATCCCCTGTCTCCGCCGGTCAATGGTGCTCTGAAGCCACATCCCTGGCAGAATGTATCCCAGGAGGGCCATGCCTCCAGCATACATGAGCCGTTTGCCAGGCTGCACGCCAAACCGCCACATCAGCAGAAAGATGATAGCGGAAAGACCAACCGTCGAAAACAGCCGGATGCCCCAGAACTCGGCCGGGGCCAGCCGGCGCGCGAGACCGGCGGCCTCGAGCTTGCTAGCTGTTGCCTCAAGGTTCTGCTGAGGAGTAAAGCGGGTGACTACGGTGGCAACGCCACGCAGCAACGGCACCAGCACTCGGTCGGCGAAGGAGAGCGACATCTCTACTTCGTCTAGGCTGACCGGCTGAGCGTCAGCGCTCGCGCCCCACTCCATCAGCCGCTCCTGAAGCGGGTCCCCCTCAGAACGACGAAGAAGAAGAATGCCGCCAAACACCAGCAGCACGACCAACAGTCCGAGTCCAAGAATCAAGATCGGTCCCATCCTAGAACCTCCGCCATCGTCTTACTTTGGCCTACACTATACTTCGATATCCGCGAGCTTGCGGAGAGCCATAAAGCCGCTAAAGATCAGCATCAGCCCGACGCCCAATACCAGCCAGCCACAGGGCACGACACCGGGCACCAGAAAGGGTTCCTCCTTGACAAAGAGCTCGCCAATGTATTCCGGGTTGCTCAGGCGCAGGAAAAGAACCAGCGCAACGGGGAGTCCGCTGATGATATAGCCCGAGATCATGACCTGCGCGGTCAGCACCTGGATCTCGCCCTTGATGCGAATTCGCTCGCGAATAGTGTGGCTGATAATGGCCAGCACCTCGGCGAGGTTGCCTCCCACTTCCCGCTGGACGTTTACGGCCGTCACCACCAGGTCCATGTCAGGGCTGTCGATTCTCAGGAGCAGGTTGTTGAGAGCCTGCTCCAGACTCAGTCCCAGGCGCACCTCCTGGATCACACGCTCGAACTCGGTAGACATGGGCGGCGGGCTCTCCGCCGCAATGGTCTCCATTGCCTGCATCACACTGTACCCCGAGCGCAGGGCATTGACCCAGAGGTTCAGCGTGTCGCCAAGCATGTTGTCAAAGTCCTTCCGTCGCTTGTTGGCTCTCTGCCGCACATAGATCCTGGGCGCGAAAAAGCCTGCGACCGCGCCGAGAGCGGCGAACAGCGGTCCGCCGAACACGAGCCCACCTACCAGGCCAAAGCCGATCACAGAGATGATGCCCAGCGTGAGGTACTCGCTGACCTTCAGCTTGAGGTCTGCCCGCTGCAGCTCGGACTTGATAGCCCCGGCGAAATCCCGGCGAGAAACAACCTTTTCCAGGCGGTCTGCGATAGGAGTGACGAAAGAGACACCGCCCTCTGAGGTTTCCTCTATGCTGGCCACGTCGAACTCGGTGCCCGAGTATCGGCTCAGTCTCTCCTCAACCTCACTGGCGCCACGGCCCATCACGCTGGCAACGGCGCCACCCAGGATTACCAGCAGCGCAAGCCCGGCCAAGACGAATATGATTGGTTCCATTCTGGCTCCTACCGCCGTCGCTGCCCGATGCCGAATATGGCCGGAGGCAGCATGATGCCGGCCGCCTGAATCACCCCAATGAACTTGGGCCGCAGGCCGGTGGGACGCAAGCGGCCGATCACCTTGCCATCCTCAATGCCGACCTGGTCGAACGTAAAGATCTCCGACATCGTAATGATGTCACCCTCCATGCCCTGCACTTCGCTGATGCTGGTAACCTTGCGGGTCCCGTCCCGCATCCGGTCCTCGTGGACAATCAGCTGAATGGCGGAGGAGACCTGTTCCCGAATCGCGCGCACCGGCAAGTCCATGCCGGCCATCAGCACCATAGTCTCCAGACGCGCCAGCGTGTCACGCGGGCTATTGGAGTGGGCCGTTGTGAGGCTTCCATCGTGACCGGTGTTCATCGCCTGCAGCATATCCAAGGCCTCTGCACCACGGCACTCACCTACAACAATCCGGTCCGGCCGCATGCGCAAGCTGTTGATGACCAGGTCCCGGATGGTGATTTCCCCCTTACCTTCGATGTTGGGAGGCCGTGACTCGAGGGTCACCACGTGCTCCTGCCTCAATTGCAGCTCTGCGGCGTTCTCTATGGTGACGATACGCTCGTCATTGGGGATATACCCCGAAAGGACGTTCAACAAGGTGGTCTTGCCAGAGCCGGTGCCTCCCGAGATAATTATGTTGATCTTGGCAACAACGCACGCCCGCAAGAACTCGACAGATTCCGGGGTGATGCTGCCAAAGTCGACTAGGTTTTGGACGGTCAGGGGCGTCCGCGAGAACTTGCGGATGGTCAGCGTAGGGCCCACCAGCGAGATGGGCGGAATGACGGCATTCACACGCGATCCATCGGCCAGGCGGGCATCCACCATGGGCGAGCTTTCGTCAACCCGCCGTCCCAGGGGCGCCACTATTCTGTCAATGATGCGCATCAGGTGCTCGTCGCTCTCAAAGACGGCGTTCGTCCGCTCTATCTTGCCATCGCGCTCGACGTAGACATTCTTGGGCCCGTTCACCATGATCTCGGTAAGGGTATCGTCACCTAGCAGAGGTTCGAGGGGCCCCAGGCCCAGAATCTCGGCCACGATCTGCTCAAAGAGCCGCCGGCGCTCGTTCCGGCTGAGGACGATGTTCTCCTCCATCAAGATGGTCTCGAACAACTCCTCGATAGTGCCGCGCATCTCGGACGACCTGGTGACATCCATGGAGGGGTCAAGCTCAGCTATGAGCTTGTCCTGGATGCGCCCCTTGAGGCCCTGGTAGGCATCGCGAGTGCCGGTAGTCGGCGCCTGACGCCTGATCCGCATCTCCTGCAGATCAGATGTGCTGCTCCTACCTGCCTGCCGCTGCCCCTGCTCCTGCCCCTGCTCCTGCCCCTGCTCCAGCCGTCTTAACAGTGACACAACGCTCTCTCCTCAACCAACCCCATCACCAACTGCCGCTACCGAACAGTCGGCCAAGCCGGGGGCGGCCCGCGGGCTCGGCTACCCGTTCCCGCTCATCTCTCGCTGACCCCCGCAATTCCTCGCGCAGCTGCTTGGCCAGCTGCATCACCGCCTCGGAAATCGCCTTGCCTGGTTCGCGAACCACGAACGGCAAACCCCGATTCACGGAGAACATCACGGTGCGGGGATCCGCCGGAACAGAAGCCGTCACCGTCTGTTTCATAGTCTTTTCGATGTCCTCCGGCCGGATCCCGGCGTTCTTGTCCACCTGGTTCAGGACCAGCATCGTCTTCTCGCGCTCGTACTCTAGCTGATCAACCACCTCAAAGAACAGCCGTGTGTCCTTGACGCACGGTATGTCCGGCGTAGCAATCAACAGAATCCTGTCTGCCTCATCAAGCGCCGTCAACATCGTGTCCCCCAGCGAGGTGATGGTGTCGACGATCAAGTACTCGCACTCCCTCCGCAGATACGAGATGATCTCGCGAAGGTGTTCCGAGGTTACCATCTCCCCCATCTCTGGTCTCGGGGGCGCCAGCAACACTCTAAGCCCTGAATCGTGCGGGGTCAGCACGCTGCGCACCATGTCAGCGTCCAACTCCTCGAATGCCTCGGCGAGATCCACGATGCTGCGGGTGCCCTGTACGTCCAGCAGGACTGCCATGTCGCCAAAGTAGAGATTGGCGTCGAGCAGCACCGTGTTCCTTCCCATTTGGGCCAGCGCCACCGCCAGGTTGGCAGCCAGCACGCTGCATCCCACGCCACCCTTGGCGCTGAAAACCGTCACCACCTTGCCCTGGCCACCCGCTGAGTCGGGCTCCGCCCCCAGTAGGTCACCCTGCCCCAGGCCGGCGGCCGGCATGCGAGCCATCGCATCCCGGCTGTGCTCATAGACCCGGCGGAGGGTGGTAAGCAGTTCGTCGCCGGAGAACGGCTTGGTCAGAAAGTAGCGGGCCCCTGCCAGCATGGAGCGCCGGATATAGTCGGCGTCACTCTGGACGGACATCATCACAACCTGCGTGGCGGGCACATCCTTTGTGATGGCCTCGCTGGCTGCGATGCCGTCCATGCCAGGCATGTTGATGTCCATCAGCACCACGTGAGGGCGGTGCTGCTTCGCCAGGCTGAGCCCCTCTTCGCCGGTGCTGGCCTGCGCCACGACTTCGATGTCGGCCTCGAACTGGAGAAGCTTGCGCAGATTCTCCCGGGTATCGACGATATCGTCGACGATCAGGATACGGATCTTTTCTGAGGGCGGAACGCTGTCAGTCAAGCCTGCATCCTCAGGCGAATACGTCCCTGACCCCACCGCCGGGCGGTGGGGTCAGACTGCGAACCGGACTGCACGATCATTGCCAGGTCCGATCAGGACCTCTCCTATGGTGCGCGAAACAGGCTCTCCACACCGAGATCGGTAGGCGAATCGATCCCGAATTCCAGCTTGGGGGGCACCGAGATGTTGTAGGTCTCTATCAGGTACTGCAGCGTAACCGCATTGGTCTGGAAGAGAGCCTGGTCCCCGACCGCCCGCAAGGCGAAATCGACGTTGGCGTTCACCCGCTGGGCGAAGCTGAGCACCAGCGCATCCTGAGGAGTGACCGCCAGCACGACTACCTTGGGTTCGGGCGGGGGAGGGGGCGGAGCCTCCTGCTGTGGCTGTTCGCCCGCGGCCCCGCCGGTTTCCGGAACCGGCGTGGGCGTAGGAGGCGCCTGGGGGTCAATGCCCCGTATCTCTTCTGGGTAGGTGGGGTAGCGGCCAACGCGCACCACCACCATGTCCTGCACGGTCAGCTGCGTGACCGGCCGCGGCCGCTGCTGAAACTCGCTCGGAACGACGTTGAACACCAGCCCGAGCGGACCGTTCTCCACCCGGCCGGTGGTGAACTCGATGATGCTCCCGGACGCGCCGCCCTCTTCCGGCACCAACTGGTTCAGCACGATATTGGTGTTGGGCAGCTTGGTATGGAACTCGCTATCCAGATCCACCAGCGACAACGAAATCATCATGTCGACGTGGTCCCCCGGACGGAGGGCATAAGCCACTGCAGTGGTGGGGTTCTCTTCGCTGCTGGGAAGCGGGAAAGCAACCAGGACCCTGCCCGCCGGCACATCCAGAGCCGCATCGCTCCCCTTGCCGGACAGGCCAAACGGGTCGGTCACCATGGTGGACAAGATGGGGTCGAAGCGACGGACACTGACGCGCAGACGCCGGCCGAACATGTCTTCGATCACGTCCGGTATGCCGTTGCCGTCCTGGTCTTCCTCGCGGGAACCCGGAATGGCATCTTCCGGAATCAAATCCACCGGATACTCCTCAAGCTCTACGGCATCCCAGGTCAGTTCGAACCCACGCGGAATATCCTGCACCGCGATGACGATTTGCCTGGTCAGTGGAACCGGCGTGGGCTGCGGCTTCCCTGGAGTACCAGTGTCAGGGAGCGCGGGAGTCACGCCAACTCCGTTCCCGCCGATCAAACCCAAGCCGAAGGCCGCCACAACTGTTACGACAAGCAACAGGATGCCGACTAGAATGATCAAGAGTCCACGCCTCATTTGAAGCCTCCTTGTACTCGTGGGGTTCGGAGCCCACAACAGTAAATGGCGTCAGTAAGAAAAGTATACCCGTCTCTGCCTGTTTGTCAACTGACCGCCCTCGCGCCAAGATGCGGTTCGCCGGTGCCCGCCCGGTCAGTCCTGGACGGACGGCGCCGCGCCGGCAGAGGCGGAAACACTCGCCGTCAGACGCCAGCCCTGCATCCAGGTATCCCTGGTTGCACCAAGTGTGCCCGCTTGGGTGCTGCGTCCAGGAAAAAAGACGTTCCGCCGAGTTTAGCCCCTGCAGTGCGCCACGCCCCAGGGTGCCACCTGTGCTCGGGACCCAGTTCATGCCCGCGGTGAATGCACCCTGCCATCACAATCGAGGAATTCCGAGTTCCGCTGCCGACCACAGCCTACGCCGGTCCGGCCGCAACACCACAGCTGCCAGGGCCCAGCGAGGCACGGGTGAATTGAGAGATCAGGGAGGGCACGCCCTCAGGAACCCCCTGG
>JAUVHW010000422.1 GCA_030593075.1 Ardenticatenales bacterium
CGAGGAAATTGGCCGGGGAACCGCCAGAGAGTTGGATTATGTCCATGGTGGTCATTGCCAGGCCCGCGCCGTTTACCATACAGGCGATCTCCCCATCCAGGTCCACGTAGCTGAGCCCAGAGCGGCGCGCCTCTGCTTCCGTGGCGGTCTCTTCAGCCAGGTCCCGCATCTCGGCCAGCTCAGGATGGCGGAAAAGGCTATTGTCGTCAATCAGCATCTTGCCATCCACCGCCAGCAGCTCGTCCTGTGCGGTGACGACCAGGGGGTTGATCTCCGCCAGTGAGGCGTCACAAGCCACAAAGCACTGGTAGAGCCCTCGCGCGATTCGGTCGAACGACCTCCAGTGCTTCCGGTCCAACCCAATCCCAAGAGCAGTGTCGCGCGTCTGGAACTCGCGCAAACCCAGGAAAGGATCGATGTAGGCTTTGACGATGGCTTCCGGGCTGGTGCTGGCGACCACCTCGATCTCCACCCCACCCTCGGCCGAGGCCATCATCACCGGCCGGCGTTGGGCACGATCGACGACGATCCCGAGATAGATCTCCTTCTCAATGTCGGCGGCCGCGTCCACCAGGACCGTCCCTACCGTCAACCCCTTGATCTCCATGCCGAGGATCTGACGCGCAGCCTCTTCCGCTTCGGCCGGGTCGCCGGCCAGTTTGATGCCGCCCGCCTTTCCTCGCCCCCCTACCAGTACCTGGCTCTTGACTACCACTTTCCCGCCCAGTCTTTCGGCGACCTTGCGCGCCTGCGCCGGGGTGGTGGCCACATCACCGGGAGGTATGGGGATGCCATGTTTGGCAAACAGGCGCTTGGATTGGTATTCGTGCAGCTTCACTTGTGCTCTCCTGCCCTTCCGGAGCGGCCCGGTGGCAAGAGCCGGGCCTGCCGGACGGCGGCGCCGATTATAGCACCTTTCGGTCTGCGGACAATCTTCACGCCGAGGGCTCCTGGCTACAATCGGCCGCATGGGTACCATCGGAGACCCCTCGTGAGACCACCCACCCAGGCCGTGATCCTGGCAGCCGGCTCCTCTGCGCGCACCCACCCGCTGACCGTGCGGCGTCGCAATCCCCTTCTCCCGTCGCTCGACAAGCCGCTGCTGCAGCACACCCTCGAGCAGTTGGAGGGGCTGGTAGAAGAGGCCATGCTGGCACTGTGCTCTGAGCGCGAGCAGATCCAGCGCGCCTTTGGGACCCAGTTCCAGCGTCTGCGGCTGCGGTACTGCATCCAGGAGGACCAGCTGGGGACCGGGAACGCTCTTCTGCAGGCAATGCCGCTGGTCCGCGGCAGTTCCTTTGTGCTGAACGGAGACGACCTGGTTCACGGCCGGGACCTGCACCGCGTGAGAAAGCATCGCTACGCGGTGTTGGGAGAGGCAGTGCCCAGCCCCCAGCTCTTCGGCGCCATCGAGATGGACTCAGAGGGGTATGCCTTTCGCATAGTGGAAAAGCCGCCGGCCTCAACCGGCGACAAGAGGGTAACCACCGGAGCCTTTGTCTTGCAGCGCGACCTCTTCTCCACACTGCAAGCCCTGCGAGAATCGGCTCGCGGAGAGT
>JAUVHW010000321.1 GCA_030593075.1 Ardenticatenales bacterium
ACCCACTGCGACGATTGACGCCCATCGCGGCCGGGGTAGAATAGGCCCCTTATGAAAGACTCGAACCCAACCGGTGCTACGCCCCCCTCAGTTCCAGATACGGACTCTACCGGCGAACAGCGCGTGACCAGCGCCGAGCCCCGCCCGGCCGAGCCGGTTTTCGACGAGGCGATGCTGGCGTCAGAAGGACTGTCCGGCCCGGCACCGGCGGGCCCGGGCCTGGCACTGAGCGCCTCGCACGTAAGCTCCACCCTGGGACGCTCAAAAGCCCAGCGCGACTTTGACCGCGCCCACCAGCGCGCCTTTGTCCAGGACGCGCTCTCCTTTCTGCGCCGCGAACCGCCCAACCTGCTGCCCTTTGAGACAGTGCGCGAGCGGTTGGAGTTGGGGGAAAAGACCTACCGTGGCGTCCAGTTCATCAGGCTGGATCAAATAGTAGGCAGCGTCGGCCGGTACCGCGACTTTACCCGCACTTTCCTGCCTCGCGCAGAGCACATGCGGCGCCGCTGGCAAGAGGCGGAGGAGATCACCTCCACGCGGGGCCTCTCCCCCATCCAGGTTTACCAGGTGGGCAAGGTCTACTTTGTGATCGACGGCAATCACCGCGTGTCCGTGGCTCGGCAGATAGGCGCGGAAACCATCCCGGCCCACGTGTGGGAATTCGAGACGCGGGTTCCGCTAGAGCCCGACGACGCAGTCGATGACGTGCTGATCCGGCACGAGTACCTGGAATTCCTGGAGCGCACTCGACTGGACGTGCACCGCCCGCAGCAGTACATCATTCCCACCTCGCCAGGCCGCTACCGCTACTTTGAGGAGCAGATTGCGGTCCACCGTTACTACCTGGAGCTGGACCGGGGCTCCAACGTGCCCTTTGAGGAGGCGGCGGTGGACTGGTACGACAACGTCTACCTGCCCATAGTCGACGTAATCCACCGCGAGGAGATGCTGCGCCTGTTCCCCGGCCGCACCGAGGCCGACCTGGTCAACTGGATCATGCGCAACCAGGCTCGTCTGCGCCAGCGCTACGGAGCCGAAGGGCTGTCCACCGAGAGCGTGGCCGAAGAGGTCGCGGACCGGGCCTATGGCAATCTGTGGCAGCGCTTCGTGTCGTGGTTCCGCCGGGTGGTGTTGCGCTGGCCCGTCTATACCGGGGAGCCGTGGAAGCCGGACACCGAGATCAGATAGGTGCTCCAGTCAGTGCATCCGAGTCGTCCTGGTGCTCATAGGCGAGGGCTGTTTCCTCCAGCTCGCCCATAGAGGCCCATGCCCGCCCCGACCCGTACTCCCCTTCACCGTCGCCGGCGGACTCATATCGAGAGGCAGGGCCCAAGCGCGTGCTGCGCAAGGAGCTGTGGCGAACCCAAATCTCAGAGCGCCGACCCAGCCCGGTCGAAGCGTTTGATCGAACGCTCAGTCCAGCCATCCGATGCCCCCCACGCTTCTGCTTGGGCAGCCGTGGGGCGGACACAAATGCGCCCAAATCCCTGGACCGACGAAGCCGCCCCTAGACCCCACCCGCCGAACCCGCTGTCAAGCTCATTCTTGAACAATCCATTGTGCACGCGTGGTTTCCCTTCCAGCTCGAGCTGCTGCAAAGGCCGCTCAGGGCATCTCCGCCATGCCCTGACGGGTCCAGATGAAGAGAGGAACAACATCCTCGGGATACCGCTCTCCTTCGGCCGAGAAGGCCGACAGCCGCTCTCCGGTTTCTGGATTGTAGAAGCCCACTTGCAGACGGTATTGGCCAGGAGGTAACCCCTCCACCCGCAAAGCGACGGTGTCCTCTACCACCTCGCCGGGTTCCCACCAACTAGTCGGATATGTCCACCCGCGAGGCACTGCGTCGTCCTGGCGGACGACTGCGCCAGTGGTCAGGTCAATAAGATGAACAAATACCTTGTAGGAAACATGCATTGTCTGCTCCGCCTGCCAGAAAAGAGTCAAGTCCAGTGACTCGACCGAGGTCTCCAGGTCATATCCATGCAGAAGGATCAAGTCCCCCCATCGCGCCTGGACCGGCTCCGGCGAACTGGGCTCAACAAACACGGGGCGCTGAGCCCTGAAATCCAATGGCCCCAGAACAACCGGCTGCCCCACATCTGCACCGGTCGAGGCGTTCGCCAGCGTCAGGGTCAGCGTGTACACTCCTGCCTCCAGATGAGGATCGACCAGGAAGGCATACTCGCCGCGGACCACCTCGCCAGCTCCCCAACGGGAGGTGGGCCAGGTTGGATGTAGCGGTCCACTAATCGACTGGGCGACCTGGCCCTGGGCATTGGCCAAATCTAGACAGCCATGATAATCGTTTCTCGGGACGGCGACGCTGCTCCAGTAAGTGCCTACACGAACAGTGCCGCTTTGGCGAATCTCGCCAGGGCTGAAAGCCGCCCGGATGAGACCGATGTCATCGGTCATCTTGTGCTCCAGGCTGAAATCTCGCCCCAGCTGTGGGTCGGTGCGATAGACTACCAGGTCTGCATCCTCGTGATAGGGTTCGAAGCCCAGCCAGTCCCGCCAGCCAGCCAGTTGGTCCGGTGACGCGAAACGCTTGTGCAGGATGATGTAGCGCACGTCAGCCTCGGCCAGCGCACCCAGCTGCTGGGTCACATCCCGCAGACCCGGATCCATCACATTCTCCCGGCGCAGCTTCTTCAGGAAAGGCGTGCTGTCCAGGAAAGCAAACGCCTCCCGTGGCAACCGCGAAATGCGCCCTTCCACCAGCGCTTTGCCATGCGTGATCTGGTAGAACATGTATACCTTGTTGTAACGAGTAAGATGCATCGGCAGGTCCAGCACGGCGAAATCGCCAGTTTCCCGCGCCAGTTCACGATACCAGCCAGGGGTCTTAACAGGCGCAGTGCGATAGGGCACAAGACAGTACTCGCCCAGGATGACCGCTCCCACCACGCCTGCCAATACGGCCGATCTTCGCCCAAGCACCCTCTGGCCCAGCAGCGCTGTGAAGCCCCAAGCAGCCAGCATCCCGACGGGCAGCCCCATGAACACGTTGAAGCGATGCGGATAGCGCAACACGCGAATGAGGAACAACTCCCCCACCAGCCGGTAGGGCATGGGCACCTTCGGATAGAATTGGCCGTTCACCAGCAACTGAGGTCCCAGCGCCAGGGCGAGCAACACCAAAGCCGCCAACACCCAGAAACGAACTCTCCTCCACCGCTTCACTGCCCCATAGAGCGCTAGAGCAGCGACCGCATAGCCCAGAAACGGCGGGTCGTAGACCCAGACCTTGAGATCCTTGAAGAGCCTGAAGGCTATGTCTCCCCACAGACACAGCCTTGGATTGGGCAGTAAATAGGCCAGCAGGTCGGCCTGCCCTCTGGACTGGCTGTCAGTGAAAATGTCCTCTGGGTGGGCACGGGTCAGTTGATTGACTATCACGGGGGTCGCGAAGGGAGCCATCAGTGCTGCTGCCGCAAACCCCGTCAGCACCAGCAAGCCCACGGTGCGCCAGCTGCGGCAGATCTTCTCCGTCAGACACTTGTAGAGCAAGTACAGTATGATGATCACTCCACCCATGATGAGCAGGTGCCAGCGCGCCACCCCGGTCAGACCCAAGAACACACCCGTCAGCGCTGCATCCCGCTTCCTCCCCCTTTCCAGAGTGCGCCGCAGGTAGATGAGCGCCAGAGGTATCCAGCACACTATGATCATGTTTGGGCGTCCGGACTGGGAC
>JAUVHW010000191.1 GCA_030593075.1 Ardenticatenales bacterium
CGCCCTGCACGGGGCGCTGGAGGAGATGGCCAGGGCTCCGCAGGCGGAGGGCGAGCGTCCTGTGACCCCGCCAGAGGGAAAAGGCGGCTCCATACCCGTTGCCAGGCGGCACTCTGCCGGCCGGCCGTCGATCTCCTCTCGCTCGTTGCTGCAGGTGGTGGGCCAGAAGCAGGCTCAACCCAAGTCGTCCGTCTCTGAACAAGCCAGACGGCCGGAGCGCCCAGCTACCTCTGTCCCGCGCCCTCCGGCCGGCATCCTGGCGGGTGGCGCGCTTCTTCTGGTGGTACTCTGTGTGGTTCTGGCGGCCGCTCTACTGCGGGGCGTGCTGAAACCGGCGGCATCGCAGGCGCCCGACGTCACGCCAAGCGTGCTGGAGAGCGCAACGGCAGTGGTGGCGGAATCCGTGCCGCCGCCCACGCCCGTGCCGCCTACCGCGACCCCGGCCGCTCCGCCCAACGTCGAGATGGTTTATGACGACACAGCAGTGACCCTCATCAATGTGTCGAGAGCCCCGATGTCACTGGCCGGCGTCATCTTTGAGTGCGTCTCCGATGATGGCTCGCACAGCTGCGCCTTTTCGGCCAGCGAGTGGGACCGTTTTGCCTACTATCCGATTTCGGCTCTGCCGGCCGGTGACTGCTACCAGGTGGTGCGCCACGGGAAGCCTCGAAGCAAGCCGCCGGCCTGCGATGCGGTGCAGGGCTGGGTCTCGCTTTCCGACCGGGGGCAGATCTTCTGGATGGAGGGCCAGAGGAACTTCGCCTTTCGCATAGTGCAGAACGGGGAGGCGGTGCACAGCTGTCCTGTCGATGCAGGACAGTGCGCCTTCTATCTGCCTCAGCCGTAGGAGCCTGGCGCAGGGGGGTGGGTCGGAGGAGTCTGCCTCGCCTTGAGCCCCACCCTCTCCCCTCGACCTTGGCTGCCTGGCGCCAGGTGTGATATCATTGTGCCAGTTGGCCTGCGGCCCTACAGTGATGCCTGTGAATCCCGACTCCTTGCTCGGTAAACAGCTTGGCAACTACGTCCTGCTGGAACTCCAGGGGCGCGGGGGGCTGGGACGCGTCTACTTCGCCAGACACCGCCTCTTGGGCACTCACGTGGCCGTCAAGGTCATCGGAGCCGAGCTGCAGCACGACCCAGACCATGCCCAGCGGTTCAAGCGCGAAGCGCGCAGCGTTTTTCGGCTCAAGCATCCCCACATCGTCGATTTCTACGAGTTCGGTGTTGTCGAGGACCTGTACTATCTAGCTGTTGAGCATGTCGATGGTGCGGACCTGGGATGGGCGCTGCAGGACTATGCACGGAATGGCGAACTCATTGCCCTTGAGGACGCAGTCCGGATCGTCGAGCAAATGGCGAGTGCGTTGGATTACGTTCATGCGCAGGGCGTGATTCACCGCGATATCAAGCCCTCGAACATCCTGCTGGATAGGCAGGCCCGCGCGGTTCTTACCGACTTTGGCATGGCCCGTGTCATGTCAGAAAGAACCGAGGCAACATCTTTTGGCTCGGCCCAGTACATCGCGCCAGAGCAGGCCATTTCGTCGGCCAAGGCCGTTGCTCAAAGCGATTTCTATTCGTTGGGTGTCGTACTCTACCGCATGTTGACCGGCACACTACCTTTTGAAGCCGACACACCCATGTCGCTTGCTCTGAAACACATCAGCGAGCCGCCGCCCCCTCCACGCTCGGTCAATCCTGACCTGCACCCGGCTCTGGAGCAAGTTGTTCTCCGCGCCCTGTCGAAAGAGGTAGAGAAGCGCTTCCAGACAGGGGCAGCGCTGGTGAAGGCCTTCCATGGGGCGTTGGATGAAGCGAGCGCAGCCCAGCGAGCGGCACGTGCGGGTGCTCCGGCGGCGCCACCCGCTGGGCCAGGTCACCCGTCCGCCCGAACTGCGCATCCTGACCAGGCCCTGCGTATTTCCCCGCGCTCGCTGCAGCAGGTAGTGGGGATCAAGCAGGCTGATCGAAAGACGCTTGCCACCCGGGAACCCAGCCGCACAAGGGAACTCGCCTCCTCTCTGCTGCGCTTTCGAGCGACCCCCGTTCTCGGTCCAGCGTTCTGGGTAGGAGTCCTGTGTGCGGTGCTCGTCGTGGCCTGGGTGCGCGGCGCCGCTCTGCTGGCGAGGCCGGAGCAGCCTCTTCCTGCAGCTCACGTGGTGCAGCGCGCAACCCGCCTGCCGGCAGAATCAGGGCCAACGGTTACCATCGCCCTGCTTGCGGCCCCGGCAACCGATACTGCGCCGCCTACAGCGCCGCTTACAGCGCCGCCCGAGGCGCAACCCATAGCTGCGACAGACGCGCCGGCCGTCGCTACGGAAACGCCGGCGCCACCCGCGCCAGCTGCCACTCAGACACAGTCCCCGACCCCGGCTCCGCCCGCGAATGCTCAGATGATCTACAACGACGCGGCCGTGACCGTCATCAACATTTCCGCCGGCTCGATTTCGCTGGCAGGCGTCACTTTCCAGGGTGTCTCAGATGAGGGGGCAGTCACGGCCTCTTTCTCAGCCAGTTCCTGGAGCCGCTACACCTACCATCCTATCACTGCCCTGCCGGCCGGCCACTGCTTCCAGGTGCGACGATATGGCGCTTCTTCGAGCAAGCCGCCGGCCTGTGACCGCCTCCAGGGGTGGATCGTGACCGGGGACCGGGCGCAGCACTTTTGGAGGGGTGGCAGCGGCAGTTCTGCGTTTCGGATAGTGCAGAACAACAGTATCATCAACACTTGCCGGGTTGCAGATGGGCGGTGTGCGTTCTATCTGCCGCAGTGGTAGACAGCGAGGCCGCACCGGCCGGAGAGGCCAGAAAGCTCGGGGCGCAGGACCAACGGCCGCAGGACGAGCGGTCTAGTTACGACGTCTCGAGGGACCAGCCCTGGGGCAGGATGTAGGTGACCTTCTTGCCGGTCACTTTCTCGCCATCGTGAACCTGGACCTCGCCCGGAATGGGGATCTCGACGCCGGGGGAGGCGCGCAGGGTCCGCTCTGCGAGGTCGATGATGACCAGTTCACAACCGGCCGGTTCCAGAGCCTCAACCTTGGTCGCCTCGTCGATCACCTGGAATGCCGAGTCGAAGGGTTGCCCCTTGGACCGCGCCACCGAGATGGCATCATGTATGAAGCCAGGCCCCTGCCGGAGCAGCGCCTTGTCGAACTCCATCAGTTCAGACATGACCGCTGCGGCGATGCCCCGCTGGTAGAGGTCGGTTGCTGCCAACAGGTCTCCCAGGCTCTCCGGACTGGCCGAGCATGCCGCGACCAGGCGCAGCACGGTGTCCCTTTTCGCCAGGAAACTGACCGTCTGCTCTTGGTCCTTGATCGTAATGCGAACCACGGGGCACGCCTTGGCTTGTGACAGCTCGTCCGCCGGCTGGCGGTCCTGAGCGCTATTGTATCAGAGGCGTCTGTGCAGACCAAGGCCTCACAGGCCGCGCATTGAGGCCGCGCAGATGGGACGAGCAGTCTATTGCCGCCATCGACGTCACCTGTTATCATCAGTCGGAGCAGCGTGGGAATCGGGAGAGGCTCAGTATCCACTGGGTCGTCGAGCGGAGCGCCGGCTCTCCCGGGTGACGGCATTGTGAAGCCCAAGGCACGTCCATTGAGAATGCAACCGGCCCCTCGTAGGTGGTATCTGCGCAGATGGAGCAAGATCGGAGGCGTCGTGCTGGCGGTCTGGCTGCTGGTCCAGGCGCTGGGCGGCGGGCATCTGGCGGCCGAAGCGCAGGCGCCTGGCTATTTGCACACCGAGGGCAGCAAGATAGTCGATTCCGCGGGGCGGGAAGTGATTCTGACCGGGATCAACTGGTTTGGGCTGGAGACGCCCAACTTTGCCCCTCACGGTCTGTGGGCCCGCAACTGGGAGAGCATCCTCGACCAGATATCGGAGCTGGGTTTCAACACCATCCGTCTCCCCTACAGCAACCAACTGTTCGACCCCGGAAACGTTCCCAACGGCATCAACTATGATCTCAACCCCGACCTCCAGGGGTTGAGCGGGCTCGAGGTCATGGACGTCATCATCGAGGGCGCTGGGGCCAGAGGCATCAAGGTGATGCTGGATAGGCACCGGCCCGACTGCTACTCCCAGTCGGAGTTGTGGTATACGGCGCAGTACAGCGAGGAACGTTGGATCGGCGACTGGGTGATGCTGGCTGGGCGCTACGCTGGCAACGACACGGTGATTGCGGCCGACCTGCACAACGAGCCTCACGGGGGAGCGACCTGGGGAACTGGAAACGCCGCCACCGACTGGCGGCTGGCGGCCGAACGGGCCGGCAACGCCATCCTGGCTGCCAACCCCAATCTCTTGATCGTGGTGCAGGGCGTGGATCAGTACCAGGGCGATTGGTACTGGTGGGGCGGCAACCTGATGGGCGTCAGGGATCATCCGGTGCGGCTGGATGTCCCCGGCCGCCTGGTCTACAGCACCCACGTCTATGGGGCGGGTGTTTACCCGCAGCCCTGGTTCTGGGACCCCGCGTTTCCGGGCAACCTGCCGGGCATCTGGGACAGCCATTGGGGCTACCTAGACCGCGAAGGTATTGCGCCGCTCATCGTGGGTGAGTTCGGGGGGCGCTCTGTCGGCGACGACAAGGAGGGTGTCTGGCAGAGGACCCTGGTCGAATACCTGCGCGAGCACAGCCTGAGCTACTTTTACTGGACGCTGAATCCCAATTCGGGCGACACGGGAGGTCTGCTGCTGGACGACTGGGAGAGCGTTGACCCCGCCAAGCTGGCTTTGCTCTCCGGCTACCAGTTCCCGCTGTTGGGAATCGAGGAGTTGGGCGGGGAGGGATCGGTGTGGACGGGTTCAGGAGGGGGGACACCGCCGCCCGGGCCCACCGCAACGCCGGGGCCGGCCGAGCCTTCGCCAACCCTGGCGCCGGTAGCACCGGGTACGCTGCGGGTGAGATATAGAGCTATCGACACATCTGCATGGTCAAAGGACTCCAAGCCCGAGTTCGTTATCGTCAACGCTGGAAGCTCGCCGGTGGCGCTGAGTCGTGTCGAGCTGTTCTACTGGTTCAGTGACGACAGCGGCCAGCCATTCGTGTTTCACTGCGACTGGGCCGCGGTGAGCTGCGCCAGCATAGTGGGGGACATTTCCGGTGGCGGCTCGACGCAGTATCTACGGCTTTCCTTCAGACCGGGCGCGGGGTCAGTATTGGCGGGTCAGGATTCTGGGGAGATCAAGCTGCGGTTCAACCGGGCAGACTGGTCGGAACACTTGCAGACCGACGACTATAGCTTCGGCGCCAATACGGCCTACGCGGAATGGGAGAGAGTGACACTCTGCGTGGACGGCTTTTTGGTGTGGGGTATCGAGCCGGCGCCTGTCTGCCGTGCTGTTCCGCCGACCAGTGTTCCAACTGCGACTCCGGTGGAAACGCCGACTGTGCAGGCAGCCCCCTCTCCGTCCACGGCTGTCGAGACGGCGACTGGTACGCCCGTGGCTGAGGCCAGCACCAAACAGATGTTCATCGATGGTCCCAGTACTGAGGCCGTGACGGGGGAGGCGCCCGGACCGGCCGGCGGTTCGAGTCCCTGGGCGCTGCTGGGGTGCGGAGCAGCGGCCGGGCTGGCCGTCGGCGCCGGTGGAGTCGCCTTGGCCCTGGGCCTGCTTGCGGCGCTGGGCCGCTATTGGCGGGCAAAGGAGTGATGCACAGCTCCGGAGAGCGCGGCTGCACGGCCGGAAGGCGCCGCCCTCTAGAGCGAGGGTAGACGCCGATGGAGGAGCTACTCTACTTTCTGGTCGCTAGTGCCCTGGTCAGTTTCGGCTGGCTGCTTCGGACCGGCTACCGGCCGGCAGGGGAGAAGTCATCGGCCGGGGTGCGCCACCTCATAGGCATCGCGGCAGTGACCACGGCGGTATTTGCCTTGTGGCGAGGCTTGCCCGGGTTGGCCGCGGCTCTCGGACTCGCCTACTTGCTGCTCACCCTGGTACTGCGGGCTCTTCTGCCTGACTGGAACACCCGGGGCCACGCTTTCCTGGTAGCCTTTGGAGCGGCCCAGGTGGGTTTCCTGGGGCGGATTGCCTGGGCCATCGGGTCTGGAGAGCTGTCGCGGCTGGAGATTCTGGGCTCACTGGTCTTGTTTGCGGCCGAGCTGGTGGTAGTGATGCTGACCATCTACTTCGCATACGAGGTCCTGGACGTGATGTGCCGCATCCGGTGGAAGCGCCTCTTCCCGCCTTTTACGGGCCCAAACGACTACTGGCCCAAAGTCTCGGTGCACGTCCCCGCCCACTCCGAGCCGCCCGACATGGTGATCGAGACCCTGACGGCTCTGCGCAACCTGGAGTATCCCAACTACGAAGTAATCATGCTGGACGATAACACCGACGACGATGCCCTGTGGCAGCCGGTGATGGACTTTTGCCACCAGGCTGGCTTCAAGGTCTTTCACCTGCAGGACTACCCGGGCTTCAAGTCGGGCGCCCTGAACTTTGCCCTCACCCAGGCAGCGGCCGATACCGAGGTCATCGCTGTGGTGGACTCGGACTATGTCGTGGAGCCGAACTTTCTGCGGGAGACGGTACCCTACTTTCGGG
>JAUVHW010000404.1 GCA_030593075.1 Ardenticatenales bacterium
AGGGCGTTGAGATGTCTTTGGCACATTTCCGGGTCAATGAAGTATCTCTATGACCTTCAGGAAAAGCCTCTGCCGAGCATGGAATCTGACCGAGGCGCCCAAGAAGCTGAGCCGTTCCACTGTGCTCGCGCTGTCCTGGAAGGCGTAAGGGCTCACACTGGAATCGGCGACCCCCTCGTTGAAAGGCTGTCAGTCGTCCTTGATGGCGGTGTTGGTCTTCATGGAGGGGCATGTGGTGCCCTGGCGGGCGCCATCATGGCCATATCCATTCTTCTGGGGGCGGATGTTCGCGATTGGTCGCTGGTACAAGGACTAGGGGGCTACCTGGTTGACACTCGGAACCTCCGGTCAGATAGACCTGGAGCGAAACCGGCCCCGAGTAGCGTCGCCAAACAGGCCGTGACCAGGTTCAGAGAGGCAGCAGGCTCACTGGATTGCCGCGAGATTACTGGAGAGACTTTCCCGGATTGGCCCGCCTTTCAGGGGTATGTGCGTTCCTCTGACAAGTGCAAGGGACTGATTGACCTCTCCATAAGCGAGGCAACAGAGGCGATTGAGCGACACAGCTGATAGCGGCGGCGCCTGATCCGCCGGCCGCGCCTGCTGGACATCCAGAGGCCGTATTCAGCCCTTTCCTTGGAGCTGCTGCCCAAGGCCTGGCGTGTCCCCCATTCCCTTCACCGCAAGGGAGCAATCGTAGGCCATCCAGCTCAGGAGGGGTGGCCAGGCCTTGCAGAAGCGATGGCGCACGCGTTGGGGGTTGCCACCCAGGCAGTAGTCGCCAATTGGGGGTTTTCGGCCGGGCTTCCAGAAGCCCGCCCGTCCGCTTGCTCGAGAAGATTGCCCAACCGCTGACTGGGGGTGCCGCGCGCATCGAGCCAGCTTCCAAAGAACTCACGCAGCGATCGCAACCAAGGCAGAAGGGACCTCTGGCAGACACAGGGAGCAGTATGTCATGTATCAGGTAGGCCTCGTTGGGTTACTCGTGAGAGACATCGACGAGACCGCCGATTTCTACCAGAAGGTCTTTGGGTTCAGGATGGTCCAGCAGAAATCCACCAACCAGAAGGGCGACTCTAGGGCATTCCTCAAGAGCAGCGACGTGGTTCTGGAGCTAACTCAGTTGAAAGATGGCACGGCGGGGCACCCGGAAGACGCCATCGATCACATTGCCTTTTTCGTGGACGACCTGGAAAAGGAGATCGGCCGGCTGGTGGGAGTGGGGGTCGATCTCGAGTCTCCCCGGGTGCCAGGGCACATTCCGGTGAACAGAATCCTAAACGTGCGGTATGGCAGGATATTCTACTTCCGCGGCCCTAACCACGAATCCATCGGCTTGGTGGAGCTGAAGCAGGACAGCCCTTTCCGCACCAGATACGGCCGGCGGTGACGCAAGCAGTCGAGCCAGGCTGCCGGCCGGCCGGGGCCAAAGACCGAAAGTTGAAGATTTCCACGTCTGGCAGTAGAATCACGCCTGGTCGGCGGCCGGCCGATCAATGATTCATACCTGGTTCAAGGAGGTCACAGCATGAAACTCAGTTCCCCCAAGAAAGTAACCTGGTGGATTGCCGTTGTTCTGGGAGTGCTGGGCATCTTGCTCCACCTGGGCGTGATGTCGATAACCGGCCTCAGCGGTAGTTACGACTTCTTCTTGGTCGCCATAGGATTCGTGCTGCTGGCCCTGGGCACTCGGCTCAGGGGCTTGTAACTGGCGGCCGGGGAGTGGGCTCCGGCGGCCGGCCGGGCTGAGAGCACCGCCTGCGCTCGATCTCTAGCCTCTCAGGCAGGAGATGGATTCCGGCATCTCGGCCGCCCCGGCGGACAGGAGGGCCTGGGCCGTCAGGTACCCTGGCAGCTCTGAGCGCGGAGCATGGTCCGCGCTGGCCGACGACCCTGATACCTACCGCTGAGGACGAGCTGCCGGATGTGGTCACAGACGGTGAGGAACCGATCACCCCGCCGGGCGAGTAGGGCAGCGGAGGTAGATATCTCAGGTCCGCCCTCACCCAAGCAGAGAACAGCCAGCGCAATGAGGCACTCTGGCAGGTTGCACGCGCGGTGCTTGATATCTCGTTCAGCAGCCTGGCGCCGACTTCCGCACCTTGCGCCTAGCCGGCCGCTGCAAGATGCAGGTCCAATGTGGGACTGCTCGTGAGAAAGCTATTGTTGCCTCTGGGCGTATACCTCGCCAGTGGCCTGCTATATGCCTGGGCCATTCCCCCCTTCGAGGGCCCTGACGAATGGTCGCACATTACTCTGGTGCGCTACACTGCAGCTCACAAGGCTCTGCCCCCGCGGGTCATGCCAGGTGAGGACGCCGGGGAGATGGCCTCCTTTCTCGAGTTCAAGGACCCGCCCCTCTACTATGCTCCGCCTCTGTACTACCTTCTGGCAGCAACGACTCCTTGGGCACAGATGCAGGATCTCCCCGACCTCC
>JAUVHW010000287.1 GCA_030593075.1 Ardenticatenales bacterium
CAGCGTAAAGTTGAGCCGCCACTGGACCGGCGGGAACGGATCGGACATGCCAGCTACCTGCAACCAGCCCTGCTGAAAGACGGGCAAGAAGGGCAGGCCAAAGTACCAGCCAGTGAACTCTATCAGCCCGACGACGCACACGACGCCGGCCGTAAGGTAGAGAACCCTGAGCAACGTGGCCCAGCCGCGGCGCCGGGAATACCAGACCAGCCAGTAGAAGCCGATGACGTGGGTGGCAGGCCGCCAGAAGAGTTCCAGGCTCATTCGCGGGTTGATGCCGCTCCAGGCGCTCAGAAAGCGCAGCCCCATGAAGACGAGCAGGGGCAGTTCAAGACCGGTCGCCGGCAGCCCCTCCCCGCTTCTCAGCAGGTATACCAGCCAGCCGCCCAGCATGAGAGTAACAGCAACTTGGTGAAAGACCCGCAGGAGTAAGTGGGAATCGCTGTAAAGGGTGCCGCCCAGGAAAGTGAGGTAGACAAAGAGGGCCAGATAGGCAATCAGATGTCTACGACGCAGCACTGTGCCGGACGTCATGCGGAGACCTCTTGCGCCATTCGCTTACCAGCAGGACCAACACCACCAGGGAGGTCAGAGCAGTGGCGACCGCTCCGAGGCGAAAGCTCACCGGTCGGTACTCAAACTCAACCATGTGCTCGCCGGCCGGCAGCGCCACCGCGCGGAAAGCGAAATTGGCCCGGAGGATGGTTGCCGGCAGGCCATCTACGAACGCCTGCCAGCCGGGGTAGTAGGTGTCCGAAAGCACCAGGTAACCGGAGGTAGGCAAAGCGGCCCGAATTGTAGCGCTGTTGCAGGTGGCGGTCAAGGAAAGGGGCACCGCTGGCGAACCCGCGCTCTCCGGTTGAGAGGGCGCCGACTCCAGGACGACAGCCCGGGACGGGTCAAACGAAGGGTCCTTGACGGCTTGCAGCGCCTGCTCCCGGCCGGCGACCGGCCGGGCCGAGAAGACCAGGTAGCTGCGCGGCAGCGGTTCGGGCACCGCGGAAAGGACAACGTCGTCATTCGAGTGCATAACCGGGAGCCCGGCCGGGGCCTGTTCGGTGACCAGCGTTTCGACCGCCATCATCTGAAGCAGCCTGATCCGCGTCTCCTGATCAGCAGCATTCACGGCCGCCACCAGGTCGGCGTGCCGAGAGGGAAGCAGCGGGTCAAAGTTGTTGGCGGTGGGCAGGCCATCAAGGATTCCCAGATTGGGCAGCAGCGCCTCCCGCAGGCCAAACCAGTCCTCCGTGCCAGTTGCGCCGCCGTCGGGATGGGCCGAGCGGGGGCGGAAGCTCTGGAAGCTCAAATAGTGGTCAAAGGTGACAGCGTACTCGGTTTGCGCCGGGTGGAAGGTGCGGCCGGTCTGTCCGGCCTCTCGCAGAGCGGCGGCACTCGCTGCCCCGCGCGTGTAGAGCCAGCCATCGGCCGTGGGATTGGCGCCCCAGTTGGAGACAACCAGGTCGGCAGCGACAAACAGCAGAACGGCGGCCTCCCAGCGGAAGGTCCGGGCCTCGTCGGCCGGATGTGGCTGGCGCAAGCCAAGCGCGCCGATCAACACCAACGATACTGCTAGCTGCAGCAGGCCCACTACGAAGGTCAGAGGCTTGCCGCTCAGCATCTGGGACAGGACCCCGGCCGCAATCAAGAGAGCCAGTCCAACCACGATCCCGTAGCGGGCCGCTGTTCTCGCTCTGATGGTGGGGCGCCACCCCTCAGCCCCTATTCCGGCCAACATCGACACGCCCATCGTCCAGAGGCAGAGCAGCCGCGCCGGTGCCTGGAACTGCCCAAAGCCGGGGACGTGCTGGTAGAAGAAGGGATAGATGGGAGTGTGTACTCCAAAGGCGAGCAGCAGCGCCAGGAGCGAGAGAAGGAGGAAGTAAGGAGTGAGGGAATCAGGCCCCGAGCAGTCTTGAGCCCGGTCACCAGTGATCCTGGCGCGGACCCAACCCACCACAGCGCCGGCCGCCAGCAGCAGCGGGAGCAGGCCAACGTAGCCATTGTCCTCCCAGTAGTTGCAGCAGAGGCCCCAGTAGTTGTCGGTGGCGGGATGCCCAAAGAAGCGGGGGCTGGCAAAGGCCAGCAGCCGCCAGGGCCAGAGGGAGTAAGTCATGCCAAAGCCGCGCTCCACACCGGCCGCTCGTTGGGAGAGCCGCTGGAGTTCGGCCGTAGGGAAGAGCTGGATGGCAGCCAGGCCAAGACCCAGCGCCGCCGCCAGCCCTGCAAGGGCCGCCGGCCGAAACACAGCGCGCAGTCGCCCGCCCTCACGAGGAAAAGCCAGCAGGCGCCACGCAAGATAGCCGCTCAGCGCCAGGCCGCTGAAAAAGCTGATCTGGGCATGTCCGGAGAGCCACTGCATCCCCAGACAGAGCCCCAGCACAGCAGCCTCCGCAGCCCTAGGGCGCGCCACCAGCCGCTCGGCCGCCCAGAGCAGCCAGGGAAGCCAGGGCAAGGCGCTACCTATGCTGGGAAAACCGAGCCGCGACACCAGATAGCCGCTGAGCATGAAGCTGAGAACGCTCACCATGCGAGAGAAGGGCCGCAAGCCAATCACACGCCCGTAGAACCAGGTGCCAAGCCCGGCCCACATCACGTGGAGCACCATGAGCCAACTCATGGCGTGGGCCGGCGGCACCAGCAGGTGCAGCCAGTTGGGGAGGTAAAAGAGCGCCGACTGATAGTTGGCTATCAGCGGCGCGCCGTTCCCCACCAGCGGGTTCCACAGAGGCAGTTCGCCGGCCCTAATCGCATCGACGGCCGCCTGGTACCAGGGGCCGAACTGCAGCAGCGGCGCACCCCAGAACAGGACCCGGCCGGCAAATACGATGTCCCAGAACAGCACCAGGGTAGGAATCAGCATCACGCCGGCCGACAGCCAGCGCCACCGGCCGCCGGCTCCGCCCCTACCAGACATCATGCCTAACTCGGTAGAGCGAATAGCCGTCGCTCTCAGACGCCAGCTCCAGATACACTGCGTCTTGCGGCCGGAAGCCACCCAGCTGCCGCTCGGCCGGCCCAAATAGCACATAGTCCACGCCGTTCTCTGCCAGGAAATCGCGCCGCCAGCTGCTCTCTGCGCCGGCAGCGTAGAAGCGGTTCACATTCTCGGTCTTGGCGGCGAAGTCTATGGTCTCTGGTCCATGCCCGTAGTAACTCCGGACCGGCGACCAACCCGGCATCAAGTTCCCGGACTCAAAGCCCGAGAGCACCAGCGCCCCTTCAGGGGCGTTGCTGGCTAACCAGCCGGCCGTCTCGACCGCGCCTTCTGGGGGGAAGATGCGGGGGTGACCCGCGATCACCGACATTGAACTACCTGCCACCAGCAGCAGCGAGGTCGGAACCATGGGCAACAGCACTGCCGCGGCCGCCATCCAGGGCAGACGGAGACGCCGGCCGAGCCAGGGCCACACCACGCCGCCTGCGCCCAGAGCCGCCAGAATGCACAGGGGGGTCTGATACCCCTCAACAAGCCGTCGCTGAAGATTAAAGGGCGCATACAACAGAGGAGGAACCACCAATGCCCAGGCCAACAGGAGCCAGTACTTGTCCGGCAGGCGCTGCCGGATGACCCAGACCCCGCCAGCCACCGCCAGCGCGGCCGGGACCAGGTAGGCTGCCAGGTAGTGCAGCGGCGGCGGCGAGAGGATCAGGTTCTGCTCCGACCAGGCCTTCATCACCGGGTTGGAGAGAAAAACCCACGCGGTGTACAACACGACGGGAGCGCAAATCAGCCCGGCCAGCACGGAAACGGCCATCTCCCGCGACGGGAAGCGACGCCGCCCCAGCCACCATGCCAGCAGAGTCGCACCCACGACCACACCAGCGACCAGGGGAAAAAAGGGAACAATCAGGCCCATCAGCAGCCAGAGCAATCCGGCCTTCAACCCTCTTCCCTTGAGCCAGGCCATTAGCCCTGCCAGAAGCAGAGCCCGGCCCAGAGCCACGTGCGGCAGCGAGAAAACGGTCAGAAAGGTGAAACCCTCAGGCAGGATCAAGTCCAGCGGCGGGCTGCCCAGCCAATTGCCATGACCGAGGGCCAGCAGCAGCCAGCCCAGTCCTCCTCCCAGGGATACCATCAGCCAGGCGAGCTGGCGCAGAGAAACGGTCTTGATGAACTCGACCGCAAAGCGATAGACCACCGCCAACAGGCCGCCGGCGCAGACTAGCCGGCTGAGGTGATACACCCAGATGGAACGCAGCGGCAGATCGGCCGCCTCGCCAGGAAGCAGGGCTGCCAACTTGCCCAATATGATGTGAAAGAGAAAAAAGAGAGCGCCGTCGTGAGGTTCCGAGGTGTAGACAATGTG
>JAUVHW010000363.1 GCA_030593075.1 Ardenticatenales bacterium
GTTCACCGCAGAGATCGCCGAGAACGCCGAGTTCGTGAGGTCTGGTTTGAGATTCTACTGGTTTCCTGTGAGCCTCTCTCAAGGTGTCACACCTGTTCTCTTTCTTTCTCTGTGGTCTCTGCGTGCTCCGCGGTAAATCCGGTCTTTCCAATGGAGCCATAACATGACACAGGTAGCAGTTGATGAGCGGGAGCAGTGCCACCTGCCATTCTTCACCACCTCACTGACGACTACAGGCGCCCTAGGCCGGCCGATCCGGCCAACCGATCAGGGATCGGCCAGCATGAGGGAGCGGCTCTTCCAGACCTTCCAGCAATGGCTGGGGTTCCGCCAGCCCGGCCGCCCCGAGCGGAACCAAGTTGTTAAGAGATCAAAGAGGCAAGAGACTGGTTGGCCGTTTCCCTAGTTCCAGCAGCCGCTCAGACTCGAACAGGTAGGCGCAGCGGCTGGGAAGCGCCTCCGTGCGGACGGAATGGCCGAATGCCTTGCGCAGGAAAACGTAACGGGAGGAGAAGAACAGCGCCATTAGGGAGGCTTCGTGGCGCAGGCATAGAGGGTTGCGCCTTTTCAGCACCAGCAGTTGGGTCGGGCGGCGCAAGTCCACCGCCAAGGAGGCCACCCTTCCCTCTAGAAGCCCTACCTTCTCCTTGACCGCGGGCAGATACCGGCCGTTAAGGGAAGACGTATCAACGGTGTCCAGCAGCCGGAAGAGGATCTCGCTGTCCACCTCGCCCTGCCGGGGCAGGTGGAGCGACTCGAAAAGCTCGTCGTCGTTGTAGATGATCCCGTTGTGGGCCCCTATGGTGTGGCTCCCCACTAGCGGATGGTTGTTGTCGTTGTTCCAGCGGCTCCCCTTGGTCGGCAAGCGGGTATGGCCCAGCAAGCAGGTGGTCTCGGCGCCCAACGCGTCCAGAGTGTCCTGGTACGGCTGCATTTCCACCACTGTGACGCCGGCACTCTCCGGCGTTCCCGGATCCTACGGCCTCTCGGCTGCAGGATCCGGGACACCCAGCTGCACGTGGCGCGCCCAAATCCAGCGCAGGCGCGAGCCACGGCACTTCACTTGGCGTATAGGCAGACGCTTGTCTCAAGCAGGCTCCGCGCCTCGTCGTCAGAGAGGAATTCCTGGACAGCGATGCTCACCTTGTCGCCCGAGCGGCATCCGATTTGCTGGTATGAATCGCCAAGCCTGGCCTGGCGAAACGCCTGGTGGATGCCACAAAAGGCGGAGACCCACGCCTCCCCCTGCTCGTTGGCATGGTCCACCAAGAAGGACAGCTCCTCCGGCAGCTCGCCGCAACTGGCTTTGAACGTAGCAAGAGTCTTGGCGAAGGGGCACTCGGCCAGGGCAAAGACCCCCTCTTGCACCTCGGTCGTCGCGCCCTCCACCACCTCTATACCCAGAGGATTCTTGGCCACTGCATCCGCGGTCATGCGCAGGAGGCCGATTGCTCCCACGTCAAAGAGCCGGTACGCGGCCACCATCATTTGTATCAGGCCAGCTTGGCCCAGATCATACTCTGCCATCGTTCTTACTCCTTTACTGATTTGCCGTTCTCTCGGAATGCCTGGCTGAGCAGGTGGGGCGAGGAGCACAGAGCTTCTGCACGCGCTCCCCTCTCCGCCGCCCCAAACCACCTCCAGGCCTCAAACTTCTGCCGTTCCTGGCCGCAGGGCTCCCGCTAGATCTGGCCCGCGACCGCCTCGGCAGCATCACGAGCTTCCATGAAGACCATGCCCAGATTGGCATCCTTGGGCGTGAGCCCCACAAAGACCGCCCGCTCACCGGCGCTGACCAGGATGAGGTTGCCATCCTCGCCCTGGATCAGGCTCTGGCTGAACTCACCCCGGCCCAGCGCGGGCGTGCTGCGCTTGCTCAAACCCAATAGCGCCGCAGCCGACGCGCCCACCCGAGTCTCGTCCAACCCCTTGGGCAGGTTGGAGGCCAACACGAGCCCGTCCGTGCTGACTACCAGCACCCCTTCGATGTCAGACGATGACGCCAACAGATCGGTCAGTGTGGCTGACAACGCCTCACCGCGTTTTCTGACTGCCATTGTTACTACCTCCTGTTCTTCTGTTTGTCCCTCTTGCTCCAGGTCGTTCAACGACTCTTCCCCAGATAGATTGCCAAAGCCAACCAACTCACCTACGTCTTCCGGCAGCGCCTGGAGTTCAGGAAGCCCCCTGCCGGCCGGCTGCTCTTGGAGCCGGCTTTCATCCAGCCGGTGAAGCCCCTCCAATAGCATGTCGGACCAAGGAGTGGTGATGGTCCTGGTGGGACAAGTCGGACCTTGCTCTAGCTCGAAGGTCCCGCCCTCCCACCCCAAGATTTCATAGAATGCCTCCTTTCCCTCCCGTTCTCCCAGAACAGTGTGGACCACAGTCCCGCCCGCAAAGAAAACCTGGGCGACTTGAGATCCGTGCTCTACCGTCAGCTGCGCCGTTGTCGCAGCCTGGCAGTTGAGTTGGATGAGATCGGTCAGCGAGAGATCTTTCAAGTCACCCGTGACAGCCATGAGCTATCCCGCGCTTGGCGCACCCGCTGCTGCATCCCATCTCACTGCGCCTGTTCACTGCGCAATGCACTAGTTCATATGCCTCGCTGCGGCGGTACGTGACCTTCCCGCCGGCAGATGTTATGACTCCACTGAAAAACTCGGTTTCACCGCGGAGCACAGAGACCGCGCCCCGGTCAGCCGCTGCCCTGCCCGTCCCAATCCCCACCCTCGCAGAGATCGCGGAGAACGCTGAGTCTTTAGGTCTGCCTTGAGATTCTACTGGTTTCCTGTGAGGCTCTGTGAAGATGTCACACCTGTTGTCTTTTCTTCCTCTGCGGTCTCTGCGTGCTCCGCGGTAGAACCGGGTTCTTCAGTGGAGTCATAACATCGGCCGGCGGGAAGGTCACGTACCGCCGCAACGAGGCACAATAACTAGTGGATTGCGCAGTGAACAGGCGCAGTCGGATGGGAGGCTGCAGCGGGTGCGCCAAGCGCGGGATAGCTCATGGCTGTCACGGGTGACTTGAAAGATCTCTCGCTGACCGATCTCATCCAACTCAACTGCCAGGCTGCGACAACGGCGCAGTTGACGGTAGAGCACGGATCTCAAGTCGCCCAGGTTTTCTTTGCGGGCGGGACTGTGGTCCACACTGTTCTGGGAGAACGGGAGGGAAAGGAGGCATTCTATGAAATCTTGGGGTGGGAG
>JAUVHW010000258.1 GCA_030593075.1 Ardenticatenales bacterium
GTCGGTGACCTCTGCGATGCGATCGATGAGGTCGGCCTCCTCTTCCTTGGCGTACTGCTGGGCTGCCACGCACAGGTCATAGTCGATCCTGACACCGCGCTCATTGATGCGGGCATTGGCATGGAAGTCTGCCCACTCTTCAGCAGTAGGCTCGCGCAGGAGCTTGTCGACGTCCATCTCAGCCCGCACGTCCTGCAGGTTGTACGCATACATCTCCTCCAGTAGCGCGGGGTCTTCGTTGAACGTGCCGTCCGCCAGCGGCAGGCACAGCAGCTTGATCAGCTCCGTGCCGCGGCTGTCCTTCTGCTGGACGACGTTCAGGCAGCGGGCTGCCAGATCCAGCTTACCGGGCAGGTTGTTGGTGCGGCACTTGAACGCCGTGCAGCGCCACTGCTCTAGCTCAACCTGGGGAAAGCCGTGGTCCGGCGTCATGATGAAGTCCCAGATCAGCCGCTCGAATCCATCGGCGTTAAAGGCGTGGATGGTGGTGTCCTCGAGGAAGCACTCGGGGACGGGATCCCCGGGCAGCCACAGCTCGGGCTCGCCGTAGTCCACGGCGTAGGCCATGGAGATGATTTCAGTAGAGGGGTCGGTGGCGTACAACCACGATCCCTGTGTAATGAGGTCAACCGCTGACCTCGTTTCCAAATCCGTAGATATCAATGTAGGGTCTCCGTGTCCAGCTCTGCATACTGGATCTCGATCTCGTCGCGCAGGGTCTCTTCCAGCGCGTTGAATGTCATGTGCATGATGGCCTCGGGCGGGAGCCCGAGATCCTTCACTTTCTCCAACAGCTCGCGCAGCTCGCACGCCGGGCAGTCGGGGTTGTCGCAGCGTTCAAATTTCAACGGTAGGGAACGGGCACGGCATGCCCGCCTCAACAACGATGATATCGCCAGTCGTGAAATTCTTGCAGTACTTGACCTCCTGGGCCTCGGCGGTGGTCATACCGACCGCCCAGCACAGGAGTACTATGGTTAACGCAGTTGCTTCTTTCATGGGTTCTCTCCGTGATAAAAGGCCCCCCTTGCGGGGGGCGCAGGGTTCAGGACGCTTTTCGACTCCGGCGACGTGCCGGCTTGGGCGCCTCTTCTTCTTGCTCCGGTTCGGGAGCCTCGGTCTCAGGCTCTTCGGCCTGTTCGCCGTCCATCCCCATCCACTTCTGGATGTCGAAGATCGGGTTGAAGATCTTCCCGTAATTACTGTGCTTGTACGAGTCAGACAGCAACTCCACCGCCGGTACGACCTCAGTCTCGCCGGAGGTTATGCGGGTCACGATCTCCTGCAGCAGGTTGGCGTAAGCCTTACGCCCCCCGTTGCTGTTGGTCTTAAACGCGACCTGCGTACCCTCGTCCTCGCCGCTGATGCAGCGCAGCTGGATGGCCACACACTTCGTCCAGTCGCCTTTGGCGTTGGGTAGATCCTCCTCCAGGGGCATGGGCTGGGTTGACGGGACCATCACCTCACCCATGTTCTTACCCTCGGTACCATGCTCTTCGTTGCCCCAGCAGGTCCAGCCGTGCTTGAATCCCATCGGGTTGACAGCCCACAGGGAGCCCTCCTCAACCTCGGTGTTCTCCACGCCGTAGAGGAACGCGCCGGTGCGGTCCATCTTCATGTAGCTATCGGATCCTGCAGAGCCAGCGGCGCCGGCGGACTTCGCCAGTGCCTGAGCCATGTCGGAGACATTGGCAGGGAGTCCCCCGCCGAAACTTACTTCTTTAGACATTTCTATTTCCTCTAGATTTTTCAGATATACCCGGGTAGTTTGCGTCGTCCCGGGGGTAACGACGATTCAGCCGCCCACGCTTGCGAGTGACGCCTTGAATGCTTCGTGCGACAGTACAGCATCGCGCTTATCGGACTCGGGCACAATAGTCGTGCCGGAGGTTTTCTTCTCGGTGAGCTTCATCTCGATCAGGTCCACGTCGTGGCCGCGGGCCTTCAGCAACTTGCGGATCTGCGCCGGCGACTTCAGTTTCTCCTCGACCATCTGGAGCTTGCCGCCGGCCTTGGTGCGCAGGGTTTTGATCGCCAGTTCTTCGTCCTTCCACGATTCCCGGGCCAGCTTGTTGACCAGCTTGAAGCCCTTCACCTCGGAGCCGACATCGAGGGCGTTGAATGCCGCCTTCTCGACCTGGGAACACCATGCGCGCAGTTCGCTCACCATCGCCATGTTCTCCCCGAGGATCTTCAGGTCGTCAGGCGTGCGCTGCAGGGCGGCCAGTGCCTGCCCGGTCTTGGCAGGGCAGGTGGGCTCGGCAGGGCAGAAGGCGCAATGCGAGCCGGCTTTGGGGATGGCGTTGCCGTTCACAGCCACCTCGACGGCGTTCAGGAACTTTTCCTCCCACTCGATCACCATCTTCAGGGTGAACTCCCACTTCTTGACCTGTACGTCGCCGTTACGGTTCGGCTGGATGATGACGCCGACGAAGTGGTGCACGTCCTCGAACAGATCCTCGGCCTCGCTGTTGGCCATCAGGGACATGGCGTTATGCAGCAGCTGGTCGTTGCCGACGGCGTCGACCTGCACGCCGCGGCCGGTCTTGTAGTCGACCATCAGCAGTACGGGCTGGTCGTCACTATTGAAGCCGCGGCCGATGAAATCGATCGTGGAGCCGATGTCCTCGTCGTATTCGCCAGTGGTCTCAGCCTCGAACTCATCGATCTGGTACTCGGCCATCAGGCCGTCCATTGCCTGCCACATCTCGCCGGCTAGCACGATATCCTCGGGCTCCATAAGGTGGCCTTCAACCTTGCGGCCGAGGCGGGTGTCGAACTGGTAGGTGTCGTCCAGCGCGCGCTGCTCCAGCATATAGTGGATGGCCGTCCCGCGCAGGGCAGCGGCCGACTCGGTGGTGGGGATGTCCTTGGACAGTCCCTTCCAGGCTGGGCAGTTGATGGTGCGCTTGGCGGTGGATCCGCCGAACGGGTAATGCTTCATGCTGTCTCTTCCTGTGAGTTAACCTGCCGAATCTCGTTCAGCAGCTTGGGACCGTACTGGAGGATCAGGGCCTCGACAATACGGCTGACGTTGGTCTTGTATTCATCGGCCAGCTCCACCACCAGATCGTGACTGGTCTGCCGGACACTGACCGTAAAAGGCTTGCGGACAGGTGTCTCATCTATGTGTAACATGGGTACTCCTCTTCTCATACGGGACGCATTACAACATGAATGAAGCAGCGTTGTCACGAAAATTAATGAAAAAACTTAATGCAATGGGTATGATGGCCAGATGTGTCGAGTGGAGGGGTCGTAGTGGCTGCCCCGATATCGTCATCATAGGCAACCCCACGGTGTGGATCGAGCTGAAATCGCCCAAGGGCACCGGCCGGCTATCACCATTACAAGAGAGAGAACATGAACGGATCAGAGAACACGGCGGCTACGTCTACACCATCAACAGCGCAGAGCAGCTCGCGACTATCCTACGCCGACATTACCCCGGAGCAGCAGAGGACAATCGACGCGATCTACGAGGGCGACAAGATAGTGATCGCGGCCAAGGGCCACGGGAAGGCCGTGTGCGGCCAGACCGCGGCGCAGGAGCTGCTGGCGGACGGGGAGCTGACCCGGGTGCTGGTGCTGGCACCGCTGAAGGTCTGCCAGCTGACCTGGGGGAGTGAGCATGAGGTGTGGGACCACCTCGACAAGCCCGGGATGGCTCTGGGCAGCGCAAACTTCCGCGAGAACATCATGCGGAACGAACACTACTCGATCGTGGTGCTGAACCTCGAAAACTGGCCGTGGGCCGTCAAGACAGGCCTGTACGCGCTGTTCGACGGCGTCCTGATCGATGAGGTGTCGAAGTTCAAGGCCGCGGGGTCCGCGGGGGTGAGGTCCATGCGCAAGGTCCGCAAGCACTTCAAGTGGGTGTGCGGCATGACCGCCTCGCCAGTGGCGGAGACCGGCATCGACCTCTATGCTCAGATGCTGGTGGTCGCCGGCAAGGACTCGCCGCTGGGCACCAGCTACGGCAGGTTCAAGCAGCAGTACGGGATACCGCTGGACTTTAACGAGTATAAATGGGGCATCCGCCCCGGATTGGAGGAAGCATTGGCTAACGCAGTAAAAGACTACATCTATGTAGCAGACGACGCGGGCTACTTGGCCTCACTGCCGGAGCTGCGCGACGAGGTCATCGAGGTGGAAATGCCGGACGACGGGTGGGAGGCCTACCGGCAGATGGCCGAGGGGGCGTACATCGATCGGTTCGACATCGAGGCGGCTAACCCCGCCGTGGTCTCGAGCAAACTCCTGCAGGTCACCAGCGGCGCCGTGATCAACACGGAGGACGCCAGCGTCCACTGGGTGCACTGGGCCAAGTACGAGGCCCTGCAGGCGTTCCTGACGGCCGTGGAGGGGCGGGTACTGATCCAGTACCAGTTCATCTACCAGAAGCAGGAGCTGCAGGCCACCTTCCCCGGGATCAAGTTCCTGGGCGACAACCCGCAGGTCTATGAGGCTGAGTGGAACGCCGGCCGGCTGCCGCTGCTGGGCGTTCACGCCAAGAGCGCCTCGCACGGGCTGAACCTGCAAGGGGGTGGGCATGAGCTGGTGATCCTCACCCCGATCTGGAGCAATGACCAGAACGAGCAGCTTGTGGGCAGGATCCGGCGCCGCGGTCAGCGGTCGAAGTACGTCCGCCGCACGACGCTGGTGGTGCCGGGCACCATCGATGAGATCATCATGGAGCGCATGCTCGGAAAAGAGATTGACGAGAAGCGCCTGCAGGCGCATCTTAAGGAGGTTACACAATGATCATACTGACAAG
>JAUVHW010000022.1 GCA_030593075.1 Ardenticatenales bacterium
GCTGCTGCTGGCCGGGCTGGCGGCCGGCGTCGGCGGGGCGTGGCTCAGCACTCCACACGCAGTGACAGCGGCGGCCGGATGGCTGGCTGTCGTACTGCTGGACTGGCTGCTGCTGGCAGGTCTCCCGCGGACTCGCCGCTCCTTTGGCCCGGTGCGCCCTCCCTTGCTGGCCCTGGCGGTCGTTCGCGCAGGGATGGCTGCTCTGATATCGTTGACCGGCGGTGCCTGGCTGATGCTGGGATGCATGGCGGCGGTCACCCTTCTCGCCTGGTACGCCACCTGGGTCGAACCGTTCGATATCCGCGTTACTCACAAGGAAACCGCGCTGCGTGACTGGCCGGCCGGCGCGCCGCCGCTCCGGCTGCTCCACCTGACCGACCTGCACCTGGAGCGACGCGGTCTACGCGAAGAGCGCCTAGGGCAGCTGATAGACGCCCTGGCTCCGGACCTGATCTGCTTCACCGGCGATTTCCTCAGCCTCTCGTACAACGACGATCCCCAAGCAATTGCCGACGCCCGGGCCGTCGTCGGCCGCTGGCGCGCTCCCCTCGGGGTATACGCTGTCACCGGCAGCCCCCTGGTGGACCTACCCGAAGCGGCCTCAGCAATACTGGACGGCCTGCCGCACCTGCGATGGCTGCAGGACCAGGCCGCTGTCCTGAGTATCGACGGCCGCCCGCTGACGCTGGTCGGCATGACCTGTACCCACAACCCGGCCGTCGACGCCAAGAAGCTGGCGGCCGTGCTGGCAGACGCACGGCCCGAGAGTCCCATCATCCTCCTCTACCATACGGCCGACCTGGCCCCGGCCGCGGCCGAGCTGGAGCGCGGGCCCGACCTGCAGCTCTCCGGACACACACACGGCGGGCAGATACGTCTGCCGCTCATTGGAGCGCTAGTCACCAGCTCCCTCTATCGAAAGCGGTTCGAGATGGGAGAGTACCACCTGCCGCGGGACGGCCGGGAGCCAATGACGCTGTACGTTTCGCGGGGGATTGGTATGGAGGGCGGGGCCGCCCCCCGCGCCCGCCTGCTATGCCGGCCGGAAGTTGTTCTCTGGACGCTGACCGGGGCGCCAACCGGCGAGGGCAGCGGCGCCTGATCCGGGCGGCCGCGAGGAGTGAATCGGAAAGCGACCCAGCTTGAGGGCAGCCCCGGCGGACGCTAGATACTCCCCTCTTCCGGCCGGTACCGATGAGAGGCGTCCGTACCCCCGCCCGCCAGCAGCTCGAGCCCGTGCGGGAGCGCCGGCAGAATCGCTTCCAGGTTCTCGCGCACCGCCTTGGGGCTGCCGGGCAAGTTCACGATCAGCGTCCGGCCGCGGGTGCCCGCCACGGCGCGCGAGAGCATCGCAAAGGGCGTCACCTTTAGGCTAGCGAGCCGCATTGCCTCCGCCAGGCCGGGCGCCTCCCGCTCAATCACCTGGCGAGTGGCCTCGGGAGTGACGTCGCGGGGTGCGAACCCGGTTCCGCCCGTCGTGAGGATCAGGTCAACCTGGCCCGAGTCAGCCCACTCTGCCAGGGTTTCCCGGATGACAGCCTGCTCATCGGGGACGGTGGCAACCAGCGCCACCTCTCCCCCCAACCGGTCAGCAACAACCTGCCGGATGAGGGGGCCGCTGGCGTCCTCGTAATCGCCGGCCGAGGCTCTGTCGCTCACGGTCAAGATACCAACCCGCACCGCGCCCATTCGTGGTGTCGCTAGTCGTGGGGGACCAGCTTGAGCCAGTCCCCGCTGATACCGTCTTCTGTGACGCCGTAGTAGACGCGGATGTTGTCGCCCTCGCGCTCCGCCAGGTCATAGCGCACCACCTCTCCGCGTTTATCGGCCTTGAGTAGGGCAATCTGCCCCCGCCACTGAACCTTGGCCGGATCCACTGGATTACTCTCCTTCTCCGAAATGGCATAATGCCACAACCGCCGGGCGGACTTGCGAGTGACGTTCTTAACCACGTTGTTGTTGCGCAGGTCTCGCATGTGGTGGTAGGTCACGCCTTTGCGGGCTGCACTGTGGATTATCTCCACGCCGGTCCGGGGCGCCTTGGGCCCGGTCGGCTCAGGCGGGGGCGGCTCGGCCGGCTCAGGCGCAGGCGGCTCGGCCCGTGGGGCCGAGGTCTCGGCTCCGGCCGCTCGCCGCACCAAGGCGACAATCTCGTCTCTCACTGCCAGACTGGTCTCGGCTTCGGTCCGGACATAGATCTTGTTATCGTCAATCGCATAGGGCGGATCAGCGCCGCGCGGGACGGCGAGGCGGACCACCGAGACGCCGCGCGTCTCCTGCACGTCCGCCTGGACCCCCACCTCAGGAGAGATCCGGTGCTCGATCTCAGCCAGCAACGCGTTGACCAAGCTAGCCGCCTTTGGCACGCCTGCCGGCCGTTTCTTTGCATCACTGCCCATACCGACGTAGACGGTGCCGCCGTTGGTGTTGGCAAAGGCGCAGACGTCGGCGACGATTGCATAGAGCCGGCCGCCCTGCTTGGTGGCGCTCTCATGAAAAGACTGAACGATGCTTGGGCCTTCTTCCCGCGCTGACTGCACAAAATCGACCGGGGCTTGGCTGGCACGATACGGCCGGGTGCGGGAAAAGTCACTCCCCTCGAACACCTCCAGCAGCGCCTCGAAGGAGACCTCGGGCAGCAGAATCTCTGTCATCCGCTCCCCAACCCCCAGGTCGTTCTTGCGCCTGGGCGACCCTGTCAGCCGGTGAGCGTCTGACCCCTGGATGCACCGCATCGGGCGCGGGTATTCCGGCTTGCGGCCCTCGAAGAAACGAGCGGTGGCAAAGCGGCCGCGCTTCTCCAGATCGGTCACCTCCAGCGCATGCAGGTTCGGGTCCTGAGTGTAGGCTATCTTGGTCTGCCCGCCGAAATCAAAGCCACGCATCGCCACGCCGTGGGACGAGTTGGCGTGGGCTGCGATGACCAGACCGCCCGCCTCGCGCGCGGTCTGATAGACGGTGGTCACGTCGCTGGTAGCTCCTACCGTCAAGCTTCCCCGATCCAGTTCGTCGGCCGGTATCCGGAGCTTTAGCAGCAACAGCTCCAGTTCACGCACGCTGGTCTCGGGTGCAAAGATGCACAGAATGTGAAAGCCCAGCGTCGCCGTGAACTCGAAACCGGGCAGTATCAGCAGCTGCTTCTGCAGCCGGCGATATTCGTCCAACCGCTGCTTCTCGGCCGGCTGGATTCGATCTAGCCTTTCAAGTAGTTCCAGGCTTTCGATTTCCTCCAGCATCTTCCGGTAACCAGCCACAGTGTTGTGGTCGGTGAAGGCCAGGATGTCCACTCCCCGCGTCTCGGCGGTCTTGAGAATCTCCAGGCAGGTGACGCCCTTCTCCCTGTAGTCGCTCGAAGCGGGCGTATGAATGTGTAGGTCCATGCATTCCCACTGCGTGTGGGAACGTCGTGTTTTCTTGTTCAACTGTCAATCCTATCTACTAAATGCGCAAATGCGCCAACTAACATTTCAAGCGGCGACCGCTGTTACAGCGCGCCGCACGTCAAGGCGGACCGATGCGGCCCGCCGCCGGGAACCAAGCCGTTCTGGTGCGCCAGACACCCCCGGCGCAGCTCCCCGATCTAGCGTTGCTGGAGAGGTCGGGCTGCCCGCCCTGATCCCCCCTGCTATGACTCGTCCTCCTGGGAGGCATCCGCGGCCTGGGGCTCTCCTCTCTCCTCCGAGGGCGCATCGCGCTCCGCGAGGAGTTCGGACAGCTCGGCCGACAGATCGGCCGGGGAGAAGGGTTTGAGCACAAAGAGGTTGGCGCCGGCTTCCAGAGCCTCCGGCTTGACGTATTTGCCCGAAGACACAATGATCGGCTTGCTGGCGAGGTCAGCATCAGCCCGAATCTCCCGCACCAGGTCGAGACCATCAGAGCCGGCAAGGTGACAGTCGATCAGAAAGGCGTCCACCGCGCCGGTTCTAGCCTTCTCCAGAACAGCGTCCGGCCGAGCAGTCCCACTGACCTCAAAACCATCCATCTCCAGCAGCATGGTCAGCAGGCGGACAGTGGCACGATCGTCATCAACTATCAGTATGTGAGCCATTCGGAGCGTCCTCGTTGGGGCCCAGCGCAGCTTCAATGACCTGCTCCACGCGGTCGGCGAACACAAACTGGATGCTCTCGCGGATCTCTTCTGGCACATCCTCGAGGTCGCTCTCGTTGTGTTTCGGGAGAATCACCTCTTTCAGTCCCGCCCGGTGCGCCGCCAGCACCTTTTCCTTCACGCCGCCAACCGGCATGACCTGCCCGCGCAGAGTGATCTCGCCGGTCATTCCCACTTCGGCGGACACAGGGCGGCCGGTAAGCAGAGATGCCAGCGCAGTCGCCATGGCGACTCCGGCCGAAGGGCCATCCTTGGGGGTCGCACCGGCGGGCACATGGATGTGGATATCGCTGTTGGCAAAGAAATCCTCCGGGATGCCCCAGTCAGACGCCTGAGAACGGATGAGTGTCAGAGCAGCCTGTGCCGATTCCTGCATGACCTCGCCCAGCTGACCGGTGAGGGTAAACCCCTTGCCCCCCGGCATCTGGGCCGCTTCTACAAACAGAATGCTTCCGCCAACTGGCGTCCAGGCCAAACCTGTCGCCACTCCGGGAATCGACGTGCGTTCAGCTATCTCCTCAAAGAACTTGCGCGGCCCCAGGAATTCGACGACGCCCTCTGCATCTATGTGGGCCGGCTCGGTCGCGCCTTCAGCCACTTTGATGGCAACCTTTCGGCATATGGTGCCGATCTGCCGCTCCATGTTGCGGACCCCTGCCTCGCGCGTATAGTTGCGCACGATCTGGCGCAGTGCATCTTCCGCGAACTCGATCTCACCCTCCCGCAGCCCATTCTCTCGTATCTGCCGGGGGATCAGGAACCCCTGGGCGATCCGCACCTTCTCGGTGTCGGTATAGCCGGAAAGCTGCAGAATCTCCATGCGGTCGCGCAGCGGGCCAGGAATTGGATCCAACAGGTTGGCCGTGGTGATGAACATCACCTGCGAGAGGTCAAAGGGGACGTCCAGATAGTGGTCACGGAACTCCCGGTTCTGCTCCGGATCCAGCACCTCCAGCAGCGCCGAGGATGGATCACCCCGATAGTCCATCCCCAACTTGTCCACCTCGTCGAGCATAAAGACCGGGTTATTGGTGCCAATCCGCCGGACGGCCTGGATTATCCGGCCGGGAAGCGCGCCGATGTAGGTCCGCCGGTGGCCCCGGATTTCGGCCTCGTCCCGCACCCCGCCCAGCGACTGGCGAACGAACTTGCGGCCGGTGGCCCGGGCGATGGACTGCCCCAGCGACGTCTTGCCCACGCCGGGCGGGCCGACGAAACAGAGGATGACCCCTTCCCGCTCGCGGCGGATCGCGTCTATGTACTCGCCCTCCTCGCTGGGTTCCTCGCTTTCGCCGGGCGCCTGGTCCTCGGCCTTGCGCTCCAGGCGCAGCTTCCGCACGGCTAAGTACTCTACAATCCGGTCCTTGATGTCCTCCAGCCCGTAATGATCCTCTTCCAGCACCTTGCGAGCGTGGGCAATGTCCATGCTCTCCTCGGTGCTCACCTGCCAGGGAAGGCTCGTGAGCCAATCGAGGTAAGTCCGGATCACACCGTACTCGGCCGAAGCAGTAGGCAGCCTCGAGAGGCGGTCCAGTTCCCGCCGGGCCTCCTTCTCTGCTTCTTCCGGCATTCCGGACTCGTCGATCTTTTTCTGGAACTCGGCTACCTCAACTGCCTGTTCGTCCTCTTCGCCCAGTTCCTTCTTGATCGCCTTGAGCTGCTCGCGCAAGAAATACTCACGCTGCATCTGCTCCATCTCGCCCTGGGCGTCATCCTGGATCTTGCGCCCCAGTTCCAGGACTTCCAGTTCCTTGCCCAGGATGATCATCAAGCGCCGCAGCTTGTCAGCCACACTGTCGATCTCCAGGATTGCTTGAGCATCTTCGAGGTCGATCCGCACGTAGGTGGCGATGGCGTACACCAGTTGGCGCGGGTCCTCCACGTTGAGAGCGGCCGTCAGCAGTTCGCCGGGTATGCTGGGTACCAACTCTGCCAGTCGCCGGAACTGGTCCATCACATTGCGCATCAGCGCTTCCACTTCCAGGGACTCGTCTACCGTCTCTGGGACGACCTTGATCTTCGCCTTGAGGTAGGGCTCGGTCTCGGTCCACTGGGTGATCTGGAATCGTTCCAGGCCCTGCACCAACAGCCGTATGGTGCCATCAGGCGCGCGGAATAGCCGGTGAACGGCCGCTGCCGTCCCGTGGGTGTAGATCTGGTCGGGGCTCGGTTCCTCGACGTCGGGGTCCCGGGCAGCCACGAGCCCAATCATCCGGCCGCCGGTGACGGCCTCATCCACCAGCCGGATCGAACGGGGCTGCCCCACGTTGAGTGGCACGGCCGTCAGCGGATAGACGACCGTCGCCCGCAAGGGCAGGATCGGCAACTCGGCAGGAATGCGCTCCTGCCTGGACTCGGAATTTCCGCCGGCCGACGCCCGCTGCGGCTCCTCGGCCTCAGGCACCGATTCGGGTTTCTCAGATTCAGCCGCCGCTGCCACTAGTCCTCCGACTCAATCACGGGGACCACCTTTACCCGGTGCACTCCCCGCTTGGGCATAACTACGGTGAGGAAACCATCAGAATAGGAAGCCTCGATCTTGTCCTCATCAACTGATGCCGGCAGGCGCACTTCGGTGCGGAACTCGCCGGAGCGGATCTCCATCTGGTGGTATGCCCCCCGGGGACCCGAATGCTCGCGGATGCCAACCACCGTCAGCAGCATCTCGGCAATCGAGACCGAGAGATACCCATCCTTCATGCCCGCGATCTCTACACGAGCGACAAAGGCCTCCTCGGTCTCACAGAGGTCCGTAGGCGGCTGCCAGGCATGAGGATGGCGCGCCAATCTGCGCAGGCGCGCCGGGTCTTGCTCAGAGAACAGCACCTCTACGCTCTGCAAGAACTCGTCGGTCGGATGTACAACCTGCGTCACCTCGCTCATCTTTGACTCCCAGTTCAAGTCCTCTCTGCCGGTCGCAACCGGCCAATGGATTGCTGCCATCAGCAGCCGTTCCAGTCTCTAGTCCTAGTCGCTGGCAGAACTGGATTTTACCACATCTGAGACCATTTCTCAACGCCAGAAAACCCGAGACAGCTATGCTACCAGCGCGACCGCGGCCGCATTGACCAGACCGCAAGCCGGCAGAACACACACCCTGATCAAGGACGCACTCACCGCCGCCACCCAGAGGGTCAGGATCCAGTTTGGGGTTGCCTCCCATTGCGGTATACTGACTGCGATGTCGTCCCTCGCGCAGCGGATCACAGAGCAGACGCTGGAACTGGGTTTCAGTGCGGCCGGCATCGCGCCGGCCGAGCCAGGGGAGCACCTGCCCTTCTACCAGCGCTGGCTGGCGGCCGGCTACCACGGCGAACAGAGCTACCTTGCCCGCCCGGACCGGCTGGCGCGCCGGCAAGACCTGCATCTGATCATGCCCGGCGTTCAGTCTCTGGTCGTCGTGGGACTGCACTATTGGCCAGGACCTCCGCCACCAAAGGCGGCCGACCCGGAATACGGCCGTATTTCGTGCTACGCCCAGGACCCCGATTACCATACCCTCATGCTCACCATGCTGGAAGCGCTTCTGCAGAGGATCAAGGTCGAAATCGGGCAGCATGTCGGCGGACGGGCATACGTGGACAGCGGGCCACTGCTGGAGAGAGATCACGCCGTGCGGGCCGGCCTGGGCTTTGTCGGGAAGAACTGCTGCCTGATTCAGCCCCGGCTCGGTTCCTGGCTCTTCCTGGGCCAGTTGCTGCTCGATATCGCCCTGGAGCCAGCCGTGCCCGGCCGGATGCCAGGCTGCGGCACCTGCACCCGCTGCCTGGACGCCTGCCCCACTGGCGCTCTGGTCCGGCCCTATACGCTCGACAGCCGCCGCTGCATCTCCTATCTCACTACGGCTCTCAAAGGGAGCATTCCGCGGGCGCTCCGGCCTCTCATCGGCAACCGGGTCTTTGGCTGCGACGCCTGCCAGGCCGCGTGCCCGTGGAACCGCTTTGCGAGGCCAGTATCTCCCGCTGCGGCCATAGACCCCCGCCAAGCCGGGGAATCGCCAGGCATTGCGGCAAGGCCGCTCCGCGCCCGCCCACTGCTGGAGTTGATCGCCCTTTCCGAGGACGGCTTTCAGGATCGATACGGCCGCACTCCCATCGGGCACATCAAGCGGGAGCGGTTCTTGCGCAACGTGACCGTGGCGCTGGGGAACTGGGGATCCCCCGAGGCGGCGCCAGGCCTGGAGGAGGCAATGGCGGACCCCAGCGCTCTCGTGCGTTCCCACGCTGCCTGGGCGCTGGGGCAGATTGGAACCGCTCAGGCCCTGGCCGTGCTGGAGAGAGCACGACCCAGAGAGACCAATCCGGGCGTGGCCGAGGAAATCGACCTGGCGATGCGCACCAGATGAGCCCCAAGCCCGCGAGCAGCCCGACTGAGCCTGGTCGCAACTGACCCAGGCCGCGCTCGTGCTACATCGTCTCATGCCTCTGTACCGACCAACTGCCCCAGGCTGTCCGCGCCGAGTTCCTCCAGCTTGCCCGCCAACCCCTGGTTGATGGCTCGCACCAATCCCGGTCCCTGGTAGACCAGCCCGGTGTACACCTGCGCCAGGCTGGCGCCGGCCCGGATCTTCTCCAAAGCGGATTCTGCGCTGTCCACCCCACCCACCCCAATGATGGGCAGAGAGCCGGCCGTCTGCCGGTAGATGTAGCGAACGATCTCGGTGGCGGTCTGGCGCAGCGGCACTCCGCTCAGACCCCCCTCCCTGGAGCGCGCCGGCCGCGGGCCGGTCAGCCCCTCCCGGCTCACGGTGGTGTTGGTGGCGATGATGCCCGCAATGCCACAAGAGCCAGCAACGTCCAGCACGTCGTCAATCTCGGCCAGCGTCAGGTCAGGCGCGATCTTGACCAGGAGAGGGGTCTCAGGGCACAGCTGCGCTTTCAGCCGCGCCAGTTGACCAAGCAGGCTCTCCAGCAGAGCCTTGCCCTGCAGCTTGCGCAGCCCGGGGGTGTTCGGCGAACTGACGTTGACGGCGACGTAATCGGAGTAGGGGTGAAACTGCCGGAGAAGCCGCTCATAGTCGCCAAAGGCCTCCTCGATTGGAGTGTCGCACCCCTTACCTATGTTCACTCCCACCTGGGCGCGGATCTCTCCCGACCCGTACCGCTTCAGACGACTCAGCAGCGCCTCGGCGCCGTCGTTGGGAAACCCCATCCGGTTGATGACCGCCCCATCCTCCGGCAGGCGGAACACCCTCGGCCGGGGGTTCCCGGCCTGGGGGAGCGGGGTCACCGTCCCCACCTCCAGGTGCCCGAATCCCAGCGCCGCCAGTTCGCGCACCGCCCTACCGTTCTTCAGATAGCCGGCCGCCAGGCCCACCGGGTTTCGGAACCTGAGTCCGAACACCTCGCTTTCCAGCCGCGGGTCACGGTAGTCGAAACGGCCGGCCAGCCAACGCAGCCCCAAGGGTACCCGGCCGGCAAGCTCCAGCGCGCGAACCGTAACGCCGTGGATCGTCTCGGGGTCGAACCTGAAGAGCGCTGGACGCACTATGCGATGGTAGACCTTCATCCCAGATACGCCATCACTTCCTGATACTGCTCCTCCGTGACCGCTCGGCTCGCTCGCCAGTCAGCCAGCAAACTGCGCAAGGTAGCCACCGAGTGCAGGCGATAGCCCGCCTTTGACATCGTCTCGGTCGCGCCCTGCTCACGGTCGACCAACACCACCACGTCTCTCACCTTCAGACCGGCCGCCTCCAGCTTCTGGATGGCCTCGAACTTGCTGCCGCCGGTGGTTACCACATCGTCGATCACCACCGCCGTCTCGCCGGATTGATATGCCCCCTCCACGGCCGACCGGGTTCCGTGTGCCTTGACCTCCTGGCGCGGGTAGATGAGAGGCCAGCCGCCGGCCAGGGCGACGGCCGTGCCGATAGGCAGCCCACCGTAGGGGATGGCTGCCAGCAGCTCGAACTCGAGACCGCGCAGAACGGGCAAAAAGGCGTCCCCCACGACCGACAACGCCCGGGGATCAGACGCCAGCCGGCGCAGGTCCAGGTAGATGGGCGCCTGCTCACCCGACTTTAGCGTGAACTGGCCAAAGCGCACGCAGCCGGCTCCAAACACGGCCGAGGCCACCTCCAGCCCTTCCGACCTCCTGACTTTGCGCGGTCCGGTCTGTCGGCGAGCATCGTTGATGGCTGCCCGCAGAGCGGCGGCGGCCGCCCCGGGGTCACTGGCGCGGGCGATGGAGCGCGAGACAGCGACCAGCATCCCCAGCCCGTCAGCCCGCAGCCCGGCAGCCAGGGACCCAGCCAGGTCGCCGCCCTGAGCACCCACACCGGGCGCCAGGAACCAAAGGTCAGGAGCGGCCGACCGCACCCTCGCCAGCGCAGCAGGATCAGTAGCGCCGACGACCAGTCCAAGGTTGTCGTGCCCGTGGTGGGCCCGCCACGCCTGTGCCTGGCGGGCAACGCGCACGTACAGCGGTTCCCCGGCGCACACCGGCAGCGCCTGGAACTCGTCGGCGCCTGGATTGGAGGTCTTGCAGAGCACAAAGACGCCCCGCTCCGGCCGGGTGAGGAACGGATCCAGCGAGTCGCGGCCCAGGTAGGGGCTGGCAGTGACGGCATCGGCGCCCAGGGTATCAAAGACGGCGCGAGCGTAGGCCTGGGCGGTGCTGGCAATGTCGCCGCGCTTGGCATCCAGGACGACCGGAATGGAATCCGGTACGGCGGCGATAACCTCGGCCAGCGCCTCTATCCCCTCCGTCCCAAAGGCCTCAAAGAAGGCGCTGTTGGGCTTGAAAGCGCAGGCATAGCCGGCACAGAGTTCGATCAGGCGCAGGCAAAAGCCACGAGCCGCCGCGGCCGTGGGCTGCTCCAGCATCTCGGGGTGAGGGTCGAGCCCCACGCACAGCAGTGAATCGCTCTCCTGGGCGCGGCGCTCCAGGCGAGCGAAGAAGGACTCGCTCATGCTTTCCCCAGCACCAGGGCCAGCAGGGCCATGCGCACGTACATGCCGTTCTCCATCTGCCGAAAGTAGGCCGCGCGCGGGTCGGTGTCTACCTCCATAGAGATCTCGCCCACCCGTGGCAAGGGATGCATGACGATCATCTTTTCCTTGGCGGCCGCCAACGTCTCCGGCGTGATCACGTAGGTGCCCCTGACCTGCTCGTACTCAGCCTGGTTCTCAAACCGCTCTTTCTGGACGCGGGTCACGTACAGCACGTCGGTCTCCGGCAGCACCGGTTCCAACTCCCGATACTCGTTCTGGGGCGTCCCCTCTTTGGCCAGACTCTCCACCAGCGAGCTGGGCATGCTTAGGATCTTGGGAGACACGTAGTTCAGCCTGACGTCATAGAGGGTCAGCAGGCGAGACAGAGAGTGGACTGTGCGGCCGTATTTGAGATCGCCCAGCATGGTGATGGTCAGGCCATCGATCCGGCCCATCTCCTCGCGAATGGTAAAGATGTCCAGCAGCGCCTGGGTGGGGTGTTCACCCGGGCCGTCGCCAGCGTTGATTATCGGCTTGGTGGCATGGCTGGCAGCCAGCGCCGCCGACCCCTTTTCGGGGTGGCGCAGAACGATGGCGTCCGAATAGGATTCCAGCGTCCGGATAGTGTCGGGCAGCGATTCGCCCTTGGCAACCGAGGAAAACCTCACGTTGTTGATCTGTATGACGCTGCCTCCCAGCCGCTCGATTGCAGCCACGAATGAGGAGGAGGTACGCGTAGAAGGCTCGTAGAACAGATTGGTCAAGACCTTGCCCTTGAGCAAGTCGAAAGAACCAACGCGCTCGACCATAGCCCGCATCTCCCGCGCCACCTCAAAGATGGTAGCCAGGTCAACCTGGTCAAACTGCGAGACAGAGAGGATAGACTGGCCGTAAAAGCGGCTGTCACGCTTTTCGCCAAAGGGTAGGTGCCTGCTTACTGTGCGGCCGCCAGGGCCGCTTGCCATCGCATTCATGTTCATTGCTCCTTTTCGCTAATCAATCACTTCTCACATTCTGGCCCCATCCAGCCGGTGCCAGCACCTCACCATCTCGAAAGGCCAGACGGCCGCGCAGGGTTACAGACCGCACCCGGCCGGTCAGCCGCCGGCCCTCAAAAGGGGTCCACCCACAGCGCGAGTGCATCTGCCCGGCCGTGACCACCCAGCAGGCGTCTGGATCGACCTCAATCCAGGTTTCCGGCTGTTGCGGCAGGCCAAAGATGCGAGAGGGGTTCGTGTGCATCACGGCGACCAACTCGTCCAGCTCGAGCCGGCCCAGCATCAGACCCAGTGCCGTCTCCAGGCCCGGGAAGCCCGGCGGCGGATTCTCGCCGTCCTTCTCGGCCGCGGTGTGCGGCGCGTGATCGGTGGCTAGGCAGTCGATCACTCCGGATTTCAAGCCCGCCCACAGCGCGTCGCGGTCGGCGCCCGTCGCCAGCCTCGGCCGGACCTCGCAACGGCCGGGCCCAAGGGACGGGGCATCGTCTTCGGTCAGGAAGAGATGATGGGGGGCGACTTCGCAGGTGACCAGCGCGCCTCGTTCCCTGGCGGCCCGGATGAGCTCCAACTCCGCCTTGCGGCTGACGTGGCAGACGTGCACCGGCCGGTGGTTGAGCCAAGCAAGCTGGAGAGCGGCCGCTATGCTGCTGCCCTCGGCATGGACGAGCAACGGCCGCTGCCGCGGCCAGCGCGCCATGTGCCCATTCAGTGCCGCCAGGTCACCCAACTGCAGCGGGCCAAAGGTCTGGTCCAGGTACATCTTTAGCCCAACCACTCGCTCCGCCAGGGAGGCGGCCGCCTGCACGTTGCCCGCACCGGCCCCCAAGTGTACGCCATAGTCGCAGCGGGCCTTCCGTCGAGCGGCCGCCAGCGACCGCTCCAGGGTCCTACTGTCGGTCAGCGGGGGCAAAGTGTTGGGCATCGCCAGCACACAAGTATAGCCACCAGCCAGAGCCGCACAGGTGCCGGAATCCCAGTCCTCCTTGTGCGTCCCGCCGGGTTCGCGCATGTGAACGTGGGGGTCGATCAGACCCGGAAGGCGAATCACACCCATGCAGGCCCCCCGGCTGAGCACAGACAGGCAAAAAAAGAGAGCCTTTCGGCTCTCGACTGGCTCAATGAAAAGCACTCGCTCCCAGAACCGGGGCTCTGGGCAAGCGAGCGCGATTGTGCTATCCGGATGCGTACTCGCATGGGCTCAACCCGGCGAATTCTACCGGAAAACGCTTTCCTGTCAAGACAAAGCCGGCCTCAGGTGACGCTTGATGAATTGGCCCGTGTACGAGTCTGGAACCTGGGCTACCTCCTCCGGCGTGCCTTCCGCCACAATCTCCCCGCCGGCGTCGCCCCCTTCCGGTCCCAGATCCACCAGGTGGTCGGCCACTTTGATGATGTCCGGATGGTGTTCGATAATGATGACCGTGTTGCCCTTGTCCACCAGCCGGTTCAGTACCTGGATCAGCTTGGCAACGTCGTGCGAATGCAGACCCACCGAAGGCTCATCGAGTATGTAGAGAGTCCGGCCGGTGGACCGCTTGGAGAGTTCCTTGCTCAGCTTCACCCGCTGCGCTTCGCCTCCCGAGAGAGTGGGCGCCGGCTGACCAAGCCGAACGTACCCCAACCCCACATCGCGCAAGGTGATCAGCTTGCGCCGGATGCGGGGAAAGTTGGCAAAAAAGTCGAGCGCTTCATCCACACCCAGTTCCAGGACCTCCGCGATGTTCAGTCCTCGGTAACGGATCTGCAGAGTCTCCCGATTGTAGCGCGTCCCGTGACAGATGTCGCAGGGGATGTAGATGTCGGGCAGGAACTGCATCTCGATTCGCAGCTGCCCCTGTCCCCGGCAGGCCTCGCACCGGCCGCCCTTGACGTTAAAGCTGAACCGGCCGGGCCGATAGCCCCTCACCTTGGCGTCCGGCAGCTCGGCAAAGAGCGCCCGCACCTGGTCAAAGAGGTTGGTGTAGGTAGCCGGATTGGAGCGCGGAGTGCGGCCGATAGGACTCTGATCGATGTTGATCACCTTGTCAATGAGGTCCACGCCTTCAACAGCGTCGTGCGCCCCCGGCCGCTTCTTTGAGTTGTGCAGCCGTTGAGCCAACCGCCTGTGCAGTATCTCCATCACCAACGTGCTCTTGCCCGAGCCAGAGACTCCGGTGACGCAGGTCAGCTTGCCCAGCGGGAAGCGCACGTCTATTCCCTTCAGGTTGTGCTCCCGCGCGCCGCGCAGAATCAGTTCACCGCCGTTCCCCGGCCGGCGCCCCTCGGGGATGGGAATACTCATCCGGCCTGAGAGATATGCGCCGGTGAGCGACTCTGGGCAGACTACCACATCCTCCAACGTGCCCGAGCAGACCACCTCGCCGCCCTCGGCTCCCGCGCCCGGTCCGAGGTCTACGATCCAGTCGGCCGCCCGCATGGTCTCCTCGTCGTGCTCCACCACCAGCAGTGTATTGCCCAGATCGCGCATCCCCTTCAGAGTGCGGAGCAGCCGCGCCTGGTCCCGCTGATGAAGCCCAATGCTGGGCTCGTCCAGCACGTACAGTACCCCCATCAGGCGGGACCCAATCTGCGTTGCCAGGCGGATTCGCTGCGCCTCACCACCACTCAGGGTGCCGGCCGTCCGGCTGAGCGTAAGGTAGTCCAGCCCCACGCTGACCATGAACCCCAATCGGTCGTGGATCTCCTTCAGGACCTGCTCCGCTATGGCTCGCTGACGGCCCGACAAGGGCGCGTCGCTCCCCTGCAGCCGCTCCACCCATTCCAGCGTCTGCGCGACGGGCCAGTCGACTACGTCCACAATCCCTAATCCGTCGACGGTTACCGCCAGGCTCTCCGGCCGTAGGCGCGCTCCCTGGCAGGCGGGGCACTGCCGTTCGGCCATATAGCCTTCAATCTTTCGCCGCATATAGTCCGAGTTGGTCTCCCGGTAGCGCCGGCGCAGATTGGGGATAACCCCTTCAAAGTGCGTCTGGTACTCCCCGTGCCCGCGCTCGTGCACGTAGCGCATGAGAATGCGCTCGTCCCCGCTGCCGTAGAGCAGCACCTGTTTCTGAGACTCCGGCAGGCTGTGCCACGGCCGGTCCAACGGAATGTCGAAATGCTCAGAAACCGCCCGCAGCTGCTGCCAATTCCATCCGGATTGGTCCCTGGGGTATGGGTCCAGCGCTCCCCCTCTCAAGCTCAGGGTCCGATCAAGCACGATGAGGTTGGGGTCAAGTTCCAACTGGTCACCCAGCCCCTGGCAGGTGGGGCAGGCTCCGTGAGGGCTATTGAAACTGAAGGAGCGCGGCTCCAGCTCGGGAAGGCTTACGCCGCAATAGACACAGGCAAGCTTCTCAGAGTAGAGAGTGTCCTCGGGCGGATCGACCGAAGCATTGCTGACCAGCACCGTCCCCTTTCCCATCTCGAGCGCCGTCTCTACCGAGTCGGTGAGGCGCGTCCGGACCGAGGCAGCGTCCTCGCTCTCCTCAGCAGCTGTCACCAGCCGATCCACCACCACCTCAATAACGTGCATCTTGTAGCGGTCCAGCTCGATGTCGTCGTCCACGTCCCGTACTTGGCCATTCACCCGCAACCGCACGAATCCAGCCTTGCGCACCTCCTCAAAGACGGACTGGTGGTGCCCTTTGCGATCCTTGACCAGCGGCGCCAGCACCTGAATCCGGGTGCCGGCCGGAAGGCGCAGAACCGAGTCCACAATCTGCTCAGCGCTCTGCTGCTCGACCTGCCGGCCGCACTCGGGGCAGTGAGGCGTGCCGGCCCGGGCGTACAGCAGCCGCAAGTAGTCATAGACTTCGGTCACGGTGCCCACGGTCGAGCGGGGGTTGCGGCTGACCCCCTTTTGGTCGATGCTTACGGCCGGGCTCAGCCCCTCAATCTGTTCCACGTCCGGCTTTTCAAGCTGTCCCAGGAATTGCCGAGCGTAGGCAGAGAGAGACTCCACGTACCGGCGCTGTCCCTCGGCGAAAATGGTGTCAAAAGCCAGCGAGGACTTGCCCGATCCCGACAGGCCGGTGATCACCACCAGCTTGTCGCGCGGAATCTCGACGGTGATGTTCTTTAGGTTGTGTTCACGCGCTCCGCGTACGACTATTCTATCCTGAGCCATCAAAGGCACCTGACGCCAGACTGCCGGCCGACCCAACTATAGAACAATTGTACCACAAACCAGAGAAAGGATGAAGGAGAATGCGGAAAAGCCGCAAAGCGCGCTGAGGGATGGGCAGTTCCTCAACTCCCCTGCACGCTCTCGATGGCCCACTTCATGGTCTCCTCCCGGCTCTCAGGGAACTCGGGCACCCGTTGGACGGCCGCGAGGTTGGGCACCTGCGCTATGCGATGGAGTATGCGCGACACCTGACGCAGATCGGTCGCCTCGAACGTTACCCCCAGCAGGGCGATGTGGTGGTCGCTGTTTCCCACTCCGTACAGCTCTCGAATGTTTATGTCCTCGGCTCTGAGAATCTGAGTTATGTCGTGAGCCAGGCCGCTGCGGTCAACGGCCGCCACGCATACGTGAACCGGCCGGACGGTGCGAGGCCTTTCTACCCACGCAACCTCCAGGAGATGCAGCTGACTCCCCTGCTGAGAGGCGGATGATATGTGGGGACAGTCCATCCGGTGAACCGTCACTTGACCACCGCGCAGCATGTTGCCCACAATCGGATCACCCGGAGCAGGCTCGCAAGAGCGGCAGAGCCGGGTCTGCAGGTCGGTAACCCCACGCACCAGAATGGTCCCGTCTTCCGACAGCGCGGTATCGTCCACTGTCTCGGTCTCCAACGCCTCCCATTCTGCCGCCATGGCCCGATGAGCGACAACGTACGGCATCAGCTCTGCTCGCGCGATTGCCACCAGCAGGCTCTCGGCGTCGTCATACTCTAGCTCTCGGGCCATTGCCTCCAGGTCATAGTCCTCCACACCCATCATGTGCATCTCACGATGCAGCGCCTCCCGGCCTGCAGACACGGCCTTGATTCCCTTGATCCGACGAAAAGCGCGCCTGATCTTGTTCCGTGCGTAGGTGGTCCGCACGAAGCCCAGGTCCTCGTCCAGCCACTCCCGCAGGGGCAGCTCCTTCTTCACCCGGATGATGGTCACCTCATCTCCACTGCGGAGCGGCGTACTGAGCGGCATCGGTACACCGTTGATCCGACTTCCTCGCGCCTCGTCGCCCAGCCCGGTGTGAATCTGATACGCATAGTCCAGGGGGGTCGATCCGGCCGGGAGTTCAATGAGATCGCCGTCCGGCGTAAAGACCTGGATCTGCCCGGTCAACGCCTCGCGGTATGCTGCCAGGCGGTCATCCCGCTCAGCTATGCCAGCCACTGGCTTGAGGCGCTCCAGGAGCCGCAGGACCTGGGCGTCCAAGGCCTCCGATTCATGCGGGATGTTGGCGCTCCAGCGGGTCAGAATGCCATGATGGGCTATCTGATGCATTTCGTGCGTGCGAATGCGAACCTTGAGCAGCCCGCCGGGCCCAAAAACGGTGGTGTGCAACGACTGGTAGAGATTCTCGCGCGGATGGGCAATGTAATCGTCAAAGGTGCCCGGAACCGGCTTCCACAGTTCGTGCACCGCGCACAGGGCACGGTAACATTGGGGCCGCTCGTCGACCAGCACAGCAATGCGGATAGTGTCGCTCAACTTTGGCCTCAAGCGGCCTTCCCACGCCAGTTCCCGATATACAGTGTAAATCTGCTCCGGCGACGGCTCGGTCAACGCCTCCAGGCCTGCTCCGCTGAGGTACGCCCCGAGGGCTTGCTGGGCCATCTCTAGCCGGGCGTCCTGCTCTCTAGCGCGGCGCTCCATCAGCGCCTCTAGCCGGTCGTAAAAGTCGGGGTGCAGGGTCTGGAGCGCCATCTCCTCCAGCTCCGCTTTGACGTCCCACATCCCCAGCCGGTAGGCGAGCGGGGCATACACGTCCACCACTTCGTGCGCCTTCTCGCGCCGCTTCTCCTCCGGAAGCGCGTCCAGGGTGGTCATGTTGTGCCTGCGGTCCGACAGCTTGACCAACACCACACGCACATCATCCACCATGAACTGGAAGAGCTTGTTGATGCTTTCAATGCGGATCCGGTCCTGTTGAAGCTGGCTGGCAACCTGCCGGCCGGTGACCCGCAGCTTGGTCACGCCGTCGACCAGCTTGCCCACCTCTGGGCCAAACAGCTCGACTACCCGCGAAACCGAGACCTTGGTGTCCTCAGCCACATCATGCAGCAGCGCTGCCGCCAGGGTGGGGGCATCGAGACGAAAGCCAGCCAGATAGTCGGCCGTGGCGAGAGGGTGCTCGAAGAACAACGCGTCCTCTGACTTGCGCAGCGTGAGCTCGTGCGCCTCAAAGGAAGCAAGAAGAGCATCAGTCACTAGTAACTGATGCTCTTGGTCCAGGTAGCCCCTCAACCGGCCGAGAAACTGGTCAATGGCAGTCAGGCAATGGACGACCAGGCCCGCATAGCTGGCTTGCCACGAGCCAAGCGGGTCCAACTCATGGAGGAGCACATGGAACCGCTCCATGAACTGAGGAGTCAGATGTTCGCAGCGACTCGCGTCGAGAGCTATGCTTGCCTCTTGGCTCACTCTACGACCTCCAGACGTCTTAACCTCATATTCTACCACGAAATGGACGAGAGAGCACAGCGGCCGCGTGAGCGGTCGATAGTCGGGACACCGTTCCCCAACGGCCCAGGAGATTGCTTCGCTTGCGCTCGCAATGGCATATTGGGAGTTGATGCTGCTGCGCGGTCCCGGTTGCCGGCCGGGAGCAGAGCGAGTATCATTACTGTGTGGAGATTCTTGACCGATGAGTGCTGCGCAGAGGGCCAGGCTGAAGCCACCTTCGCGGGTGGAAGTCTATACCGATGGCGGCTGCAAACCCAACCCAGGGCCAGGCGGCTGGGGCGCCGTCGTGCGCGCTGGCCGCGGAGAGTGGCTGCTGAGCGGCAACGACCCCCAGACCACCAACAACCAGATGGAGCTTCAAGCGGCCGTCTCCAGTCTAGCGATGCTAGAGGGGATGTTCGGCCCCTGCTCCGTCGAGCTGTACACCGATTCCGAGTACCTGCGCCAGGGAATAACCAGCTGGATTGAGGACTGGGAACGCAACGGATGGCGGACCAAGGCCAAAGCTCCCGTCAAGAACCAAGCGCTGTGGAGGGCACTCCGTGGGTTGACGCGCATCCACGAGATCTCCTGGCACTGGCTGCCGGGGCACGCGGGGCATCGCCACAATGAGAGGGCCGACCGCCTGGCAACCCAGGCGCGGGAAGCCCTGCGCCCTTCCAGGCCACCCACCACGGCCGCCAAGCCTGAGCAAGGACCTCCAGAGGTTGAGATCTACGTCAAGGCTTCCCACGACCGCCGCCGCAAGGTCAGCGGCTGGGGGGTGGTGCTCTGCAAGAGAGGCCACGCTCGCACGCTCAGCGGCCGGGCGAAGAAAGCCAGCGCCAACGCTCTGCTCATCCAAGGCGCGGCCGAAGGGCTCAGGGCCCTCACTCGGCCCTGCTCGGTGGTCGTCTACTCTGATGCTGACTATTTGATCCAGGGCGCATCCAAGTGGATCGAGGGATGGCTGGCGAGAGGCTGGCGCACCAAGGGCGGTAAGCCGGTCGCCAACCGTCACGAATGGGAAGCCCTGCTAGCCGCGGCCGATCCGCACCACGTGAGCTGGCGGTCGGCGCGAGCAGGTGACACGCCGCACATGGCGCGAGCAGCCGCGCTGGCGGCTGGATCAGAGGAATGACGCACTCCCGCCTCGTGGTGCTGCAGTCACAAACCGAGGCGGCATGACGCAAGGAGCACTCGATGCAAGCAACCGTCCACCCCGACGCAGTCGCCGCAGTCTGCGGCGCCTACCTTAGCACGCCCTTTGACATCCTGGGACAGCATCCGGTGGAGATCGACGGCAAACCGGCAATCGCAGTGCGCGCCTTCTTGCCCCACGCAGAAAAGGCAGCTGTACGGCCGGCCGCAGAGGAAGAGCAGCTCTGTCCCATGACGCAGATCCACCCGGACGGTTTCTTTGAATCGGTCTTCCCAGGGCGCCAAGAGCATTTCAGCTACACGCTCGTCATCACCAAGCACGAAGGTGTGACCTACGAGGCCGAAGACCCGTACCGCTTTCCACCGGTCCTCTCTGACTTTGACCTGCATCTCTTTGGCGAGGGCAGCAATCATCGCATCTACCACCGCCTGGGCGCTCATCTTTGTGAAGTTGAGGGGGTGCGCGGCGTCAGCTTCTCCCTGTGGGCCCCCAGTGCCGAGCGGGTCAGCGTGGTGGGGCAATTCAACCAGTGGGACGGCCGGCGACACCCCATGCGGCCGCGCGGGGCCACCGGTATTTGGGAGCTGTTCATCCCCGGCCTCGAGGAATGGGAGATCTACAAATACGAAATCCGCTCGCGCCACCGGGGGTACGTGGTGGAAAAGAGCGACCCGGTCGGTTTTGCGGCCGAGCTGCGCCCCAAGACCGCCTCGTTGGTCTTTGACGTTGACCGCTATCAATGGGGCGACCAGTCCTGGATGGAGACGCGCGGTTCCGCCAACGCGCTGGAGGCCCCCATCTCTATCTACGAAGTCCACCTGGGTTCTTGGAGACGCACCGCCGACGGCCGCTGGCTCACCTACCTCGACCTGGCCGACGAGCTCGTCTCTTATGTCAAGGAGATGGGCTATACCCACATCGAACTACTCCCGATCACCGAGCATCCCTTTGATGGCTCCTGGGGTTACCAGGCCATTGGTTATTTCTGCCCCACCAGCCGGTTTGGCACGCCCGACGAACTGATGCTGCTCATCGACCGCTGCCACCAGGCCGGCATCGGCGTCATCCTGGACTGGGTGCCGGCCCACTTTCCCAAGGACGAGGTGGGGCTGGCCTTCTTTGACGGCACTCACCTCTACGATCACGCCGACCCGCGAAAGGGAGAGCACAAAGACTGGGGCACGCTCATCTTTAACTACGATCGCACCGAGGTGAGGGAATTCCTTCTCTCCAGCGCCGTGTTCTGGCTGGACAAGTATCACCTCGACGGCCTCCGCGTAGATGCGGTGGCGTCTATGCTCTATCTGGACTACTCGCGGGCCGAGGGGGAGTGGATTCCTAACCAGTACGGCGGCCGGGAAAACCTGGGAGCGATCAGCTTGCTCAAGCGATTCAACGAGGTGGTTCATCAGGAATATCCTGACGTTCTCACCTTCGCCGAAGAATCCACGGCCTGGCCCATGGTCTCCCGGCCGACCTACGTGGGAGGCCTGGGCTTTGACCTGAAGTGGAATATGGGCTGGATGCACGACATGCTGCTCTACATGAGCAGAGAGCCGGTCCACCGCCGCTACCACCACGACAATCTGACCTTCTCGCTGCTCTACTCCTTTACCGAGAACTTTATCCTGCCGCTATCGCACGACGAGGTAGTCCATGGCAAGCGCGCCATGTTGAGCAAGATGCCCGGTGATGACTGGCAGAAATTCGCCAACCTGCGCGCCCTCTATGCCTACATGTTTGGACACCCGGGAAAGAAGCTCAACTTTATGGGGGGAGAGATCGGCCAGTGGGACGAATGGGACTATGATTCGAGTGTGCAGTGGCACCTACTGGATTCTCCGCAGGAGCGCCACCGCCAGCTGCAGCGTCTGGTGCGGGACCTGAACCACGTCTACTCCGCCGAACCTGCCCTCTATGAGGACGATTTCAGCTGGGAGGGGTTCGAGTGGATTGATTTTCGCGATGTGGATCAAAGCATCGTCTCTTTCATCCGCAGAGGGAAGAGTGAAGCGCCCCCCGTGATCATCATCGCCAACTGGACCCCGGTCCCCCGCGTGGACTATCGGGTGGGGCTGCCCCGGCCGGGGGTATACCGTGAGCTACTGAACAGCGACGCCGACCAGTACGGCGGGAGCGGAATGGGGAACAGCGGTGTCGTTACGGCCGAGGAGATACCTTGGCAAGGCCAACCCTGCTCGGCCGCGCTGACCTTGCCCCCCCTGGGCGTGCTGTTCCTCAGACCATGATGTCCAGCAGATCCCGCAACATCGAGGCGGCCGAGGGCACTGGATCCTGTTCATCTATCGTGGCAACGATGGTGCCATAGATGTCCGTGGTCAGGACCACGCCCATCTGTTTGCTGCCCAGTCTCCCCAGCGGATGCTCCGGCGCAAGGAGTTCCGGGCCGACCGAGAGCAGGAAATCTCCACCGCCACGGCGCTCCGCCTGAGCCAGCAACCGGTAACGCCGCCCCTCCTCTCGCGCGCGCTGCAGGGCATCCGGATCCAGGTCAAGGATCCCGGTCCGCGCCACATCCTCCATCCGGGCCGGACGCTCCCGCAGCGCGGCCTCCTCTATGATTGCGTTCACCAGTATCACCAGCTTGGCGGCCGCATCCCACCCGTCCAGGTCCCAGCGGGCATCGGCCTCCAGGACACCCTCCCGGCTGGCCCTAACCAGCGCCTGGTTCCAGGAGAATCCCTCCCCAACCAGATCCATCACATAGCCAGTAACCAGGTTGGGCACAGCCTCAATCCGAAGGATCCGCGCACCACGCAGGTCGCGCCGCGCCAGGTAGAGCACTGGCAGCCCGCCTGCCACCGCGCCGTCAAAGCGCAACTGGACGCCGTTCTCGGCCGCCAGGTCGTGTAGTTCGCGATAGGCGAGGATAATGGGCCCCTTGTTGGCCGTCACCACGTGCATCCCCCGCTGCAGAGCAGTGCGGATGCAGCTCAACCCCGGTTCTGCGGCCTGCCTCATGTTGACCGGTGAGGCTTCCAGAAGCATGTCGGCCTGGGCAGCCCCCACCAGCTCCAGGGCTGGCCAGTCGGGGAAGCCGGCGTCGGGATAGTGGGCCACCGTATCGCCCGACTCCTTCAAGCGCATCACCTCCGCCAGATTCAGCCCCTCCTCGTGGTAGGCCGCCCCTCCGCTGTCGGCCGCACCTACCAGACGCAGCTCCAGCCCGTACCGGCCGCGCAGCAGCGGTCCTTTATCCAGCAGAATGCCACAGAAACGGGTTCCGAGGTTGCCCAGTCCCACCAATAGCAAGCGCACTCTATTCACGGTCGACACTCCTTACCTGACAAGTATACGCGTCCGCCGCAGTCGCGCAAATCCGGGGCAACATTGCAGTTCAATGCAATGCCAGTATAATGCCTGTGTCGCAGACCATGGCTCTCCTAGCCCCTCTCTCCCGGCCGGAAGGAAACCGATATGGAGACAGAGTCCACGAGAACCCGCCTACAGGAGTTGGCGCATGCAGATTACCCGCGTTAGGCTGGTCCCGGCCGAACTGAGCCTTCGGTTGCCCTATCGAACCGCCCTTCACGCCGACGTAGGCCACATCACGGTGCTGTTCGTACGCATTGAGACGCGCCAGGGAGACGTGGCCTGGGGCTGTGCTGCCTTTGACCCCGCCATCACCGGGGAGACGCTGGAGGATGTGACGGCCGCCTGCCAGGCGTGCGCCGACCGGGCCCAGGACCTGAACCCGCTGAACACCGAGTACGCCCTCACCGAGCTGGCAGCCCTCACCGAGGGAACCCCCTCAGCCCAATGCGCCTTTGACATCGCCTTCTATGACCTGCTAGGGCTGGCGACCGGGATGCCCCTGCACCGGCTGCTGGGCGGCTATCGCCACCGCATCCTCACCTCGGTCACCATCAACCTGGGGCCGGTCCGGGAAACGGTAGAGATGGCCCGGCATCGTGCCCGGCAGGGTTTCCGAATACTAAAGCTCAAGGGCGGGGCCGACCCCGACCTGGACGTCCGCCGGGTTCGCGCGGTCCACGACGCGCTGCCCCACTGCACGCTGCGCCTGGACGCCGACCAGGGTTACGATCAGCAGCAGGCATTGGACGTGGCCCGCACGCTGGAGGGAGTACTGGAGATGCTGGAGCAGCCAACGCCCGCTCGCGACCTCCTGGCGCTGCGCCAGGTCACTGCACACAGCCCGGTCCCGGTGCTGGCTGACGAGAGCGTGCTGGGGCCGTCGTCGGCGTTAGAGATCGCTGCCGGCCGCGCGGCCGATGGCCTGAGTGTCAAGCTGGCTGCCTGTGGCGGCCTGCGCTGCGCCCGCCAGATAGACGCCGTAGCTCGGAGTGCGGGGCTGGCGACGATGGTGGGATGCATCAACGAACCGGCGTTGCTGATTGCGGCCGGGCTGGCCTTTGCGCTCAGCAGTCCCAACGTTCGCTACTGCGACCTGGATGGGCACCTGGACCTGGTGGATGATCCCAGCGCGCCCCGCTTTACGCTGCAGGACGGCTACCTCATCGCGGCGGAGGTGCCGGGCCTGGGGTGCTCGGTGGAGTTGTGACGCGGACATGGCAGGGCACAGGCAGGCGGCCGGGCGGCCCGGCTCGCTCCCGCCCGGTAGACCATTGGGGTGTGTGATGTATGCTAAACGTATGGGCACCATCGGGTTGGCGGTGCTTCTGGCTGCCTTGGCCATCACGGCGATGGTCGTTTTGGCTACGGATCAACCCGTTCGAGCCTCATCCGCAGTGAAGCACGCGGCTGTCGGCGGCGTCTATTGCGTCACGCTGGAGGGCGGGGGACCTTATCCTGGCTGCGACCAGGTCTTCAGCGATGTGCAGACCGCCGTGGACGCCGCGACAGCAGGTGAGATCATCAAGGTCGCCGGCGGCCATTACACCGGCGTCAATCCATACGGCGGGCTCTCGCAGCTGGTCTACATAAGCAAGACCGTGACCATCCAGGGCGGATACACTACCACGGACTGGATTCAGCCAGACCCTGCAGCCAACCCCGCTGTGCTAGATGCCCAGGGTGAGGGGCGAGTCATCTATGTCACTGGTGAGCTCAGCCTCACGATGGAGGGGCTCCGCATCACGGGCGGCGACGCTATGGTGCTAGGCGGCCCTTGGGCATGGCATGTTGGCGGCGGGGTCTTTGCGGTTTCTGCCACAATCATCATCAGCAACAACTGGATATCCGGCAACAACGGTGCCATACTCGGCGGTGGATTACTCCTGTGGGACAGCCATGCCGAGATCAATGGAAACGTCTTCACTGGGAATGCCGCTGAGCTGTACGGAGGTGGCGGACTGGCTCTGCTGAACAGCGAGGCCACGGCGACCAGCAACACGATCAGTTCCAACGTGTCGTACGAGGGCGGCGCGGTCTACCTGGAGGACAGCGTCGTTTGGCTCATCTCCAACACGATCAGCAACAACAGCTCTACCGGTGGCGGCGGCGGACTGGCGATAAGCGGAGGAGCCACTACGCTGGTGGGGAACACTGTCACCTCCAACACCGCCTCTGTCGAGGGCGGAGGGCTACTGAGTTGGGCACACGATGTGACACTCATCGGCAACACCTTCACCGGCAACTTCACTGGTGGCTGGGGCGGTGGGATGTGCGGGTATGCTGATACACTGATTGGCAACCATTTCATCGCGAATTCCGCTGCCGATTCCGGCGGTGGGCTGTTAGTGTGGTACGGCGAGACGCTCGTCGGGAACACCTTCACCGGCAACACGGCCGGCCAGCGAGGCGGAGGTCTGTACGGGATGGTTGGTACACTGGCCGACAGCACCTTCACGGGCAATGCCGCGGACACAGGGGGCGGGCTGGCCCTGGGCGACGGCGTGCTGAGCGGAAATGTCGTCATCTCCAACACCGCCACTTCGTGCGGCGGCGGATTGTACCTTGGCTTCTACACCCCCACGTTGGTCAACAACGTCGTGGCTGGCAATCATGCTGGCGTCGCGGGTGGCGGACTATGCATCCACGATTCTTCTCCCCGTCTGGTGCACACCACAATCGCCGGCAACACCGCCGGTGACGGTAGCGGGGTCTACGTCACCAGCAGCGAGACCCACTCCAGCAGCGTGGTCCTGACGAACACCATCCTCGTTGGCCACTCGGTGGGAATCACAGTCAGCGCCGGCAACACGGCTACCCTAGCGGCCACGCTGTGGGGCAGTGGGGACTGGGCCAACGATACCGATTGGGCTGGCCCCGGCACTATGTACACCGGCACGGTCAACGTGCGGGGCGATCCAGCTTTCAAGGACCCGGGCAGTGCTAATTATCACATCGCCCTGCGCAGCGCGGCGATCAACGCCGGCCTCGACGCCACAGTTGCCACCGACATTGACGGGGAACCACGCCCCGCTGGTGCGGGTTACGACATCGGCGCGGATGAGTGGTGGGGCCCAATGATCTACTTGCCTCTCGTGCTGAGGCATTCGTAACGGGCGCCAGACCGACGGGAGAGGGGTATCGCCACTACGGCGATGTGGACAGGCACCTGGACCTGGTAGACGATTCCGGCACGCCCCGCACAAGCGGTCCGGCGGATAGCAGATGACCAGCTATACCACAAAACAGGGTCAGTACCTCGCTTACATCTACCACTACACAAAGGTCAATGGGCGGCCACCGGCCGAGGCCGACATGCAGCACTTCTTCCGCGTAACGCCGCCCGCCGTTCACGATATGGTGCTCCGGCTTGAGCAAAGGGGATTAGTCAGGCGGGTGCCGGGGCAGGCCCGCACTCTTGAGGTACTGCTCCCGCCCGAACAGCTGCCGCCCTTGGAGTAGCTGCGAGATGGGAGACTATCCAAGAAGAACCAAGAAACTGCTGCGCGAACTCATGACTGACGCGTATGAGGTGGAGCTGCATCGAGAACAGACCAAACTCGACGAGAGTTTTGCCGAGTGGCGAGCCGGGAGGATGAGCAGCGGCGACCTGAGCCACCGCGTTCACCAGTACGATACCGGGCCTTCGCGGGAGCTCTACAAACATTACGATTATGGCCCGCACGACATGTCAGTCGCTTATGCTATCGTGACCGGCGTGTTGAAACGGGATCAGCTACCCGCTGAGCTGCTGCAAGCCATCAAACGTCCGCCCGCTTTCTATCAGTCGCTCGAGGACCGGGACGAAATGAAGGAACCAGAGTAGGCTTGGTCAAACGCGTGTGCTGGCCAGCAGGCGGCCGAGTGCTCGTCGGCCGGCCGCGCCACACTGCTTCAGCAGCTGACCAACCCTCTGCGACCGAACCTATGAGGAATCCCGGTGGTTCCCAGTGGAGGAAATCGCGCTGATCGAGTATCATCTCAGAAGAACGGTGGAAAAGGCGCTGGGCATCAGCCAAGGACCGCAGAAGCCATCACCACGGCTGCGGCTGCGTGCGCCAGCACCAGCACAACCCTCCCAGTCCAAACGTCCCATAGACATCCCGGCGATCAGCGCCATACTGATTGTGGTGGGCCGTGGCAGAGCGCCGAGCCGCTGCAAGGCGGATTCCGGCCCTGGAGGCCGTGCAGCGGATCTCACGACCACCAGGCCATAGCACCGGCACGCCTTTCTGCCCCGGCTGATGGGCAGGATGGAT